>JBEGTT010000001.1:0-10033 GCA_041179245.1 Pseudomonadota bacterium
AAGTTGGATTGCTCGCCAACCCCGTGACGCCGGTTTGCTGCATACACTGGGGCGGCTCTGCGAACAACAACGTCTATGGGGAAAATCTCAAAGCTATTTTGAAGCCGCGCTTTCCGTCCGCGAGACCGCTGAAACTCATCTCGCCTTGGCACAGCTGCTTGAACGGCTTGATCGTACCGATGCAGCCCAGCCACACTACCGCGCCGCCGCCTTATTAAGTCATACCCAACAACCCAAATAATACTCAACCTTCTCAACAGGAGTCACCATGCTGGACATGCGAAAAATCTACAATTTCTATCCCATCCAACCTCAACCCGATCCAGCCAATTTACCCACCGGCGGGGATGTGTACTACGAGTGCGCGGAATGTTCAGCGGTCGTCAACTCGGTACCCTTTATCAAATCCGCATGTACTTGCGGGAACTTGGTAGGTAACGCGGGCAAAGTAATCATCAAAGACGCTTCCAAAGTAATCGCCGTCAAAGGCAAGCTGAAATAAGCGCCAACTTGGGTCAAGTCACACCCAATCCTGATGTTTCAGGAATACGTCGTAAAGTGCTACTTCTGGCGTCCCAGGTTCGGGATGCCAGTCATAGCGCCATTTCACGATGGGCGGCATAGACATCAAAATAGACTCGGTTCGCCCTCCGGACTGCAAACCGAATAGCGTACCCCGATCAAACACCAAATTGAACTCTACATAACGCCCACGGCGGTAAGCTTGGAAATCACGCTCCCGTTCCCCGTACACATCATCGCGATGCTTACTCACAATCGGAAGATAGGCGGGCACAAAAGCGTTTCCCACCGCCTGAGTTAAGGCGAAACAACGATCAAAAACCGTATCCCAACCTTCGCCGCCTTCATTGAGGTCATCAAAAAAGATACCGCCAACCCCACGCGGTTCATTACGGTGTTTTAGGAAAAAATACTCGTCACACCATTGTTTGTATTTTGGGTAAGTCGCCACCCCGAAAGGCTCAAGCGCGCTTTTGCAGGTCTGGTGGAAATGGGTGACATCCTCACGCTGCGCATAATAGGGCGTCATGTCCATACCGCCCCCAAACCACCAAACATCTGGCTCTCCGGGCTTGCTGGCAACAAAGCAGCGAACATTCATGTGGGCCGTTGGGCAATACGGGTTACGGGGATGCAATACCAACGAAACCCCCATCGCCTCCCAAGCTCTACCCGCAAGTTGAGGGCGCACCGCCGTCGCGGAAGCGGGTAGCGATTTGCCAACCACGTGAGAAAAATTCACGCCGCCTCGCTCAAACACATTTCCTTCTTCAATCAGACGCGAAACGCCACCTCCCCCTTCGGGCCGGTCCCAAGCATCTGATTTGAATGGCTGCCCATCAAAGGACTCAAGCTCTGCAACAATAGACTTTTGCAAGTTAGCAAAAAAAGCCTTGATTCGAGCTAATGGAATATTCGCGTCTGGCATATCAGTTCAATTCTTCGGAAGATGACGGTGTATAGATTGCATAACATCCACGGCCATTGCCCTTGGCCTGATACATTGCGACATCGGCAAAACTGACTAATTGAGTTGCGGTGACAATATTTGAATCGGCGCCCAAAACAACCGAAATGCCGACGGAAACGCCCACCGAAATCTGCAAACCATCAATTACGAATGGCGTACCAAGGGCATCAATACACTGCTGGCTAACACGTTTAGCCGCTTCTAGCGGAACCTCTGAGTCACTCAGTAGAATCAGGAACTCGTCTCCGCCTAAACGAGCCACCATATCCACATTCCGCACACACGTCTGCAAACGATGGGCTATTTCGATCAATAACCTATCACCAACTTGGTGGCCATATTGGTCATTCACCGGCTTAAAACCGTCCAGATCCAAGAATAGCAACGCAAGTCCGGCACCACTACGTCGAATTCTCAGCAACTCACTTTCCAAGCGATCGTTAATAGCGATGCGGTTTGGCAAACCGGTAAGTCCGTCATGGTGAGCCATATCCGCAAGCCGGCGCTCCTGTTGCAACAGACGCGCTTGCAATCGGTTAAAGCTGTTGGCCACATCAGCCACTTCCTCAATAGGTAAAACCGTTACGGGCTTCATTGGCTCCGTCCCTTCGGCCATGTTTCGCAGCTGCCGCGCAAGCTTGGCAAAAGGGTTTAACAACCAACTGACTGCCAGCAACAACAAACCAATGAGTGGAATACTCAGCAACACCGTAATCAGGATGGTGTTCTGAACAGTGTGGGTCACCGGCTCAAAAGCTAACTTGCTCGGTTGCCTAGCCAGCAAAAGCCAACCGGCTTGATGCACCGGGACAATCACCACTAACTCACTCTCGCCGGCCACATTCTTGGCCAGATGCGCCCCTGTTTTTCCCTGCAATGCCATATCAATCACTGGGTCCTGTCCGAGCGACGGAAGCGTTGCTGCCGACAACGTCACATCCGGGGTCAAAACAAAGAGTTTATGGCGAGGGGAAATTAATTGATATCGCCCTTGTTGCCCAGGCGTTGCGCCCTTAATTAAGTCCAGAAACCCCGGCGTTTCCAACGGTGTCACCCCCGCCAAAATAGCCATCAACCGATTTCGTTTATCTAAAACCGGGACTGCAATCACCAAAGCAGGCTCATTGGTAGATCGAGCAATCAACGGTTTGCTGACAAAGGGTTTGAGCGTTGACTTGACACCGACAAACCAATCCCGATCAACAAAGGATTTGGGGCGTGTTTTTAAGCGAGGGGTTTCGGCCAAGGTTTCGCTTCCGTCAACCGGAATAATCATCAACCCCGTCGGAAATAAGGTATGAATAGCCCGACGATCCTCAAGCCAATGTTGCAAATCCGCTGAACGAGCGATTAAATCAAGCGGAAAATTGCTAGCGACCCGGGCCAGACTATCCAGTCGCAACTTGACCTTCCCATCGATATCCCTCGCCACATAGCTTGCATTCATCAACTGCTGCTGTGTCAGCAATTCATGCATGTCGTCATGCAATGTCCGCGTGACAAACAGGGTAATCAAACTAATACCAACCAGAAACAGCAAGCCAGCCACCGTGGCAATCAAACCACGTAAGCTACCTCTAACACGGAGCTTAAAATAGGAGTTCACCGGACCAAAAGTAACTACCGCGAAATAGCCCGGTACCCAATATCCTTGCGATACTGCATACCTTCCCAACCAATATCGGCAACGGCATCGTAAGCTCGTTTTTGTGCCAACTTCACGTTCTCACCCAAAGCCGTCACGCATAGAACACGACCACCACTGGTCACGACCTGTCCATTGTGTTCATCCGTCCCTGCATGAAAAACGTGAGCATCGTCGCCAAAGCTGTTTCCCTTGGGTAAACCACCAATCACATCACCCTTCTTTGGGGTATCTGGATAATTAGCCGCCGCTAGCACGACACCCAAGGCAACTCGACGGTCCCATTCGGCTTCCACTTGATCCAAGGTGCCATCAACCGCGTGTTCCAGCAAATCCACCAGACTGGACTTGAGCCGCATCAAAATTGGCTGCGTTTCTGGGTCACCCATACGGCAATTGAACTCCAGTGTTTTAACACTGCCGTCCTTACTAATCATCAGACCCGCGTAGAGAAAACCAGTGTAGGGAATTCCGTCAGCAGCCATCCCCCGAACCGTCGGCAGAATGATTTCCCGCATCGCTCTCGCATGCACTTCCGGCGTCACCACGGGCGCCGGAGAATAAGCCCCCATACCACCCGTATTCGGACCCGTATCGCCGTCACCAATCCGCTTATGGTCTTGGCTAGAAGCCAGCGCTAAGACATTTTTGCCATCAACCATCACAATGAAGCTAGCCTCTTCACCGTCGAGGAAGTCCTCAATAACCACCCGCGCACCGGCATCACCGAGTTTGTTGCCGGACAGCATGTCATCGATGGCAGCATGGGCTTCCTCCAGCGACATGGCGACGACGACGCCCTTGCCAGCAGCCAAGCCATCGGCCTTGATGACAATCGGTGCGCCTTGCTTATCGATATAGGCGTGAGCTGCAGCCGCATCAGAAAAGGTCCCAAAACCCGCCGTAGGAATGTTATGGCGAGCCATGAAGCGCTTGGCAAAATCCTTGGATGATTCCAGTTGCGCGGCCTCTTTAGTTGGCCCAAAAATCTTCAAGCCTCGGGCACGAAAAATATTTACCACGCCAGCAGCGAGAGGGGCTTCGGGTCCAACAACGGTGAGATAGACATTATTCTGTTCGGCGAAATCAGCCAAAGCAACTGGGTCTGTGATCGGAATATTTTCCAGCTCAGCTTCCCTCGCCGTTCCCGCGTTACCCGGCGCCACACACACTCTTTGTACGCCGTTCGTTTTGGCAAGACGCCAAGCTAATGCGTGTTCGCGACCACCGCCGCCAATCACCAGTAATTTCATTATTTTTCCTTTTAATGCCGGAAGTGGCGAGCGCCGGTAAACACCATCGCTAAGCCGTGTTCATCGGCGGCAGCAATCACCTCATCGTCACGCATTGAGCCACCCGGTTGAATAACTGCTTTGGCACCACCAGCAGCCAGTACGTCGACACCATCACGGAATGGGAAGAATGCGTCCGAGGCGACGACCGAACCGGCCAAATCCAAACCAGCATGTTGCGCCTTGATGCTGGCAATCTTGGTCGAATCGACGCGGCTCATTTGCCCCGCACCAACGCCCAAAGTCATGCCGCCGCCACAGAACACAATGGCGTTGGACTTGACGAACTTGGCGACACGTTCAGCGAAGAGCAGGTCTTCGATTTGCTGAGCCGTCGGCTGTATCTTGGTGACAATCTTCAAGCCACTTACTTGAGCGGTGAAGTCATCCGGGGTTTGCACCAGCAAGCCACCGCCGACACGTTTGAATTCCAGCGTATTCAACACACGCGAGATTGGCACAACGAGGACGCGTAAATTTGCCTTAGAGGCCAGTGCTGCTTTAGCCTCAGCGGTAAATGCTGGAGCAATCAGGACTTCTACAAAGTGCTTGCGCTCATTCATCGCATTCACTACGTCGATGCCCACTTCGCCGTTAAACGCGATGATGCCGCCAAAGGCCGAGGTCGAATCAGTCTTAAACGCTTTTTCATAAGCGCCAAGCAGGGTGCCATCAATCGCCACACCACAGGGATTGGCATGTTTCACAATCACGCAACTTGGCGCATCAAAGGACTTAACACATTCCCAAGCCGCATCAGAGTCAGCGATGTTGTTGTAAGACAGTTCCTTGCCTTGCAACTGGGTGTAGGCGGCGATACTACCGGCGACTGGGTTGGTTTCGCGGTAAAAAGCGGCGCTCTGGTGAGAGTTTTCGCCGTAACGCAGAACTTCAACGCGATCAAACGCCAATTGCAGCTTGTCCGGAAAAATCGATGGCACGGGCGCAGCCGCTTCGGGTTCCGCTTCAACGCCTTCTTCTTGACCGGTCAGCCAATTCGCAATCATCGAGTCGTAACGGGCGGTATGGGTAAACGCCTTCTTGGCAAAACCAAAACGGGTCGCCAAGGTCAGCGCGCCACCATTGGTCTTCATTTCAGCCAGCAACGGTGCGTAATCTTCGGGGTCAGTCACAATCGCCACACCGGCATAATTCTTGGCCGATGAACGCACCATCGCTGGGCCACCAATGTCAATGTTTTCAATGGCATCAGCCAAAGTCACACCCGCTTTTGCAACGGTGGCGGCAAACGGATACAGATTCACGCAAACCAAGTCGATCATCGGAATACCGTGCGCCTCGATGGTCGCCAGATGCTCCGGCAAATCGCGACGGGCAAGAATGCCACCATGCACCTTCGGATGCAGCGTTTTGACGCGGCCATCGAGCATTTCGGGGAATCCGGTGTAATCACCGATTTCAGTGACGGCCAGACCGGCATCGCGCAACATTTTGGCCGTGCCACCAGTAGACAGTAGCTTGACACCTTGCGCCGCCAGGCCTTGGGCAAATTCCAGCACGCCGGTTTTATCGGAAACGGAAATTAGAGCTTGTTGAATTTTCATGTTGTCTCTCGAAGCAGTTGATATTCAGTGAGTTTTTTACGCAGGGTATTACGATTAATGCCGAGTATTTCAGCCGCCTGAGACTGGTTCCCTGCCGTACGGGCCAAAACCACTTCCAACATAGGCTTTTCCACACAACGAATCACCATCTCGTAGACTGCTGATGGGCTTTCGCCGTCAAGATCTAAAAAATACTGTTCCAGCGTACAGATTACGGCTTTACTCAAGTCATGGCGCTGAGTCATCTGAGTCATGCCACTCGCTCCCCCAAAATTTTTGCTGATAAGGAAATTTCATCATTTGCGGCTTCATCAAGCAGACGCTTGAAAAACGCCCCGACAGCCTGGCGCTGAGCAGCAATGCTATCGGTCTGATACATCGCCTGACGGAAACCATTGGAATTGGGCAACCCGACGGTGTACCAAGAAATATGCTTCCGGGCGATGCGCACGCCGCTGTATTCCCCGTAGAAATGATAAAGATCATCTAGGTGCGCCTGAAGAATTTGAAACACGTCGAGGGCTGACGGGGAAGGCATGTGAGACCCCTTCGCCAAAAAATACTCAATTTCCCGAAACAACCAAGGACGCCCCTGAGCGGCGCGACCAATCATTAGTGCATCAACCCCGGTGGCATCCAGCACCGCTTTGGCCTTTTCCGGCGAATCAATATCGCCATTGGCAATCACGGGAATAGTTGCCGCCGCCTTCACTGCCTTGATGGATTCGTATTCAGCTTGCCCGGTGTATTGCTGACTGCGCGTTCGCCCATGCACAGCAATGGCCCGAATCCCGGCATTTTCCGCAATCCGTAAAATATTCAGCACGTTCTTGGTATCGGCATCCCAACCCGTCCGCGTTTTAAGCGTAACGGGCGTATCCGGCACCGCCTTCACCACCGCATCCAGTATGCGCGCCACCAAAGCTTCATCTCTCATCAGCGCCGACCCAGCGTGCACATGACAAACTTTTTTCGCTGGGCAACCCATATTGATATCGATAATTTGCGCACCGCGAGCAACGTTATACCGCGCAGCTTCGGCCATCATCGCCGGGTCACCACCCGCAATCTGCACCGAGATCGGCGCAGTCTCTCCCGTGTGATCTGCCCGCCGTTGTGTTTTGCGACTGCCGTAAAGAAGTGCATTCGAGGTCACCATTTCCGATACGGCAAAACCCGCCCCCATTCGCTTACATAATTGGCGAAAGGGCCGATCTGTCACCCCCGCCATCGGCGCAAGAAACAAATTATTCGAAAGATGAAAATCGAGAAATTGCACGAAAAATAGGCAACAACCAAGAGGAAAGGGCGCGATTGTAGACCACTTTCCAGCCTTGCCAGAAGTTCTCGCAGGGCTTGCGTTTACAAAGCTCTAGCCAATTTCGCATAAAGCACATTCACATTCTCGCCTTATGCCTTGACCAATAAATCTTTTTCCCTCTATAGTCAGACCATGGAAAACGAACTTTTGATCCTCGAAGGCAAACTTGAACAGCTCGTGGGCTTGGTTTCTCGTTTGCGGGCAGATAACACATCGCTGAGTGCGCAACTTCAAACAGTGCAAACTGAAAATCGCCAGATTCATGAAAAAATGGAAACGGCTAAAGGGCATGTTGCACAATTAATTTCCAGCATCCCTGAAGAAGAAAATGACGGGAACGAAGGCAGCGACTTAGATGGAGCCGCCGAATGAGTGCCGGGCACATGGATGTCAAAATCATGGGCCGAGACTACCGAGTTGCCTGCCCCCCCGACCACCAAGAGCAATTACTAAAGGTAGTGGCCTTGGTTGACGAAAAAATGACTGACATTGCGGGAAAAACGAAGAACGCCATCCCCGAACGAATTGCCGTGATGGCCGCCATGAGCATCGCACAGGAATTGCTGGCTAAGCCTACCGTCCAACCCATCGCCCCAGACGAAATTAACGATACTCAACCGATGAACGATTCCGCTGCCCTAGCCTCAAATGCGGAGAATCAAGCGCGATTAAGTGCGCTGACCCAATGTATCGATAGGCTGTTGCAAGAATCCATTTCGCCAACTTATTAATCTGAATTCGAAACCTGCCTGTCCGCTGCAGGTTTTCGTACCGAGTGCTCCCTGCGGTGTTTGTTAAGGCCATACATTCCTTGAACCAATGCTCTTGTGCATCGGTTGCTGACCGTTACGTTGCCGTTGTGCGCGCCTCATGGCTCGCCATGCAGGCGTACCTGAAGCAGCAGGAAAGCAACCATTCTGAACCCTCGGTTCAGGATGCCGGTCTGACGGCACTCGCGGGGACCTTTATACTGACTGCCCTTTGCTGTCTTTCTCGTCAAAAATCATGAGCGCAACTAATCAATACACGTGGGCCGGCCGTTTCTCCGAGCCAGTTTCCGATCTCGTCAAACGCTATACCGCCTCGGTCGATTTCGACCAGCGTATGTGGCGCCAGGACATTCGCGGCTCGCTGGCCCACGCCACGATGCTGGCCAAACAGGGCATCATCGCCGCCGCCGATCTGGCTGATATTGAACGCGGCATGGCCATCGTCACCGAGGAAATCGAATCCGGTAAGTTCGAATGGTCGCTCGACCTCGAAGATGTGCACCTCAATATCGAAAAGCGCCTGACTGCGCTGGTCGGCGACGCCGGCAAGCGCTTGCACACCGGCCGTTCGCGCAACGACCAGGTCGCCACCGACATCCGCCTTTACCTGCGCGATTCGATCGACGACATCCTAGTGCTGATCAAGGCCTTTCGTTCGGCGCTGGTCGACCTCGCCGAGCAGGAAGCGGCGACCCCGATGCCCGGCTTCACGCATATGCAAGTCGCCCAGCCGGTGACTTTCGGGCACCACGTGCTGGCCTACTTCGAAATGTTCGGCCGTGATGCCGAGCGCTTTGTCGATGCCCGCAAGCGCACCAACCGCCTGCCGCTCGGCGCTGCCGCGCTGGCCGGCACGACCTACCCGATCGACCGCGAATTCGTCGCCGAGCAACTGGGTTTCGACGGCGTCTGCGAGAATTCACTGGATGCCGTCTCCGACCGCGATTTCGCCATCGAATTCACGGCTGCCTGCGCGCTGCTCATGATGCACATCAGCCGGCTGTCGGAAGAACTGGTGCTGTGGATGAGCCCACGCGTCGGTTTCATCCAGATCGCCGACCGTTTCTGTACCGGTTCCTCGATCATGCCGCAGAAGAAAAACCCCGACGTGCCGGAACTGGCGCGCGGCAAGACCGGCCGCGTCTACGGCCAGCTGATGAGCCTGCTGACCCTGATGAAATCGCAGCCGCTGGCCTACAACAAAGACAATCAGGAAGACAAAGAGCCGTTGTTTGATGCAGTTGATACCGTCACCGACACCCTGCGCATCTTCGCCGACATGGCCGGCGGCATCACCGTCAAGCCGGAAGCGATGAAAGCCGCGCTGACCCAGGGCTTCGCCACCGCCACCGATCTGGCCGACTACCTGGTCAAAAAGGGCCTGCCCTTCCGCGATGCGCACGAAGCGGTCGGCCATGCCGTCAAGGCCGCCGAACAGAAAGGTGTCGATCTGCCGCAACTGACGCTGGACGAACTCAAGGCCTTCTGCCCGCAGGTCGAAGCCGACGTGTTTGCGGTGCTGACTGTCGAAGGTTCGCTGGCCAGCCGCAACCACATCGGCGGCACGGCGCCGGCCCAGGTCAAGGCGGCAATCGCCCGCGCCCGTGCTCGTTTACATGCCTAATCTGAACCTTTTGCCATCTTTTCTAGCCCTCAGAAAAAATGTTTAATTTTGGATTGAACTCACTACGCAACAGTGTCCTTGCCATCATCCTTGGCGGTATTGCACTGGGCGTCATTGGGCGATTGTGGCCACCAGCCCATGTTGCCGCCCTGTTTTTACGTGAAAGGCTATTTGAACTATTCAAATCCTTAGGGACGCTATACCTTCTACCGGGCTGGTTTATTGCCGTAATGGCGACGCTCTCAGCGGTAACGCTGGTGCGGTACGCCCAAACCATGAAACCCGAGGCACCACCGCAACCCCACCCTTACACCCGCTATATAA
>JBEGTT010000002.1:0-4620 GCA_041179245.1 Pseudomonadota bacterium
CTTCCATGGTGATCTTGCCATCCTTGGCTTTCACACCGTATTCAGCGATTTTCTTTTCAATATCAGCAATTGACATTTCAGAAGCATTACGCAGAATCGGCACAACCAAACCACGTGGAGAACCGACAGCAATACCGATGTCGATATAACCGTGGTAAACAATATCGTTGCCATCAACAGAGGCATTCAGGATTGGGAATTTTTCCAAAGCAGCACAAGCGGCTTTAACGAAAAAGCCCATAAAGCCCAAACGAACACCGTGGGTCTTTTCAAACTTTTCTCCGTACTGTTTACGCAGAGCCATGATTGGCGCCATGTTCACTTCGTTAAACGTAGTCAAAATGGCGTTTTCGTTCTTAGATTGCAGCAGACGTTCAGCGATACGAGCACGTAAACGTGTCATCGGAACACGTTGTTCTGAACGCTCACCCAGTGGAATCGTTGCAACGGCAGGTGCAGCAACCGCAGCTGCCTTAGGCTGAGCTGAAACAGCATCTTCCTTCGTGACACGACCGCCACGGCCAGTGCCAGCGACGTCAGAAGTCGCAACACCCTTTTCGTCCAGAATCTTACGAGCAGCGGGGCTAGCTGCAGAGACTGGTGCAGCGGCAGCAGGCGCTGCTGCTGCAACTGGAGCCGCTGTGGCAGCCGGAGCAGGAGCAGCCGCTTGGGCTGATGTGTCAATTCTCGCGATCACTTCACCGGAAACAACCGTTTCGCCATCGCCCTTGACGATTTCAATCAAGACACCCGCCTCAGTGACTGGAACTTCCAGAACCACCTTGTCGGTTTCGATATCGATCACGATTTCATCACGTGCTATGGACTCGCCAATTTTTTTCTTCCAAGCGGTCAGCGTGCCTTCAGAAACAGATTCGGAAAGTTGCGGAACTTTAACTTCGATAATGCTCATAAATGTCTCCAGTCTTTTCTGGTTAATAGTCAATCTTGCCCATTGCGGACTCGATCAAAGACTTGTGTTGCGCGTTATGTTTGGCCAAATAACCTACCGCAGGCGATGCAGATGCAGGACGTGACACCAACAGCAATTTCTGCTTAGCACCGACAGAAATATCTAAGTGATGACGAGAAGCAAACCAATACCAAGCGCCCTGATTGCGCGGCTCTTCCTGACACCAAACAACTTCCGTTGCATTAGGATACTTGCTCATCTCAGCCTTGAAGGAATCCGCTGGGAATGGATACAGCTGCTCAATCCGAACAATAGCGATGTGATCAAGCTTCTGTTCGCGACGAGCCGCCAGCAAATCGTAATAAACCTTGCCACAGCAAAGGATCACTCGCGTGACCTTTTTCGCATCAAGCGCATCAACCTCGCCGATCACACGTTTGAATTCACCATTAGACAGTTCATCCATGGTTGAAATCGCGTCTTTATGGCGCAACAGCGATTTTGGTGTCATCACAATCAACGGTTTACGTTGTTTGCGAACGGCTTGACGCCGCAACAAGTGGTAAATCTGAGATGGCGTGGTTGGAACACAAACTTCCATGTTCATCTCAGCACAGGCTTGCATATAACGCTCAAGACGCGCTGATGAGTGCTCTGGTCCTTGGCCTTCATAACCGTGAGGCAACAACATCACCAGACCACAACCGCGACCCCACTTTGCTTCACCTGAAGTAATAAATTGGTCAATGACTACTTGAGCGCCATTAGCGAAGTCACCAAACTGACCTTCCCAAATTACCAATTCATTCGGCTCAGCGGTTGAATAGCCATATTCAAACCCGAGTACCGCTTCTTCTGAAAGCACGGAATCAAAACACTGCAAACGACCTTGCTTTTCCTGAAGGTTAGCCAAGGTGTGATAGGTGCCCTCGGACCAATGCGTACGATTCTGATCGTGGAAAGCGGCATGGCGGTGGAAGAATGTGCCTCGACCGACGTCTTCACCGGAAATACGCACACCATAACCTTCAGTCAACAAGGTTGCGTAGGCCAAGTTTTCAGCCATACCCCAGTCAAATGGCAGCTTACCTTCCCCCATGGAACGACGATCATCGACGATTTTCTTAACGCGGGAATGCAGTGCAAACCCTTCTGGCAAAGTCGTTAAGCGCTCAGACAGACGTTGCAATTCAACCGTTGGAACCTTAGTGTCACAGGTTTCAATGTATTGCTTGGTCAGGTAGGGCTTCCAATCTTGTGCATGCGTACGCTTGTAGTCGGACAGCACAGGGTTGTACAGCAACTCGCCTTTATCAAGGTGGGCGCGATAATCCGCAATCATTTTGTCGGGTTCATCGCCTGCAATCGTTGCTTCTGCCACTAAACGATCAGCGTAAACCTTGCGCGTACCTGGATGTGCCTGGATTTTCTTGTACATCAACGGCTGAGTCACCATAGGCTCGTCTTGCTCGTTGTGGCCGAGCTTTCGGAAGCAATAGATATCAACCACGACGTCTTTACCAAAGTGCTGACGATACTCAACAGCCAGTTTGGTTACGTAAGCAACCGCTTCCACATCGTCTGCATTGACGTGAAAAATAGGCGCTTCAGCCATCTTGAAAATTTCAGTACAGTAATGGCCTGAGCGGTAGTCACGTGGATCTGACGTGGTGAAACCAACCTGGTTATTCACTACGATATGGATCGTGCCGCCGGTGCCATAACCGCGCGTTTGCGCAAAGTTCAGCATTTCCTGGTTAACCCCTTGACCGGCAACAGCAGAGTCACCGTGGATCAATACAGGAACAATCTTTTGCTTGCCATCTATACCGTAACGCAACTGACGTGCGTAAACAGAACCTTCAACCACGGGGTTGATAATTTCAAGGTGTGATGGATTAAAGGCCAACGTCAGATGAACTGGGCCACCGGGTGTACCCACATCGGAGGAATAACCCATGTGGTACTTCACATCACCCGCTGAAAGGTCAGAGGCCTTCTTACCTTCAAACTCGGCAAACAACATTGATGGAGGTTTACCCAGCGTATTAACCAGCACATTCAGACGGCCACGGTGAGCCATGCCGATCACGATTTCTTGAACACCCATGGTGCCAGAAACTTGGATCAGTTCATCCATTGATGCAATCAGCGACTCCCCACCTTCTAAGGAGAAACGCTTTTGACCGACGTACTTGGTATGCAAATAACGCTCAAGCGTTTCTGCTGCCGTCACACGACCCAAAAGGCGCTTTTTATCTTCATTCGAATAACTGGCTTTAGCGCGAATCGGTTCCATGCGCTCTTGCAACCAACGCTTTTCAGCCATATCGGTCACATACATGTACTCAACACCGATGGAACCGCAATAGGTTTCCTTGGCAGCCTCAATGATTTTAGACAATGGCGCACGATCACCGGATGTCACACGTAGGGTTCCCGTGTGGAAGGTGCGATTAAGGTCAGCATCACTCAAGTTATAAAACGACAGATCCAGCTCTGGAATGGCAGGGCGATCCATACGCTTTAAGGGGTCAAGCGATGCACGACGGTTACCCAAGAAGCGATAGGCATTGATCAGTTGCAACACGCCGACTTGCTTGCCATCTTCAATGGCAGTAGGGGCTGTAGCGCGGAAACCACCTTGTTTTGCTTGCTCAGCATAGGCTGCAATCACAGGAGCGTGGGGAACATCCTTCGCCACGTTACCGGGTTGCTGGGATAACTTGTCGAAATAATCACGCCATTCTGCTGTAACAGCATCTGGATTATCGAGATAGTTTTCATACAATTCTTCTACGAACGGTGCATTACCGCCAAAGAAGAGGGAAGTTTCACGTTTTTGTTCGATCATGGAATGATTCCCTTTCGGGTGTCTCTCTCTGGTGTCTTCACTCAAGTGTGGCACTTGATACGAAAAAGGGGCGGCTCAGAAAGCCGCCCCTAATAAAGCTTAACGGCTGGCGAGCGGCGTAACGTCGCGACGCGCGGCACCCACATACAACTGACGTGGGCGACCAATCTTGTATTCTGGATCAGTAATCATTTCTTCCCACTGCGTCATCCAACCAACAGTACGGGCCAACGCGAAAATACAGGTAAACATTTCGGTTGGGATACCAATCGCTTTTTGAACAATACCAGAGTAGAAATCGACGTTCGGGTAAAGCTTCTTCTCGACGAAGTAAGGATCTTCCAAGGCGATTCTTTCTAGCTCCATGGCCAGCTTGAACAGGCGATCGTTTTCCAAACCTAGTTCTTTCAACACATCATTACAAACACCTCGCATCAACGTAGCACGTGGGTCGAAATTCTTGTAAACGCGGTGACCAAAGCCCATTAGCTTGAAAGAATCGTTCTTGTCTTTAGCGCGAGCGATAAATTCTGGAACACGTGATACATCACCAATTTCTTCCAGCATCTGCAAACAAGCTTCGTTGGCACCACCGTGAGCTGGCCCCCACAAACAGGCGATACCGGCTGCAATACAAGCGTATGGATTTGCGCCTGAAGAACCTGCCAAACGAACAGTTGAAGTGGATGCATTTTGTTCGTGGTCAGCGTGCAATGTGAAAATCATGTCCATAGCACGAACCAGAACTGGATTCGGGACATATTTTTCACATGGATTACCAAACATCATGCGCATGAAGTTTGAGGTGTAATCAAGTGAATTGTCCGGCTGCATGAAGGGCATCCCGGTGTTG
>JBEGTT010000003.1:0-3471 GCA_041179245.1 Pseudomonadota bacterium
ATTGGTCGAAAGTGTTCGTGGCCCCGGTGGTGGTTATCGTCTGGCGCGTTCTCCCGAGCAAATATCCATTGCCGATGTGATTCGTGCAGTTGATGAGTCGCTGGATGCAACTCAGTGTGGTGGGCAAGAAAATTGTGCGGCAGATCAACGCTGTATGACTCACGATTTGTGGGCCTCCCTTAATGACAAAATGTACGAGTTTCTGGCATCAGTTCCTTTGGCTGATTTGGTCAGAAAGCAGCTTGCGGCCAAAGAATCAATCGTGGTGATTCGCCCGCATTCGGCTATTTCTGCGCAAGCCTGATTAGTGAGTCTTGCCGTGTTTTCCCCCTGTTATCTCGACCACAACGCGACAACCCCACTTGACTCAGTCGTTTTGGAAGGCATGTTGCCGTGGTTGCAAAACCCTTCTAATCCTTCCAGTCGGCATGAATACGGTAGAGCGGCTACGGAGGCATTGGATAAAGCGAGGCAACAAGTGGCTTTGGCGATCGGCGCCCACCCTTCAGAAGTCATCTTCACCAGCAGTGGAACCGAGGCAGCTAATTTATTCATCAAAGGGGGCGCACAGGCAATGGGTCTAGGACTTATTGCCGTGAGTGCGGTCGAGCATCCGTGCGTATTGCAGTCAGCGACGCAGTTAGCTCGCGTAGGCTGGTCCGTCGAAACGCTTGCGGTGGATACGCAAGGGCGGGTAGCCGAAGCAGCCTATGCGTTGGCTTTGAGTAAAAAACCTAGTTTGGTCTCAGTCATGCTGGCGAATAACGAAACGGGTGTGTTGCAGGATATTCCGCTGTTGTCTGCAATGGCCCGTGCAAAGGGCGTCTGCTTCGGGTCTGACGCGGTGCAAGCCTTCGGTAAAATTCCCGTGAATTTCCGCGAACTTAACCGGTCAGGCGTTAATGCCCTGTGGGTGTCGGCGCACAAAATCGGTGGGCCGAAAGGCGTGGGTGCTCTGGTGCTCGATAAACGTGTAGATTTGGTTCCACAAATCGTGGGCGGCGGACAAGAACGGAATCTGCGTTCGGGCACAGAAAATGTGGCGGCAATTGTCGGATTTGGCCTTGCGTGCGAACGTTTTGTAAACGGAACTGTCCTAAATGCTATGACACAACAAATCATGCGTGATCGACTTGAATCAGGGCTGGTAGCGATGGGCGCCAGAATTTTTGGACAACAAGCTGATCGTTTACCGAATACCTCCTTCTTCGCGTTTCCGGGCATTGAAGGTGAAACTTTGGTTGGCAAGCTGGATAGAGCCGGGTTTGCCGTTGCCAGTGGTTCAGCCTGTTCGAGCGCACAACCAGAACCTTCGCATGTGTTGAAGGCAATGGGCATCCAGGAAGAACTGGCGCAAGGTTCGGTCAGGGTGAGCTTGGGTCAGGGAAATACCTTGGAAGAGGTAGAGCAGTTTTTAGTAACGCTGCAAAAGACCGTAGGTCAATTGCGAACACTGACCGCTGTGGTTGGTGTTGTGTAATCTGCTGCGTAATTTTGTAAAAAAATAGAAGGCCAAAACATGACAAACAAGCCCGCTCATTTACCGATCTATCTGGACTATTCGGCAACCACGCCCGTTGATCCAAGGGTCGCTGAAAAAATGATCCCTTATCTGACGGAGATTTTCGGTAATCCCGCTTCACGCTCTCACAGTTATGGCTGGACAGCGGAAGCGGCTGTGGAGAAAGCGCGTGAGGATGTCGCCGCATTGGTCAATGCTGACCCTAAAGAAATTGTGTGGACTTCCGGCGCAACCGAATCCAACAATCTGGCGATTAAGGGTGCGGCAAATTTTTATGCGGGCACCAAAGGCAAACACATCATTACGGTGAAGACCGAGCACAAGGCGGTGCTGGATGCTGTACGCGAACTTGAGCGCCAAGGGTTTGAAGCGACTTACCTCGATGTGCAGGAAAACGGCCTGCTGGATATGGAGGTCTTTAAAGCGGCTATTCGCCCAGATACCGTACTGGCCTCTGTGATGTTTGTGAATAACGAAATTGGGGTGATTCAGCCGATTGCCGAACTGGGCGAAATCTGTCGTCAAGCCAACGGTGGAAAAGGCGTGATCTTCCATGTGGATGCGGCACAAGCGACGGGCAAGGTTGAGATTGACCTGCAAAAAATCAAAGTCGATTTAATGAGTTTCTCCGCCCACAAGACCTACGGCCCGAAAGGGATTGGCGCTTTGTATGTTCGCCGCAAACCGCGTATTCGTCTGGAAGCGCAGATGCACGGTGGGGGGCATGAGCGCGGCTTCCGCTCTGGGACATTGGCGGTTCATCAGATCGTTGGGATGGGTGAAGCCTTCCGTTTGGCGAAGGAAGAAATGGTCACTGAGAATGCGCGCATTCTGGCTTTACGGGATCGCTTGCTGAAAGGCTTGTCCGATATGGAGCAGGTCTTTGTGAATGGCGATTTGGTGCATCGTGTGCCGCATAACCTGAACATGAGTTTTGCCTTTGTTGAAGGCGAATCGATGATTATGGCGCTCCCTGATTTGGCGGTGTCTTCCGGCTCTGCCTGCACCTCTGCCAGCTTGGAACCTTCGTATGTCTTGCGGGCTTTGGGGCGTGCAGACGAATTGGCTCATAGCTCGATCCGCTTTTCCATCGGGCGTTTCACGACTGAAGCGGATATTGATTACGCCATTACCTTGCTGCACGACAAAATTGGCAAGTTGCGCGATTTATCCCCCTTGTGGGAAATGTATAAAGACGGCATTGACCTGAATACGGTTCAATGGGCTGCACACTAATTCAGGAGAAAAATCATGTCTTACAGCGTAAAAGTTCTGGATCACTACGAGAATCCTCGCAATGTCGGTTCGTTTGACAAGGCCGATGACGGTGTTGGTACCGGGATGGTGGGTGCACCCGCCTGCGGTGATGTGATGAAATTGCAGATCAAGGTGGGTGAGAGCGGCGTGATTGAAGACGCCAAATTCAAAACCTATGGTTGCGGTTCTGCCATTGCCTCGTCCTCATTGGTCACGGAATGGGTTAAAGGCAAGACGCTAGACGAAGCCTTGGATATTAAGAACACTGCGATTGCAGAAGAATTGGCGCTGCCCCCGGTAAAAATTCACTGTTCTATTTTGGCGGAAGACGCCATCAAGGCAGCGGTTGCTGACTACAAGAGCAAACAAGGAAAGTAAGAAGGAGATCAACATGGCTGTGTCGATGACCGAAGCTGCTGCAAAACATGTAGCAAATTTCATCCAAAAACGAGGCAAAGGCATTGGCCTTCGGCTGGGGGTGCGTACTAGCGGCTGTTCTGGAATGGCCTATAAGCTGGAATTTGTCGATGAAGCGGCAGAGGAAGATGAAGTTTTTGAAAGCCAAGGGCTGAAAATTGTCATTGATCCGAAGAGCCTGCCTTATTTGGATGGCACGGAACTTGACTTTGCCCGTGAAGGGCTGAATGAAGGTTTCAAGTTTAATAACCCTAATACCAAAGGTGAGTGCGGTT
>JBEGTT010000004.1:0-4494 GCA_041179245.1 Pseudomonadota bacterium
AGTTGAGGTTTTGGGAATTGGTATTGAGGACAAAGCCGACCCGGCGCGGGAGTTTGCTGCGGCCTACGACATGGATTACCCGGTTCTGATTGCCAAGGAAAAAGGCATTCCCTTGATGCAATCTTTGGGAAACACCCGTAGTGGTTTGCCCTATACGGTGGTGATTGATCGTCAAGGGAAGGTGCTCTCGTCGCGCATGGGCACCCTCAAAAGGGCAGAGTTAGAAGCCGCCGCTGAAACCCTGACTAAATAAGATTTCAATTTAGGGTAGATCGCCGCGACGGAAAATGAAATAACCGAGCGAGGCACTCAGTAGCCCAAGCGCTGCTGGATAAACCAAGGCAAAGACCTTGTAACCGGCGGCGCCAAATAGATCAAGAATGACATATGCCGAGGGGCCGAGCACGATCAGTTGCGGGTCAAACAGTGCCAAAGCAGCGGTGCGGAAGACCTGCAGTGGGTTGATTAGTGCGATGGTGACGGCGATTTCCGGGGAAACCTTCCCTTGAATCATCACGCCGAGCAGGATCAAATCGAGGAATAGCAGTAAGAACAGCCAAACCATAAAGGCCGCGCCTTGGGCCATGTCCGTGGTGCGCGCAACGGCTGAAATCAGCATGCCAATCCCTAGGAAGCACAGTGCCATCACCGCGAGTAGGGCGGTGTAGTAGCCAAACATTTCCCAAGGGACGTCGATGTCCTGAATTGTTGCCCAAAGCACGGCACCTAACATGGCGAGAAAAACTGGCGTAAAAACGACGATGTAGCGACCCAAAATTTTGCCCCAAAACCAAGCGGCCAAAGACACTGGTAAAGATAGCAAATACTCAAAAACCCCGGCTTCGCGGTCACCGGCGACAGAACGTACCGTCGTAATCAGTACGAAGATGGGCAGGATGGCCATGGTGAGTTGGATATAGGTAACAAGCAGGCGTGACAGGCCAATAAAACCCAGTACCCGCGATTCGGTTAGCCCGAAGAGAAATAGCAGGGCGACGATGCCACCAAAGACCAGCGTGTAAATCTGGAACCAGCGCGCACGAAGCGATTCGACAATATCGAGTTTGGCGGTTAACCATAGTTGTTTCATTTATTTACCCTTGGCCAGTACGTGCTGGCGCATATCGGTGAAATCAAGCGCACCCGCAAGAGGTGAGCCGACGGCTGCAAAGTTGTAACCCATGGGTGAGTTTCGGGTGATGAAGTAGGCTCGTTTGGGGTCGAGCCAGACCATTTCTTCCCGATTTTTGCTGTTGAAATCGGCGATCCAGATATGTGTTGCCGCTTCGGCCATCCATGGGTATTTGTCCGCTTTTTCCTTGAGCCAGAAGGCGAGGCAACCGGGGTCGTCAAATTTGAAAACGGTTTGCTGCGCGCCGTTTGCTTGAGTCGCACCCACAATTTCAGCCGCAAAACGCCGGTCCGAAATGACCATGCTGCAACGGCTGCAGGTGTCGCGATCCCATTTGATTTCTGTCATGCCTTCAGGCCATGTACTGGTTTTACAAGCCGAAAGTGCAGCAGCCAAAGGCGTAAGCAAAAATCCACTGACGGCCAAGCGGCTGATGAAATGGCGGCGGTTGTTCAGGCTTTGTTGGGCGGTGTCACACATGCCTAAACTCGCTTTTCGCTGAGCGATAGGTCACTGACCAAGGCGGTGTAACGGGACACAATCCCCAGGAAACGTAAGCGGTCAGGCCCGGCAATTTCGCCATCCCAAGTCAGATTGTCATCACTCTGGCTGAATTTCCAGCCCTCCAGCGCCTTAGCAAATGCCGGCTCAAAACGGCTCAGCAGAATGTGACAAGCCAGCGTGGCTGTCAGGGATACCGCATCTTCCACTTTGTCATCCAGTACAACCTTGCCCATATCCATTTCAATCACCCGATTGACCAGCGCAGATACCTCATCCAAGCGGTGGCTGGAGATAATCATCGTGGCATCGTCTAACCGCTCAGCAAGCAGATCAAAGAAAATTTTGCGCGCTTCGGGGTCAAGATTCGCCGCAGGCTCGTCCATTACCAGCACTTTGGCATCGCGGCCCAGTGCAATGGCAATCAACAGTTTTTGTTTCATGCCCCCGGACAACCGAACAAATTGACGTGCCAAGATGCCGTCGATATCTAAGCCCAAGTGCTTGGCAATATCGTGGATGCGTGTTGGATCGGTGCCGCACAAGGCGGCTGAAAACTCAATCAACTGACCAACCGGCATTTTTAGCGGTGGCGGGAGTTGCGGCACAAAACCAATCTGGCTAAGGACTTCGCTACGATGGGTGCGCGGATCAAGGCCGCTGATGGCGACGCTGCCATCGTGAATGTATTCACCGAGCAGGCAACGGATCAGGGTGGTTTTGCCGGCCCCGTTCGAGCCGATCAGGGCGATGCGCTCACCGAGGCCGATATGCAGGCTGATCCCGTCCAGTACCTTGGTACGGCGGAAGGTTTTAGCAACTTGGTTGAACTGGATCATGATAATTTCGAGAGTCCCTTGACTTCAAATTGCAGGGCACCGGTTGGGCAGATATCGACGCAGAGGCCACAGCGGGTGCAATCCGGGCCTAAGCCCATTTGTGCCTCACTGGCCCGCCCTTTGACGGTGACATCTAGGACATGGGGAACGAGGCAGACTTTACGGCAATCGCCTTCGTGGAAACAATGTTCAACGTGATAGGTGACTTGCAGGGGTGAAATGGCCCCAACGGCCCCGTAAGTCAGCCCGATCGGGCAAACATAGCGGCACCAAGCCCGGCGCGAGTAAAGGATTTCAAAAGTGAGCAGTAAAAATACCCAGCCCAGCGCAAGTCCCGGCCCGTAGATTAAAGCGCGGGACAAAATGCCCAGCGGTGATAGCGTTTCAAAGACGGTATAGCCGGTGACGATTGCGAGTAGCCCGAATAGCAACCAGAACACGGTTCGCGTGCCGCGATGAAAGGTGTGATCGCTAACGATCTTTTTGTCGACCAGCTTCAGGTGCAGCGCTTCGGCCCATTCTGCCAGCAAGTGGTATGGGCAAACCCAAGAACAGAAACTGCGTCCACCGAGCAACACCCAAAGGAGAAAAACCGTAAAGGTACCGATGAACAGATTAACGATGATGTGTTTGTGCGCCAGCATGACCTGTAGCGCAGAATTTAGATCAATCAGGTGAAAACCGACAAAACGGGAAGCCGTGAGTGCGCCTTCCAGAATCTGAATATCCAGCCAGAAAGAAAGCACAAAAAATAGATTAACCGCTAACAGCACGGCCCAGCGCCGATTGCGCCATTTGTGGCTGACTTCATGGTGGGCGCGGGCGTGGAGTTTTTCTTTGATGTAACGATCTTTATCCTCGTATTTGAGGAACATGATTTTTTTGACATCGTCGTTTATTTTTACTGGCTTTTTGGGTTCGGCGCCCAGCATGCCGGCAAATAAATCGGTAAAGCGACTCATGATCGCTCTCCTTGCCAAGTGGCTTGTGCATCGATAGTGATGGCCGCTTCTTCGGCGGGGCAGATCATTTCACAAACACCGCAGCCCACACAGGGTTCTAAAACCACGGGGGTCATGCGCTCAATCCCATCGGGGCCGGCTACCGGGCGGAGTTCAATTGCATTTTTGACCGGACATTCGCGGACACAAAGGTCACACAACGGTAAATCGTAGGCGTGGTCGCTCACTGGAATGGGCTTCCAGCGGTCGACGTCCATGTAACGCATCTTCCCTTTGAAATGAGCCCCTCGTGCTTGGCCCTTGAAGCCTTTGCCCTGTATGGCAAGACAATTAGTCGGGCGCGTTAAGCGGGCAACGCCAATGCGTTCTTTCAGATTGAGGGTGTTTTCCGCATCGTTTTCTTTGGCTTTCAGAATCGGTGCTGCGGCTAGTTTTGCGCCATCGCGGATATTGAGGAAAGGCGGTTTTTTGTAAGTCAGCGACCCGGTTGGGCAGGCCAGAATACATTGCACCGCATCACAGGAAAAGTCACAGGCTTGTTCGCGGGCATTGATGTGCGGTACTCCCACACCAAAACCATCATCAATATCGCTTAGCTTGATCGCTTGCACTGGGCACACCTGTACGCATTGGCCACACTTGATACAGGACGATAAGAAATCTGATTCGTTCAGTGCGCCGGGTGGACGCAGTCGGGTGTGTTTGGCTTGGCTGACCGGGATGTAACCCATGAGCGAAATGCCGATGATGCCGCCGGTTAATCCTAGGGAACGGAGGAATTTGCGCCGGGCTTTCAGCGATTTCTCAATGGAAGTTGCAGGAGCGGTAACGCGTTGGGTTACGGGTTTTTCAGCGTCGTTCATGACAGTGCCGCCATTTTGGGTTTGGTGAAGCGGGGCTTTTCGTCACGCAAAATCAGATCCGGTGTTGAGAAAGGCGCAAGGCGTTCCAGAAAATCCAGTAGTTCCATCACCGGTGAATTGCGGAAAAAACGGGCAATCGGCATTTCGATCCAGATTTGGTCAGCGTACGAATACAGGTCGTGACGGGTATCACCATA
>JBEGTT010000005.1:0-7153 GCA_041179245.1 Pseudomonadota bacterium
CATGCTTACGCTTGCGTAGAACAGATTTCTCGATTTCCATAGTGCCCACTAAGTCGTTGTAGTGGAGACTATCTTCCCTATCCATGCCCCCGAAAAACAGATGACTTCACCGCGGGCTTACGATGATAGTCGATATTCATCAGCCATACTTAGTCAAATTAGGTAGTGGATGCAGATAAAAAGTCGGGGCTAAACAAGGCCCGCATTGACCAAATTCGAGCCGTACACTAGCCCTAAAGCTGGTTTCAAAATAAGGGATACCGACTCGCTCATGCGATGTAATTGATTTGTGGCTCAGGGATGCAACACGGGTATTACTGAACCAACTCTATGCTGAGAGTGTCGGGCTGATAAAAGGCCACCATCGGCACGACTTCATCATTCCCGACAGTCAGGCAATTATCTTTCTTGAATTGGTTGAATTTATTCAAAAACAGATGCTTGTCTTTCTCATTTTTTGGACAAACCACGGCAACACTTTCAATCGTAAGTTTCTCCGGCAAGGCACGCTCGTACCCTAGAACATCTTTGTGCCAAATATCCCCACACGGTGACCTCAGCATTTTGAGCAAGGTAACTGTATAGATATAAGCCTGCTCAATTGGGAAGTGCGTCTTCTCAGCCCCCGGAGCCTTCAATTCCCATACGGACAACTTACTTGCGCCCCCAACACCCCTCTTAGTTAAGATGTCGATATTGCCATTCCCCCCGTTATTTACCTCAGGGAAACCTTTATGGCCGGAAATTGGAAGCGGAAACTGGAAGGGGCATTCTGCAAAAAGAACTGGCGTTGCGTGCTTCAAAGTACCTGCAAATTTATTCGAGTCGCCAAGTAGTTCTCGGATAATTGCCGCTTCTATTCTTTTTTCCTCGCTCTTGAATTTAACAGGGGAAGCTTTTTTGAATTGCCGTCTAAATTCAGTCGCTTCTGCCCCCCTCCAGTCCCAACTACCTTGAAGTTCAGGGGAGATTCCAAACCAGCTTGAATTAGCCCCCGCTGTTTTTTTTGAGACATTCAAGCGGACATCGGTGTCTTTAACAGCAAGTTCCGCAACCTCTTGTCCATGAAATCTCAGCGAAAAAGTTACGTTAGGCCGCATCCCACGGGTTACTGATGTATATACGCCCAATGGTTCCCATTGTTTGAATTGCTTAATTGCCTGAGTGAGCTTTACTTTATTCGCTTTAAGTTTAGTGGCCCATGTGCCTGTTCGTTTTTCAGCATCATTTCCATTCCAACAATCTTCAATCTGTTCAAGTAACGTCATCTTGCCTCCTTAGCACAAACAAATAACCAAAAAACGTATCAATATGTCGATTGGCAACATATCACACCCTTCTAGCTATAGGTAGTCGAATCAACCATACAAGCTGATTTTTCGGCCAAAAAATATGGGTGATACTGCAGATGTACGTCGGCAACTTGGTAAGCGACTTGGGCTAAAAATTGCTGAAAGGCGAAAAGCACTCGAATGGACACAAGACGAACTGGCGGAACAATTAGGTGTTGATGCAGAGACAGTGTCTCGTTTTGAACGGGGTGTAACCGTTCCCGCCCTTGTAACGCTGGATAGACTCGCAACCGTCTTGAAAAGCAACGTGGGAAACCTCTTGTCAGAAGTATCAATCACCCCAACCGATCAAGCGAACCGTATTTCAGCGTGGCTAGGCCGCCTACAATCGGAAGATGCTGAATTCGTTGTTACTCAGATTCAAATGTTGTGCGAACGCTTAGAGCTTGCGCGCTCAGGGCGCGATAGCTAACACCCATAAACTTCCCTGCCGTACTGTGGAATCTCCTATCGAAAACCAAAACGGTTATCGCTCACAAGGTGACAGCAAAAATGCAGGCCCACAGACTTCCCCTCATCCCAGCCAACATCCTGAAGACCCATAAAGTCAATGAACCTAACGACAGCCGATTCAAAGCAGCGGCTCGTTTGCTACAAGCACTATGGCGAGAAGACAAAGGATTCCCCATTGGAATTCATCGGAATCCCAAGAAGAAGCAGCGCAAGTTAGGCAGCCGACTTGAGGCCCAATGTGCCAAGCAAGGCGGAAATTTTCTTTCTACTGATATTGCCAAGTTAGCTTTTCGTGAATCCGTTTATCGTGAAATTGGTGCGGTCATCGAACAGGAACGACTCTGGACAAATATGCTGTCTAGTCAGCCCCTTTGTTTTAACCTCTTTGGTGAGTTGAAGCTGGATGAACAAAAAGCCAATCAGTTCTTCCGCCACTTGTTTCCCGACTATGTTGAAACAGTGAAAGGTATTTACTTTGAACATTCGCCGGGGCGCGGCAACCCAATCTTCACAGACGACAATACGGCTTTCGATGTCTTCGTTGTTTGCACTACATCTGCCGGAGAAACAGGGTTTATTGCTATTGAGGTCAAGTATTCGGAGTCCATGACGGAACCACTCGCCAGCCTTCGTCCCCGTTACGATGAACTATCCCAGTTGGCGGGGATATACAAAGAACCAGCATCTCTGGCATTACGTGGAAATCCAATCCAGCAGTTATGGCGAGAGCACATGCTTAGTCAGTCGATGATTAAAAATGGCCTATATTCATCTGGCCGTTTTCTGGTCATACACCCAAAGCAAAATCACCAGTGTTCCGCAGCCGTAAGCGCTTATCAAAAACACTTGCTGTCAGATGACCCCAAAACCTCTGGATTCCAAGCGGTCACACTTGATGATTGCATAGAAACATTCCGAGCCATCGGTGCCCCAGAAACGGCTGATGCCCTCCATTATCGATACCTTGATTTTGACAGGATTGAGACAGCAATCTTTGGGTAGAATGCCGGGCTAGGGGGACAATCTCCCTCAAGGTATTTTTTGAAGCTAAACCGACCCCCGATGTACGCAGACGTTCGCCTCTATCCAAGTAATTTGGGGGCACATATGGGGGCATATTACGGAGCGTAAATAAGCCATGTACCTAAAAACAAAGCTCCGTAGCCCCTTCTTCCTGTTTAACGTCTAAGCGAGACCGACGAAAAAAATGCCATGACAGAGCACCTTAAAACTTTGACCCAAAAAACAAACTCGCTAATCAAGCGTCTAGCTGATCCCAAATGGCAAATGGTGGCATTGGTACTGTTGATCTCGCTCATGATCGGTTATCAGTTCTGGCATCTCAGTGGCGGAGCTTTAACCAAGAAGGTTACACGGGTTGCTGTTTCCATTGAGGGGGGTAAAACACTCCGTTTCCCTGACGACGCACCTCAATTGGCTTACCTGAAGATTTCAACAGCGGATTTGCAGCCTGTTCCTCTTGTTGAGCCGTTCAGTGGGCATGTTGCCTATGACGAGAACCGCACAACCCGTTTGTTTGCGCCGGTTGCAGGTCGGATTATTCGTGTATTAGCGGAACCGGGCGATACCGTTGCAGCGGGGCAACCTTTGCTACTGCTTGATGCCCCCGATTTTGCAGACCTGAGCAAAGCCGCTTCAGAACTCAAGGTTAGCCAGTCCGCTTATGAACGCGCTAAAGCCCTATTTGAGCAAGATGTGATCTCCCGACGATCCCTAGAGGAAACCGAAAACCAGCTTCATCAAGCAGAAGCAGAACAGCAGCGTGCGCATGCGCGATTACGGCACCTACAACTGACGGATCAAGGTGTCACCTTGCTGGCCCCTCATGCGGGCACGGTGATGGAACGCAAGGCAACTCCCGGCATGGAAGTTTCCCCATCAGGCGATCAAGCACTGCTCGTGCTCAGTGACCCCAAGCAGGTCTGGGTGATTGCTGAAGTACCTGAGCAAAGCCTCAACAAAGTCGCCAAAAAACAACCAATTCAGATATTTGTTGACGCCTATCCAGAACAGACATTCAACGGTGTAATCGAAGGCGTCGGCAATGTTCTTGACCCTCAAACACGGCGGATTTTGCTCCGATGCTCTGCCCAAAATAGGAACGGACAGCTCAAACCGGAAATGTATGCGCGGATTGCGGTGGTTAATGAAAACCACAAGCTTCCCAAGGTAAACAACTCCGCGTTGGTCACTGAAGGACTGAAAACGTTTGTCTTCGTTGAGAAAAATCCTGGCGTACTTGAAAAAACCGAAGTTGAACTCGCTTTTCGCGGGCACGACGTCAGTTTTATCAGTAAAGGCCTCCAAGGGGGCGAACATGTGGTTTTTGCAGGCGCCTTGCTGTTAAACGCAGAGCTTGCTGAAAATTAAAGGCAGAAACCCCAATGCTTGAACGTCTGGTTACCTTTGCCTTATCGCAGCGTATTTTTATCCTAACGCTGGTCGGCGTCATTATTGCCTTTGGTGGGTATTCACTAGCCAACCTGCCTATTGAAGCCTTCCCTGATGTACAGGATGTTCAAGTCAGCATCGTTACCCAAGCACCGGGACAAGCACCGGCAGAAGTTGAGCGCAGTATTTCCCTGCCGATTGAACGGGAAATGAACGGTGTGCCACGCATGACTCAGCTGCGTTCTGTCTCTATCACCGGTTTGTCCATTGTGACGCTGACCTTTGCCGATGGCACTGACGATTATTTTGCTCGCCAGCAAGTCATGGAAAAGTTACAAGGTGTCGCCCTACCGGCAGGTGTACAGCCCGATTTAGCGCCGCTAACAACCGCAGTAGGTGAAGTTTATCGTTATGTGATTGATGCCCCAGCCGATATGCCCATGTACGAAGTACGTGCGCTGCAAGATTGGGTTGTTCGCCCTGCTTTACGCCGTGTTCCTGGAGTTGCCGATGTCATCAGCTTCGGTGGCTCCATCAAGGAATATCAGGTTCGAGTCGACCCGCACCGTTTGAAAAAACATGGCGTGAGTCTGGATCAAGTCAGTCAATCTCTAAGTAAAAACAACGGCAATGCGGGCGGTGGATTAATGCGCCGAGGTGATGAAGCACTGGTGGTTCGCTCGATTGGTTTGTTCACCAGTGTTCAGGATATTGGCCGGATGACAGTAGACGTCCGTGATGGTCGCCCGATTCTGGTCAGCGATGTAGCCCAAGTCGAAATTGGCCCCCGCCCACTGTCCGGCATCGTGTCTTTTAATGATCGGGATGATGTTGTTCAGGGTATTGTACAAATGTCCAAGGGGCAGAACGCCAGCACCGTCGTTGAATCCATCATTCAGCGAATGCAGGAGATCGATGGAAAACTCCCCCCCGGCGTCCGCTTGCATCCCATTTACGACCGGACAGAACTGGTACATCACACCGTACATACGGTCACTGAAAATCTCATTGTCGGCGCCTTATTGGTGGTCGGTATTCTGATGTTATTTTTGCGTTCATGGTTTGCCGCAGCAGTTGTTGCGCTGGTGATTCCACTCTCTCTGCTGATCGCCTTCATCATGATGCACCTGCGTGGTGTGGCAGCTAATCTAATCTCTCTGGGCGCAGTCGACTTCGGGATCATTATTGATGGTGCCGTGGTCTTGGTTGAGGCTTTGATGGTGCGACTGGCACTGGGCACCAAGGATGGCAACCCGCTGCATCAAACCCTGCAGTGGCGAATGCTGACCCTAAAACACACCGCCATCGATATGGGCCAGCCGATTATTTTTTCCAAAGCCATCATCATTCTGGCCTTTTTGCCCATTTTTACCTTCCAGCGCGTTGAAGGAAAGATGTTCTCCCCGATGGCTTACACCCTCACTTTTGCCATTGTGGGCGCGATTTTGCTCACCCTAACGCTAACGCCAGCGCTCACCTCGTTCTATCTCAAATATCACACGCTAGAAGAAACTCACTTGCACTGGATGGAAACCCTCCAGAGGAAATACCGAGAATTAATCGCTTGGTCCGAGTGGCGACGCAAAAAAATTGTTCGCGGTTCATTGCTTGCACTGGGAGCATCGCTGGCAATCGTACCGTTCTTAGGCAGTGAGTTTTTACCCAAACTCGACGAAGGCAATATCTGGCTGACCATTACGCTACCGCCTGCCACGACCTTGAGTAAAACCAAAGAAATTGAGCAGTCTGTCCGCAAAATTCTGCTGAGCTATCCCGAAGTGAACAAGGTGATTGCTCAAGTGGGGCGTCCCGATGACGGCACCGACCCCAAAGGCCCCAACAATCTGGAAGTGTTGGCTGACTTAAAGCCTCGCGACACCTGGCGCTTTGCCGAGAAAGACGATCTGATCGCCGATATGACCGAACAGATTCGCAGTCTGCCGGGCGTTCCCACCAACTTCTCCCAAGTCATTCAGGACAACGTAGAAGAATCCATTTCTGGGGTTAAAGGTGCCATTGCGATTAAGATTTTTGGCTCTGACTTAGAAATTCTCGAAGACAAGGCCACCCAAGTTGCCAGCATTTTAAGGACCGTACAGGGATCAACCGATGTGGGCGTTATCAAGGTCAGTGGCCAAACGGAACTCGATATATCGATTAATCGGGAACGCCTTGCCCGCTACCCCTTAGCGATTGCTGACGTAAATTTAGCGGTTCAAACTGCCCTCGCCGGCGCAACCGTATCTACGTTCTATGAAGACGACCGCCAGTACGACATCGTGCTGCGCCTGCAAAAATCGTTCAGGGATGCGGTCGATGACGTAGGCGAACTTCCCCTAGCGTTACCTGATGGCAAAACCATTCCACTGTCTGCCGTAGCTGATATTGAGGTCAAACAAGGCCCAGCACGGATTGCCCGCGAGGCTGGCGGTCGTTATGTGGCTGTCAAATCAAATTTGCTTGGGCGAGATCAGGGTAGTTTTGTGGCGGAAGCCATGGAACGCGTCAGCAAGGAAGTCCACCTACCCAATGGTTACAGCATCACGTGGGGAGGCCAGTTTGAAAATCAGCAACGGGCGACCAAACGACTTGCCGTCATCGTGCCTTTATCTGTGCTGGGTATTTTCGTGCTGTTGTTTTGGGCCTTTGGTTCCATGCGTTTTGCCGGCCTAGTTCTGTTCATGGTGCCATTTACCTGGATTGGTGCGATTGGAGGTTTGGCAATGGCAGGCCTGCACATGTCAGTCTCAGCTGCGGTTGGATTCATTGCAGTGGCCGGGATTTCAGTGCAAAACGGCGTGATCATGGTTGAACAATTTGTTGAAGGCATTCGTGATGGCCAATCCATTACCGACGCAGTTCGCGATGGTGCGGTTACCCGCCTTCGCCCTATCTTAATGACGGCCCTAATGGCCGGCTTGGGACTGCTACCTGCT
>JBEGTT010000006.1:0-15794 GCA_041179245.1 Pseudomonadota bacterium
GGTGAAGGAATCGACTGGATGATGCGGAATAGACCTTCGGTGTTGGCACAGTCAGTCACCCGTTGCTTCCCATCAGGAGCTACCAGCTTCAACCCGTGACAAAACGTCACGACTTCACTACTTTCTGCAATCAGCCGCTGTTTAAGCTTTCGCCAATAGGCTCCCGCATCAGGGCTGTCGGTCAAAGCACCACAAACATCTACAACAGAAAACCACCACTCGTTGTTGTGCCAAGTACGACGAATCGATTTTTCCTGGAAGATAGCGATTCGATTTGCTGAAGCTGGTAACTGTTGGCTTTTGCTCATTGCAATGAACCAATGTAAGCAGGAAGTACCTCAAACCGCAAGTAGTCAGATAGCCGCTTCGATTCTGATACCTCGTCGTGTGGCACTAGCAGGTACTTCCACGGCTTAGCGCCAACAGTCAGCGTGTGATCCGAAGCATGTTTGCACCAGCGGGCCGCTGCTGCAGCTTTAGCTTGCACCTCTTGCGTATCGATGTCAGCCCTAGCCTTGGTCTCGACCATCAATATCATTGAATCAGCCTCGACCACAAAATCCGGGATGTACTCTGGCTGCTCACTGCCCAGCTTGTAGTAAATCTGGAACTGGCCCTTGGCGGGCTTGAACCACTTTAAAGAATCCCGCTCAAGGATGACCGCGAAACGGCGCTCGGTGTCAGAGTCAAACTTCTGCAATGGATAAAGGCAGCGGGTAAAGCCACCAAACAGCATCTGCTTGATCCGGCCCAACTCAGTCACGGTTTCCCGGTAGTGGTGAGCCGTCTGCCCAGCCGTGGCCGTGTAGTTACAGGCTTTCAGTTCCGTGAAGCCCCGGCTAACCTGCACTTCATACTCGGTGGCATCTTCCCAGAAATGCGCCATCATCTCGGCCCGAATCAGCCGAGCTAATTCAGTACCGTAGGTGTCGAAAACCTCGTGCAATTCATTCTCTGAATAGTTCTGTGCTTGGTAGTGAGCGACAGCCTGACCTGCCAAGTCATACAGCAGTTCAGCCTGCGTGAAATAGTCGATGTCATCGAAATCGATCAATTTCTTGACGATGTAGTCTTCGAAGCGCTGCTCACGAATGCCCGCTTCACGGCTCAAGGTAAACTGAGCGTTGGTACGTAGTTCCTGCCCCACGATCTCTCGTTGCCCCGGCTGGAAATTGGGCAGCGCGCCCAGCTTGAATGGGTGGAATCCCGTGGTGACTTCCCCCGTGGGCACGACGGCTATGCGGGGAATATCGATGGTTTGCTGAACAACCACCGCCGTGGTTTTTGCCACAACGGCTGACAAATCCAATGCTGGCGCAGCCTCATCTACGCCAGCTAGTAGACTCCCTTGAGCAGGTTTCAGACGCTCTGTTACCTCAGCCAAAATTGCCGACTGCACTTCGGGATTGAGCAGTGCGCTGCTGGTGGGCACCAGATCACGCCTGACTTCATACTTGCCAATCACTTCCATCACCACGTAAGCCGCCTGTCGTTCCGCTTCCGTGGTGAAGACGGGTGTGTATGCTGGGGCTGCTGGAACCGTACCGACATCCGTCGCAGCATCTCCCACCGCAGGCGCATTCGTCAGCCCCAGACGTGTCATCGCACCCGAACCGACCTGGACACTGATTTTTTTATCGTCAGCACTTGGCGCATCAAGGATGACTTGCTTTAGACGGATGGGTGAATCGCCTCGGTTCGCCTCATCAATAATCTCCTGAAATTTGTCGTGTGCAACGATGTTCAGACGATCGACCGCCGCCACGCCAGTACGTTTGCCATAAGGCAGACGCAAGCCACGCCCGATGCTTTGCTCAATCAGCGTGCGAGCATTGGCCGCGCGCAGTGGCACGATGGTGTAGAGGTTGGTCACATCCCAGCCTTCTTTGAGCATGTTGACGTGAATCACAATCTCGGTAGGCGAATCCGCACTTTCCACCGCTAGGAGCTTGGTAATCATTTCCTCTTCTTCCGCGCCGGTGCGGCTGGAATCGACCTGAATCACCTTGTCCGCATAGCGACCACCGTGGAAGATGGCAGATTCGATGAACGTTTTGAGCTGAGAAGCATGGGTGGTATCCCGCGCAATCACCAGCATGAACGGCTTCACGACTTTGACGCCGTTCTCACGGGCATAGGTCAGCAGCTCAACCTTGGTGGTTTCGTGCAAGCGTACGCCGTCTTCCAACTTGATTTTTTCAACGTCCTCGGATGAATGCGCCTTGGCGTCGAAGTTGCGTTGCGTCACGGCAGCGGGCTCTTTGACAAACCCATCTTCCATCGCTCGTGCCAAGGGGTAATCCATCACCACATTCTTGAACGGCACTGGCCCACGCGTCGATTCAACAAAGGGCGTTGCAGTGACTTCAAGGCCGAATAGCGGCTTTAACTCATTGATCGAACGCACCCCAGCACTCGCTCGGTAGCGGTGCGATTCATCCATCAGCAATACCAGATCAGGCAGGTTTGCCAAGTAATTGAAATAGCTATCGCCCAAGACTTCTTTCATCCGCTTGATGCGCGGCTCTTTGCCCCCGCGCACCTCGGAATTGATCTTGGAAATATTGAAAATATTGACGCGAATCTCACCAAACAACTCACCGCCCGTGATGTTTTGCTGGTCGTAGTTGTCCCCCGTAATGATGCGTGGGGCGTTAATTGCCAACTCGCCAATCCCTTTGAAGACGTATTTCGGCGTGTTCGGTGTGAAGTCCGCAATCAACTTGTTGTAGATCGTCAGATTCGGGGCCAGCACGAAAAAATTGTTGATGCCATGCGCCAAATGGAGATAGGCGATAAATGCGCCCATCAAGCGGGTCTTGCCAACCCCCGTGGCGAGCGAAAAACACAGCGAAGGAAATTCGCGCTCAAAATCTTCCAGCGTGGGGAATTCTGCCTTTAAGGTAGAAAGAATGGCGGACAGGTCTTGCTCGTGGCCCAGTAATTCTGGGGCCGCTTCCAACGCACACACCAACTTTGCCAGTGATTCGGCCTGTGGCGGGCGTAACGACAAGCGACCCGTAACGTGGTTTTGGACGCGCGTGCTCATTATTTATCTTCCATTTTTGGCATGGTGCGGCTTGGCGGTTTTCTTCCGCTGATTTTCTGAATTGGTTGAACGATCAGTTGCTCAAAATCCCGTTCAGCCGCACTGGGCAAATGAGCCAAACCTTGCTGATAGCGCACAAACTCTGCTTCAGCTTTCGCCTTGGCAAGTTCTGCCGACACCTTGCCCGCATGAGTCAGCACCTCTTGCTCCGTCATCTGCAAAAAGCCATCCAAGCGGCTAACCCAATCGCGCATGGTCATGGGTTTACGAGCCTTAGCCTGTATTTCTGCGACTTCGATATAAGCCATTACCATGCGGTTAAGTGCATCCAACTCATCCGAAGTCAGAAAGTTCTTCGCCACGCTAACATCCGCCTTGTGGATCGGTAAGCCCTTGGCTTGGCCCGGCCAGTTAGTTGCCCCGACGTTTGGCAGCGCTGCATCCACGCGCAAACTGACCAATTCACTGGCGGTGTGACCATGCGCAGCCCAGTGCATTTTGTTTTGCACTGTCGCAAAAAACGCCCGTGCTGTTTCGGTGTTAGCGGTGTAATCAATGCTGGTAGAAAAAATATCGAGAACCTTGCGCCAGAACTCTTTTTCCGATGACCGTATATCGCGGATGCGTTCCAGCAAGCGCTCAAAATAAGCCGAATCTTCTCCCGTCTTGAACCGCGCATCATCCAGCGCAACGCCCTCAACCAAATAGCTTTTCAGTAAATCGGTGGCCCAACGGCGGAATTGTGTGCCACGGTGCGAACGCACGCGGTAACCCACCTGTAGCACGGCTTCTAGACTGTAGTGGTCAGTCAACCTTTCTACTGTTCTTGCGCCTTCCGGGGCAACTATTCGGAATTTCCGAATAGTTCGTTCTGCTACTAGCTCGCCATCGCCATAAAGCGTTCGCAAGTGACCGTTAATCGTGGAAACCGCTACTTGATACAACTCAGCCAACTGTTTTTGGGTAAGCCACAAAGTGCCATCAGTCAGTCGAATCTGAACCCGAGTCTGTGCATCTTCTGTCTGGTAAAGCAGGAATTCACCCTGCGACATTGGCACCGGGCTCATGCCTCATCCTCCTCAAATAGCCCGCCTTGATTCTGATTGACTGAGGCGGCTTTCTTGTTCTTCAATATTTTTGCAGTGCTGGTTACCGGTGCGGGCTCCTCGATCTGCGCCATCGGCAAATTGGCAACGTTGAGGCTGTAGTCGTCATGGCCCCATTCGCAGCGGGCCAACACCATCTTGGGGATTTTCTTCAGCGTCAGGTTTGGCCAGCGTTGCGATGCCTTCGCTGCCGTCACGCCGTGGAAAGCCGCGCAGCACACCAGCAGGCTTTGGTCGCTGCCGACTTCATCCGACAAGGCTTGCAGTTGTTCGGCGGACAGATTCTGGGTGGTGACATAAATGAAGTCGCGTTCGCTGGAATGTCCGTGCTGCCACCATTGCACCTCCGATGGTGCGTAGGAGAAGCCTTCCAGCTTAGCCAACGCTTCTGCCAACTGGGTTGCGTTGTATTCAGGGTTGATAACGGGATTACCCCAGCGGTCATTAACGATCAGGCTGGGTGCAAGGCTGTAGTAACGGAAACCGCCACCGCCTTGCCAATTGACGGCTTTGGAAATCCCGCCTTGGTCTTCGCCGTCGATGACTTTTTGCAAACGCGGGATGACGTGCGTATGACAGTGTTCGCCCAGCTCAATCATGATCCAGCGGCGACCCATTTTGTGGGCCACTGCGCCGGTAGTGCCGGAACCGGCGAAAGAGTCGAGAACGAGATCGCCGGGGTTGGTGGCAAGCTCAAGAACTCGTCCAATCAACCGTTCTGGCTTTGGCGTTGAAAAAGGGTCATCAGGATTGAATGCCTTTAGTTCTTGCGCCGCTGTGCGGTTCTCACCAACTTCCGAGTAATGCCATGTTGTCATGGCAACAACTCCGTCGTCTTCGATCTCCGACAAGAACCGCTTGATTGTTGGTTTGCTGCTTCCATCTTTCCCAAAATGGACGCGATGGTCTGCTAGTAGTCTTTCATATGATGAACGCACATAGGCCCAAGCTCGGCCTTTTGCGGGCAATACTGTACGACCGGAAGGCGTTTCAATGGAGTAGATGTTGTCACTTTCGCCGGTCTTTGCGTACTGCTTTCCGCGCTGCCCCGATGCCAAGCTCAACGTAAAGTCACCAGGAAACCAAGGCCCTCGACCGAACAATTTACCCTCTGCATCAACGCCATCAAAATCGTCAGAATGTTTATAGATTGAATTCTGTTTTTCACTTCTACCCAGCTTTCGCGGTCGGAAGATGCTTTTATTTTTTGCGAAGACGAGCACGTGGTCATGGCTGTCAGAAAGCCAAGTGGCGTTGGCTTGCGGCGATGACTTTTTCTGCCAAACAACATTTGAGACAAAGTTCGCCCGCCCGAAGATTTCGTCGCACAACACTTTGAGGTAATGCGCTTCGTTGTCGTCGATGGTGATCCACAACGAACCATCGTCTGACAGCAAGCGCCGGATGATTTCCAGCCGATCCCGCATCAGCCCCAGCCAGATCGAATGTTCCAGCCCATCGTCGTAATGGGTAAAAGCACTGCCGGTGTTGTAGGGCGGATCGATAAACACGCATTTCACCTTGCCGGTGAATTCCTGTTCGAGAGCCTTCAGTGCCAACAGGTTGTCACCAAAGATCAGGCGATTATCAAAGAGGTCGTTACCCGAAACGCGCTGCTTGGCGTGGTAGGACTTTTCTTGGTCTTCAAGCAGGATGCGCGGCTCAAGCTTGGGGCGCTTTTCCTTGCCGATCCAGGTGAGTTCTAGTTTTTGTTTGCTCATGATGCTGATGCAGAAGCTTTGCCAGCATTGACATGCGTCTTGACGGAGGCATCGAATACCTCCCCATTGATAAGAGAATGCAGGCGTTCATTATTGAGTAACTTTAGCAGCAGTTCTATCGTTTCTTCCTCAACGAGAATCTCCCCGTCCACCACCTTCAATTCCCAACCCTCCTCCTTGCTGACTTGGATCATTTTCTTGATGTAATCATCCTGCTTGTAGTAGCCCGATTTCAGGATGGATGCCATTTTTCTTAGGCGGTGCAGGTTATCGCCGACATACTTCTCAATTAGACCAACATTCTGAAAGATTTTGCTCTCGGCGAAATCCTTGATGACTTCCGCAGCCTTGGCTTTCATGCCCTCGCGGAAATTCATGGAGCTTTCAAATTCTTTCTTATTGGCAATGAGTATGGTTCCTTCGTGTACAAAGAAATCGAAGCGCGGGGCAATCATGAAAATATCCTTGTCTTCGATATCAACGAGTTTTTGCTCGAAAAAGAAAGTTGCCTGCCGCGCCTTGACCTTCTTTGGCTGCGTAGCAGTACTGATTTTTCGCCAAGCAAATAGTCGATCATTACCGTTCTCGAACAGCACAACGTATGCCCATGAATTAAGTAACTCATCGTATTGGGTGACGTGACCGTTGTTGAAACCATCGTTAATGGCTTTCTCGACCTTGGGGAAGTCGGTAGTGTCCGCAGCAATGGTAAACAGCGTGTCGTCTCCGTCGGCATTGCTAAAGGCATACTCAGCCAGATGAAAATCCCGGCTTTGAAGCTGCTGCTTGAGATAGCCGCGCAAACGGTTCTGCAACTTCTTGTCGGTATTTACCCTCAGCACCGAATACCGCGCTGTGTGCTTTTCGATCCTACGTTTTACTAGCCAGAAAGATACTGTCCACTGTTTAAAATCCAGTGCTTTGATGGTCGTCATCTGCTTAGTCATTTTATTGATCATCGCCAATTTCTTTTTCCCCTAGATCGTCTTGTTTTGCCGCCACATAAAGATAGTGCGACAGCCGCTCCATCTGACACGAATCACCAACTGACAGAGGATGCCGTGTCACCACCATTGCTTGAATTTCCTGCTGACCACGCTTAAAAGTGCAGTCGATCAACATATAGCCAGCAAGGGCCAAAATCGGGTTTACGAATACTGTCTGAGTGCGATAAGCCATGACAAAAAGAATGGAGAGAAACAGGGATAGACTGACAAAAATTTGCCAATCGCCCAACTCTATCTTTGTGAAAGACAGCATGTAGGGAATTGTGTAGCCAAACATATCACCAGATTTATTGGCAGCTTTTGTTACGGTAACAGTAAGCCCACTTTCAACTTCATTAACCGAACGCAGCACGGCCCAACTGCTGAAAACGGCAACACACAGAAGAATTCCGCTGACACAAGGATTTCTAGGCAACCAAGAAAGATTTACAGGGTCGTAATCCTTGACGATAAGAATTAACAGCAAGGGTGCGTAGGCACTAAAAAACAATACCAGCGATGCCCAAGGACGCAGCCTTAAAGAAGGATCGATCATTTTTCAATCCTTTTGAAAGAGCCGGAATCGCCCAACTGTTTGAGGGAAGTCATACCCACCAGCGAACGCATCTGTGTAATGGCAATGGCGTTCAACTGTGCCAGCCGTTCAGGTGCCGCCAAGCCTTGGTGAATCAGTACGGCGTTGATGCTTTCCAAATTAGACAACACCACCAGTTGCTCCAGCGTAGCGGAGTCACGCATGTTGCCTCTCTGGTCAGCATTGGACTGCCGCCACTGTGCTGCCGAAATGCCGAATAAGGCGACGTTGAGCAGATCCGCTTCGCTGGCGTAGATAGTGCAGGTTTGCGTCGGCGTCAGACGCGGCGGGATCAGTCTCTCTTTGATCGCATCGGTGTGGATTTTGTAGTTGACCTTGGATAGTGTGCGCTGGAAATTCCATTCCAGCGAGTTGGCGCGGGACTCTTCATCCTTGAGGCGCTGGAATTCTTTGATGAGATAGAGCTTGAACTCTGGGCTGATCCACATCCCGAATTCAAAGGCAATGTCGCGGTGGGCGTAAGTACCACCATAGCGTCCAGCCTTGGCTTGTAGCCCTATAGCACTGGTTTTTTCAACCCATTCCTTAACACTCAGCTTGTAACTGTTCAGTCCTGCCTGACTTTTAATTATGGCGAATTCGCCGGAATTAAAAGCTGGGTTAAAGATTGATTCCCAGATACCGAGGAACTCGATGGTATTCCTGTTGCGTAACCAGTCAGAAATGAAGAAATCACCGTCTTTGGCTTTGAGCATATCGGTCAGGCAAATGTAGTCCTGCCCCTGCCATGTCGTCACAGTGACTTCAGTCTCCTTGACGGTAATAACACGGTTTTTCATGTCAATTCCCACTCAATGGTGAACAGCATCCACTCAGCCGAATCGAATGTTCCAGCCCATCGTCGTAATGGGTGAACGCGCTGCTTGGCGTAGTAAAACTTTTCGGGAGCTTCCAGCAAAATGCGTGGTTCAAGCTTGGGGTGATTTTCCTTGCCGATCCAAGTGAGTTCTAGTTTTTGTTTTTTGCTCATTAATCAGTCCCAATCGGCAAACATCAAGCAGCTTTTTTTGTTTGGGGGATGGCCTCATCGGGAATCACAATGTTCTGGCTAAAAAACATCACCTCATTTCCCACATAACGCCGTTGTGCCGTGTAATTCAATCCATAACTCAACGACCTACTGCGTTGATACATGGCACAAATTTCCTCAGTATCGTCATAGGACACCACCCAAGGCCATTTGAATTCGCCGCCCTGAATTGTCTTGGCAATGGCCATGTGGTCATCATGTTGATAGTAGTTTCGATACAACCCTTTGCCTTTGACGTAATAAGGAGGGTCAAGATAGATCATTGATTTTTCAGGCAATAACTCGTTGCAACGACTCAAGAGCAGCAACGAGTCCTCGCAATACACCGAAATGTTGTTCGCACGTTTGGCGATTTCCAAGATACGCGCAGCCACAACCTTTTTTTTGAATCGTGCATCCAGCTTGTAATCACCAGCCTGATTTTTTCCCCCAATAACACCTGCCTTGAGAATCCCCGAACGATTCGTTCTGTTCATGAACAGAGTTGCAAAACCCTTTTCAACCAGACTGGCTTCGCTCTCTTCACGAAGAATGGACCGCCACTTGAACCACTGCTCAATGGTGATAGGCGTAGATTCGAGCAAGTTTAGAAGTTCACCAGAATGCTGAGTCACAGACATCCAGAAGGCGTAAACCGCCGGATCAGCATCATTGATGTGGATATGGCTAGCATGGTCGTGAAAGAGCAAATCCAGCGCAACACCTGCTCCCCCTGCATACGGCTCTAGATAATGACCACCTGTGACGCCATTTGCTTCCATCACCTTGGCTATGAATGGGGCAAATGGTGCTTTTCCACCGGGGTAGCGCAATGGGCTATAAAGTCTGTTTGAGTACATCGTTATACCTACTTCAATCTAATTTTGAGCGCAGCCAGCTTAGCTGGATCAACGGCATAGCCGTTATTCATTACACCATGGAGGGCAGCTCTGAATTTTTCCAAAAACTCGTTGCAAGCCGCTGGATTACTTTTGATCCAATTTCTCCACGGGTTGTGAGGCTTTTCGCCAGAGGATACCAATTGCTGAAAATTGGCATCTTTGTAAAATCGCTTGAAAATCTCCCGTGCCTTATCCTTGTTATCGCCACTAGCCTTCCGATAAGCGGCGACCTTTTGTTCTACGTCAACCTTATCCCCGCTGATACCAAGTTCAAGGATCACCTCGGCAGCGGAATTTGTGAATACATCACGATCAAATTGCAAATCGTTTTTCCAATATTCGTCATTGGCAGGAAGATTAAAAAGGTACTCAAAGATTAACTGGTCGGGCGGCAAGGTTCCGGGCAACAGAACGACTGTCTTGAATTTTTTCCCCTCGACGTGCCTTGCAGCGTCTGAGTCCAAGCAAATAACACTGTACTTAGTAAATTCAGGCACTTTGCACTGAAGTAAATTTACATAATTAGAACAGCCAAGAGTGACTTCACGCATGGGCGAGGTGAATCTCTTTAACGGTTGCCTGATCATCAGCGCATCGTAAAAGTCCGCAGCCTCTTTATCCTCAAAATAGACATTAATACGTGGCAAAGAGGTCTCAGTGGATACAGAAATAGTCTTGGTATTGATGTCCGCACTAATTCGTGGCCAAGAGCAATCCTGCATTACCCTCACATCACCGTAAGTTTTACTCAGGTAAATCGTCTTGAACTTCCTTCTGAACTGCTGGCTCTGTTCAAACGCATATTCAATCAGGACTGGTGAATGAGAGGTCATCACCACTTGGAGATTGAGATTTTTGCACTCACGATCAAGCATCTTCAGCAGATTCACTTGAGCCGTTGGAAACAACCCCGCATCCGCTTCGTCTATTAATAGTAAGCCGCCTTTGTAATCGGGGTACTCTGCTTTCAGTTTTCTAAAGGACATCAGTGCCAAGATAATTTGGCCCGCATTGTCTTCGCCAGCTGAAACTGATTCATGGTCATAATTTTCGCCATGTGCCACTGCCGAGCTGATCGTTCCATTGGTTCCTGTTGCGTGAGAGGAGTTACGATTTAAGAGTGCATTCGTAAGGCCAATGAATTCCTGTTTATGCTTATTTAGATATTCAAAGTCACTAATCTCGTACCTTCTGGCGGCAATTGGATAAAGACGCTTCAAGCTTAGAAAAATAACCGGATGCGTGAAGTTTCTGCTCGCCAAGTCGCTCGTCGGTGCCGTACTGTTTTTTCTGACGACAGGTCTAGGCAACTTGCCACGTTTATCAAGTTGCAATGTCGCTGTTGCGTCCTGATCTGTATATCCATCATGTAGTTCGATGTTGACCGTCATCGAACCGGGAACGTCAAATTTATCCGAAATTCTGAAGTGTTCACTGTACCGAGACTTGAAATCCCCCCCAGCAATTTCACTGAAGGATAGTTCAGCTCCTTTTACGTAATCCTTCTCAAAACTGAAAATTTGCGCGGCAATCCCAAGAATGGACGATTTGGACGTGCCATTTTTCCCGCATACAACGGTGATGTGATCGCCAAATTCGACTTCCACATTGTTCAACGCACGGAATTTTTCGATTACCAGCTTCTTCAGTTTGGTCTTGGTCATAGCAAGCAGCCCAGTTTGCTAATTCCCTCGAATTCGAGGGAATTTCGTTTTGGTTACATATTACGCAGCAGGAACTTAGGGGAATTTACCCAGTAGTTACAGCAAAAGATTACTTTGTCATTTTAAGCCTTGGCTGTGGCGAATGTGCCGAAATTAATACCAGATCGATTCACGCAGATACCACTGGCGGGCAGCTGGATTTTCCAATCGCACTAAGGCGTTGTAGTACGACCAGCCCAATTCAAGAAACAGCGCCTCTCGAACGGGAAAAGCTTGATAAAGCCGTTGTCGAGCAATGCAGTCAGTGTATTTTTCATCGCAACTCCCATTCAACCGTAAACAGCGTTTGTTCTTCTACCTGTTGCTGAAGCTGGCTCTCCAGATCGTCAATCAGTGTGTTGCGCTGCGCCTCAACCTCGTCTTGTCGCGCAAACAGTTCACGGCGAAGCTTGCTGCGCTTGGTTTCGAGTTCCCGTTGTCGTTTCTGGTGCGCCAGTTTCTCTTCGAGCGTCGGTGAAGTCGCTGCTGTTCGGCGCACTTCCTTAATTTCAACGTCAATGGTTTTAATTTCTTGCTCAAGCCCCAGCTTCAGGTCATCTGCCCACGCGTCCAATTTTTGAACCTCTTGCTCGAAGTAGCCAAGGTTGCGCTGGTTGATTTCACGAAGCAGCCCAACCTTACGAGCTTCCATATCAGCCAGCAATGCTGTGTCAGCGGCTTTGAATAACCCTGCTGCTTGGGTTGTTGCAGGTAAACGAAGCAGCTTTTCTGGGTCATCTTCTGCCAGCACAAGCCCATCTGCTGTACTTGCCGCAACCACCAAATGCTGCTCTTGGTTGCCCAAGGCTTTAACCGAGATGAGTTTGACCGTGAGCCATCCCGTTTTTCCCCGATATAGCTCCAGCGTGCTTTGCTTTTTACCGTAGGCCTCATAATTGAAAACGAGCCTCTCATTTGGCAAATTAGCGGGCAGTTGTCGCGATTTTGCCTGTTGGGTAACCCATTCGGCGAGCGGGTGGCCGATACGATAGAGATGGGCGTCGCCGCTGCGGCGGGGCAGTTCGTAGCGCCCGAGTTCAATACCAACAAGCCCTGCTTCCGGCACATCGACGGGCAGGCTTTGGAGTACAAATCCTTCTTCGTCAAAAATGGCACAGTCGCCCAATTCAGCTTTCGTAATATCGATCAGCATGTGTTCGAAACGGCTCCGCGCTGATCGGCTGTCATCGGCACGAATCCGAAGTTTGTCCTGCTCTTCTTCGTCGAAATTCTCCAGCAGAAGCTGGCGGGTCTTGACCATTGCCTCATTGATCTCACTGGACAGATCAAGCTGCAATTGCTCAAAACTGCGCTTGATGGCTTCGGGGTCGCGACAGTTTTGGTAGATGTCAGCGATGCGCCGCTCGAAGTCGACGCCAGAACCGATTGACCCAAGCACTTCATCACTGGCACCAAAAACACCTTCGAAAAGCTGGAATTTCTGCGCCAGCAATTCGTACACGCGCGCATCAGCTTCATTGCTGCGGTCGACAAAGTTGACCACGACCACGTCGAACTTCTGTCCGTATCGATGGCAGCGACCAATGCGCTGCTCGATCCGCTGCGGGTTCCAAGGCAGGTCGTAGTTAATGACCAAGGAGCAGAACTGGAGGTTGATGCCTTCCGCGCCCGCCTCAGTCGCGATCATGACGGTGCCGCGCTCCTGGAAATGTTCGACCAAGGCTGCACGTGTATCAGCCGTCTTGGAGCCAGAAATTTTGTCGGTTCCCTTATGACGCAGCAGCCAATCCTTGTAGACCGCCTGAGCCCGAGCGTCACTGTTGGTACCGTTGAAGAGGACGATACCCTCGCCGTAGTGTGTGTCGACCAGCAGCGACAACAGGTACTCTTGCGTGCGCCGGGACTCCGTAAAGATGATGGCTTTCTTCGGTGCGCCTAACCGCTCCAGTTCAGCAAATGCGCGCTCTAGAGCTGTCAGAAGTGCTTTGCCCTTGGCGTTGTCGCGAATATTGGTCGCCAGTGATTTGAAGTGCCTAAGCTCCTCAATCTCCTGAGCCACGGCATCGCGCTCATTCTTCGCCGACGGTTCGTTGCCGGACTCCTGCTCATTCCACTCATCGGCGGTTTCATCCAGCGACTCATAGTCCTCGTCCAACGCTTCAGCAAGATCGGGAATATTCGTGGTGTCATCAAGCACCCCTTGCAGGCGTTTGGCCATCGTTTCCAAAGCACCAGCGATGGCGTGGGTTGACGATGCAAGCAACTTCCACAACACCAACGAGATCAGTTGTCGCTGCCTATCCGGCAGTGCTTTTAGATTGGGGCGACGCAGATAATCTGCGACGAGGGCGGACAACTCACGTTCCTCGGTCGACGGTGTAAATTCTTCAACGATGGCGCGGCGGGCAGTGTAGGGAACGTACTGTTGCACTTGCCGACGCAAAGTGCGCTTGCAAATTGGCGCAATGCGGGAGCGCAGTGCGGCAAAGGCTTGCTCTCTGTTTGGCTGGGTGAATTGCGCACGAAAGCTATCGAGATCACCGAACACACGGTCGTCGATCATGCTCACCAATCCATAGAGTTCCAGCAGCGAGTTCTGCAGCGGCGTTGCCGTCAGGAGCACCTTTGAATGAACGTGCGCGAGGGCTTCCTTGATCGTTTTAGCGATGACGTTGCTTGTCTTGTAAACGTTGCGCAGCCGGTGCGCTTCGTCGAGCACGACCAGATCCCAGTTGATGTCCTTGATGTCCGCAGCCTTGGCCTTTGCAAATTGGTACGAGCAGATGACCGGCCCCGCTTGTGAAAAACCGGGCATCAAGAAGGGGTTCTGGTTTTCTTGCTTACGGATCGCGTTGTAGTTTTTGGCCTCAAGAATCAGGCTTTGCAGATTGAACTTGTCCTGCAGTTCTTGGTGCCATTGCTTGCGCAAATTGGCTGGGACGATGATCAGTAGGCGGCGACGGCGCTCGGCCCAGCGCTGCGAGATGACAAGACCCGCTTCAATCGTCTTTCCAAGTCCAACTCCATCAGCAAGGATGACGCCGCGAGAAAGTGGGTTCGTGCAAGCGAACAATGCCGCTTCGACTTGGTGGGGATTGAGATCAACTTGTGAGTCAACCAAAGTGGACGCCAACGATTCCACCGTATCGCTGGCCGCACGGCGCGTCAGCAACCACGCGTAATACTGGCTTTGATAGGGAGTGAGGTACTGCTGTGTCAGCATAAGTGGTTTTCTCTATTTTGATCAGCTACCCGCAAAAACGCTCCAAGCTGTCTGTCACTCAACTGGCACATACCCAATTTTCAATGCTCAAGCCGGAAATACGACCAAAATCACGTTCGTTGTTAGTCACCAGTATCAAATTCTCAGCCAGTGCATGGCAGGCAATCAGCGTGTCCATATAGCCTACAAGGTTGCCTGTCATCTTTTGGTTAGCCCGCAGTTTGGCATAGTGCTCGGCCGCTGAAACTGGCCATTCCAAGCAAGGCATGTAATCAAGAAATGCGAGTACCGCAAGTTTCAACGTCGTGGCATTGGGTACAAGTTCAAGGCCATACAACAATTCACTGCGGGTAATGACCGAAATGGCAATTTCTTCACTCACCAGCCCTGCTCGTATTTTGCTCAACAACCCCGGCTCTTTGCGCTTGATGGCGTAGCTGCAAATGTCAGTATCAAGCAAATAATGCGGCATCAAAAAATCTCCCGGAAGCCACCCGGCTGATTATCACGCTCGGCCATAAACTCTTCTGGCGCGGTTGCTTCCGCAATAAGCTTGAATAACTTATCGAGACCATCGGTCGTGTTTTTCTTAGGGGTAAGCGTAACGACTCCGGTGAGTTCGTTTTTATGTACCCAAACCTCACCACCCGGCAGCCTGAAGGCCTTAGGTAAGCGAACGGCTTGGCTATGCCCGGTTTGAAATAATTTTGCAGTAGCTAACATGACAGACTCCATGTATATATAAATTCATAGCTACTTTATCACTACTAACCTTCGCTGATTTGCTTTACGGAAGAAACTAAGCCGCCGCCCTTCTTAATCTATCTGCCACAGCAGCCCAAGCGGGTATCGGCGGGAGAGATTCCACGACGATAGCATCAAGACCTAAACCATCCAACTCTCGTAACACCGCATAAATTTCGCGGGCGTAGCCATCAGGGTCTGCGGGCAGCATCCGCCATTCATGGGGCTGCGCGGCCATTTTGGGGAGATCATGGGCGATGACACCGCAGCGTCCTCCCCGGTGGCGAACCACGTTGAGGTAATTCAATAAGGGATCGGCATCCAACAGATAAAGCCGTGTTTGTGGTGCGTAGTGAGACTCCAGCGAACCCGAGACGCGAGGCGCACCAACCGCCGTCACAATCGGTGGCTCAAACCCTAGAACAACGGCCAATTGCGTGGGTGAAAGCTGACCGGGACGAAGAATCGCGGGGCTGCCTCGTGACAAATCCAAAATAGTGGACTCAATACCGACCTCACAAGCACCACCCTCCAGCACCAGCGCCACTTGGCTACCCAATTCGTCCCGGACATGCTGAGCAGTCGTCGGGCTAATCCGCCCAAAACGGTTGGCTGAAGGAGCAGCGATGCCCGCATTGGCGTTGCCTTCCGTGGCCACAAATTGTTGTAGCAACTCAAGGGCAACTGGATGAGCCGGCACACGTAGCCCAACAGTATCCTGCCCGCCCGTCACGGCATCAGGCACCCACGCTTGTTTTTTAAGAATTAGCGTTA
>JBEGTT010000007.1:0-4979 GCA_041179245.1 Pseudomonadota bacterium
TTTGGCAGGTGTCCAAGGGCGAGATCACCGTGGGTATGTTGCTGGCAGCCATTGCCTACATTGGCCGCTTTTATGGTCGGCTCGACTCCATGAGCCGCATCGTCTCCGTCACCCAAAAAGCCGCCGCTGGCGCCAAACGCATTTTTGACATTCTGGACCACGTTTCCAGCGTTCCTGAACCCACCAAGCCGGTCACCCTGAAACAGGTTGAAGGCCGGATTGAAGTCAAAGGTGCTGGCTTCCGTTACGGCAACCGAACCATCCTGCGCGGCGTTGATTTACAAATTGCGCCTGGGGAAATGATTGGACTGGTCGGCCATAGCGGCTCCGGGAAAAGTACGCTGGTCAACCTCATTTGTCGTTTCTACGATGTCTCTGAAGGTGCTATTTACCTTGATGGCACCGACATTCGCTCCCTGCGTAATGCCGATTACCGGAGCAATATTGGCTTGGTGCTACAGGAACCGTTCCTGTTTTTTGGCACCATTGCTGAGAACATTGCCTATGGCAAACCCGATGCCTCACGGGAAGAAATTGTCGCTGCCGCTAGAGCGGCTCATGCCCACCAATTCATCCTGCGCCTACCGCATGGTTACGATTCGATTGTCGGCGAACGCGGCCAAGCGCTATCCGGTGGTGAACGCCAACGGATTTCGATCGCTCGCGCACTACTCATTAATCCCAAGATACTGATTCTGGATGAAGCCACCTCGGCGGTAGATACCGAAACCGAGCTTGAAATTCAGGGCGCGCTAGATAACTTAATCAAGGGACGAACCACGATCGCCATTGCCCACCGCCTATCTACCCTACGCAAAGCAGACCGGATTGTGGTGATGGATCAAGGCAAGGTCGTCGAAGAAGGACAGCATGACGAACTGCTTGAGCGCAAAGCGGCTTATTACCGCCTCTATCAAGCCCAAACCAAACAACTCGATGCTATTGAAGGGCGCTAAGATGAACACCGCTCAAATGCAGAACTTTCAACTCACGCGTAATGCCTTTGGCCAATTAGCGCTAACCACTGCTGACGGCATTGTTCATACGGGCGTTATCCCGGTCAGGGCTTTTGCGTTAACAGCCCCAACCGAGGGTATTTCCTTGGTCAGCACCAATGGGCAAGAGCTAGTCTGGATTCATCGACTGGCAGAATTACCCGCTATCGAACGCGCCATCATTGAAGAAGAACTCGCTCAGCGGGAGTTCATGCCCACCATTGAGTGCATTACATCTGTTTCCAGCTTTGCCACGCCCAGCGAATGGTCAATTGTCACCAACAAAGGCCCAGCAACGCTGGTACTCAAAGGAGAAGAAGACATTCGCCGACTGAATCTCTATGGACAAGGTATCCAATCCCTCATCATTGCTGACAGCCACGGGATTCAATATTTTGTGCCCAACCGAGCCGAACTGGACCGGCACAGCAAAAAATTGCTGGATCGGTTTCTCTAACTAAAATAATTCAACCTTAATCGTTTCGTTTTCATCCGGCCCACCCATATTGAGCGCGCCTGGCTGGCTCGCTTCGATGATTGAAGACGGTGAGAGCACCGATTCAAGCCGTTTGGCAATATCTTGGATGGTCTGTTGGGTGACATCGCTGAAATCAAAAACCCCGACTAATTCGCTGGTCTTGTCCCGAACAATGCTGTCTATCCCTATTTCCTGTTCATCGGATAAACCCAACGAGGCAAAAGCCTTGGCCAGTTCATTCAGCATTTCCTGAGTGACAACCCCCCCTCGGAATCGGGCGCCTGAATACTGCCGATCCAAGGTCGTCACGGTTGCCTTTAATTCACCGAGCAATTCCGTCACCGTCTCTTTGGCTTGAGAAAAATCCGCTTTGGTTTGGAGGCTGTCGATTTTTACATTCGCTGCCTCGGCAGCAATGGCCAAATGGTCACGTAAGCGACCACAAAGTTCGGGATCATCTACGGGAACATTGTTAATCAGAATAGTGATGTGCTCGAAGTTATAAACAGCCCGCGCTTTGAACTCAAAAATACGATCCAAATTGCGCACATGATTAATGACAGAAACCTCCAGCGGACGCTCCTCACCATCGGCACTGACCGTCATTTCAAGTCCAGGTAATCGAATCTGGATAGCCGCCTTCAGGCGATACGCCTCAAGTAAGCCAAACAGAGAATTAATCAGCGCACGAGGAGTGGCGCAATCATTAAGCGACCGAAGAAATTTAACCAGAATTGCGTATTCATCCAGATTGGAAAGGACCAGGGAGGCCAATTGATCTGATGACTTGGCCTGCTCCAGTATGGATTGCCTGCCCAACACTGTACGTCGTAGGTTTTCAATTTTCCGAACCAAGAGAACCGTATCAAAGGGTTTAACGATGTAATCCTCGCCACCGGCATCGTAGCCCGCTAACGCATCCTCAAGTTTGTCGTAGCTGGAAATAAACATCACCGGAATATCTGCCGTTTCTGGCGCATCCTTAATCTTGCGACTTAGCTCATATCCACTAATACCGGGCAGTCCTACGTCGGTTAAAAAAAGGTCCGGCTTTTTTTCACTCAAGCGACTCAGGCAACTCTCTGCCGATGAGAAAAGTTCAACACCGTAAGCGTCTTCAAGCTCAGATTCCAAGAGCAGCTGCATTGTTAAATCATCTTCAACAATAAATATCAAAAAATCATTTTTCATATCAGTCATCAAGGACTCCTGTTTATTAGCAATTTCAAACTTATTTCGTATCTGTTTTTCGTTCTTGCATACAACGAATAAAACCAGTCCATAACAGCGCCCCATCCGCTTGTAATTGGGGCGACTCCATTTGAATGGAATAGGGCAACACACCGCGTTCTGGCAAAGCAACTCTCCACGAAATGCGCCAAGCGTTCGCATTCACGGCTGCCTGCTCAATAACCGTAATCAGCGGGGGCAAATCTGCTGGGTACACTCTACTAAACAACAGTCGAGAACCTTCGCGCATGAGTTCTTCGTCACTTAATTCAAGAATCTGCAGGGATTTATGGCTGGCGAAAGGAATTTCATAACTACCGTCGGCATGACGGCGAAACTGGAAAACCATACCCGGTGCCAAATCAACCACCCGTTCAAGAAAATGGCCCCGCTCAATCTCCTGCCTATCCTCTTCGCGATGCTTAGCTTCTGCGGCGAGTTCTTGGGTCAAGTCACGGATGAAGGTAACAGCACATTGCCGACCTTCAAACACGAGGCTACTCAACCTGATACAGGCCGGGAAAATGGTGCCGTCACTGCGCAGACATTGAATCGGGGCATCTACACTGCCCATGGGACGTGTCACCGGTGAATACTCATAAAGTTTACGCTTCTGGATATGAGCCTCACGAAGCGCAGGGGGAATCAAATGTTCCACCGATAACCCGACTAATTTCTCCTCTGAATACGCAAACATGTCGGCTGCACGAGGGTTCACACTAACGATACGACCGCCTTCTTCGACCACGATGATGCCGTCGGGTGATGCACTAAAAAGACTGGCGAACTGTTGTCGTGCGATTTCCGAAGCTTGAACCTGAAGCGCTAGTTGCTGGTTGGTATGGCTCAATCGCTCCATGATCTGTGTTAATCGACCATTGGTTTCAGCCATATCTTCATACAGTTCATTTTCGTCAAAAACCCGATCAAAGGACTGGGTCGTCAAGTAAGACCTGAGACTACCGTACCCAAGGATGGAAAAACCTCCGGCAAAAATACCGTGAGCCAGCCACCATAGATGGTTCCACGGTTGCGCCAACATGAAGGCTATCGCGGAAATCGAAAACCAGACTAAGGCCACGCTATAGTTAAGCATCAAGGGCGAACGAAAACGTCGCCAAACGATCAGCGTAAGGGTGGTCAAGCACAACGCAATGGAGCCTAGCTCTTGACCCAAACGAACCCAAGGCTGATTGACAAAATCGCTATACGCCAACAGCGCAACGAAAATGTTGATTCCAAGGCAAATAGCAAACCAGACCATCCAATAACGGGGATTCTCGCGATCTTCGAGCGGGACGACTTCCCCACCCGACTTGAGTAGCGCCATGAGTAGGCAAAAACTCAATAACAAGCGCGACGCTGGGCCATAGAGTAGAAACAGCCAGAGGTTATGGTCTGCCAGCGGAGTAAAAAGGCCATGAAGCGAATAAACAACGGTAAAACCAATAAAACCTAAGGTCATCCATTTCACCAGCACTTCGCCAGAGCGCACATAACATGACCAACTGATATAGGAAATCAATAGACCTTCAAGCAGCGCAACAAAAATGGCGACTTCATGCAGACTGTGATTGACGAGGCGTAACTCAGGATCCTGGAAAAAATACAGATACAAAACAGGCGCAAGGGGTAACAAGCCGCAAAGCGCCTCAAGGAAGTGGCGAAAGAGGCGCGCTAGGATCAGACTCGGAAGTTCACTCATTGGAATTTTCTTAAGAAGTCGCTGCCAGGTGCGATTTAATCTCCACCAATAGCTGATCCATGCAAACAAGCAAATGTTCGGTTAATACACTATCCAATAAGCGAGTATTACGGATACTGTTTTCGAGGGATTCTGCGGCTTGTTGAGTTGCTGTAGCGCCCAGAATGCCGGCGAGTCCCCGCAGATTATGAGCGATCTGCCTCACACCTTCTGGATCATTGTCGAGCGCCAATTGGCGCAAGGTCTGGGGCGTGCCTGAATGGTTGGTCACCATACTTTCAAGGATTTTTTGCCGAACTGAAGGTTTGGCAATATTCCGTGCCAACGTTGTCCAGTCGATCGGTAACAGCGTGGTGTCTAGATCAGGGAGTACATTCTCTGAACTCTCATCGCTGCTAACCTCTGCATCCGATATAGCTGGTTCACTCACCGTGTTTTTAGATCCTACCCGCCGGAGAATCGCCGCCACCAACCGATCAATATCAATCGGTTTAGTCACGTGATCTGACATCCCGCTATCAAAACAAAGCTGCCGTTCCGACGCCAGCGCGTAGGCTGTCAGGCCAACGAC
>JBEGTT010000008.1:0-3000 GCA_041179245.1 Pseudomonadota bacterium
ATGCTTACGCTTGCGTAGAACAGATTTCTCGATTTCCATAGTGCCCACTAAGTCGTTGTAGTGGAGACTATCTTCCCTATCCATGCCCCCGAAAAACAGATGACTTCACCGCAGGCTTACATACTAGCGCCGCCTGAGAGCAAAAAAACCGCCTGACGTTAAATTCGTTCAGGCGGTTTTTATTAGGCTAAGCGGTTGCCGCGTTACTTTTAATTACTTAGCGTTCATCCAAGCACGCGCTGCATCCAACATACGGCAGGAATAACCCCACTCGTTGTCATACCAAGCCAGAACCTTGACCAGTACGGAACCATCTTCAGCCTTAATCACCCGAGTTTGGGTAGCATCGAAGGTCGTAGAAACGGTGGTGTGATTGAAGTCAGACGACACCAGCGGTTCGTTGTTAACATCCATGATGCCCTTCAGCGGTCCATTGGCAGCGGCGGTCATCAAGGCGTTGATTTCTTCCTTGGTGGTGGCACGGTCAGCCGTAAATGTCAGGTCGACCAAGGAAACGTTGATGGTTGGTACGCGCAGGGCAAAGCCATCCACTTTACCAACCAGTTGCGGTAGCACTAGACCCACCGCTTTGGCGGCGCCGGTCTTGGTGGGGATGATGTTGGCCGCAGCAGCACGGGCGCGACGCAGGTCTTTGTGGCGCACATCCACCGTGACTTGGTCATTGGTGTAAGCGTGAATGGTGGTCATTAGACCTTGCTTGATACCGATGGCGTCAGACAGAATCTTGGCGACGGGGGCCAGGCAGTTGGTTGTACAGGACGCATTGGAAACCACCGTCATGTCGGCCTTCAGCACGCCTTCGTTCACGCCCATCACGATGGTGGTATCGACATCATCACCGCCCGGAGCAGAAATCAGTACGCGTTTTGCGCCTTGATCGAGCAGGGCTTGGGCCTTGGCCTTGGTGGTGTAAGCGCCAGTACATTCGAGCAGCAGATCCACGCCGTGGTCAGCCCAGTTGATGTCCTTGGGATTCTTGGTGTTGTAAAACGAGATACGTTTGCCGCCGATGATGATGCAGTTTTCGCCATCGGTTTCGACCGGCGTGCGGAAACGACCATGGGTGGTGTCGTACTTCAGCAGGTGGCTGTTGGTTGCGAGGTCGCCAGAAGCGTTAATCGCCACGACATCAAATTCGTTTTCCAGACCTTGTTCCCAAATCGCCCGCAGTGTGCAACGGCCAATACGACCAAACCCGTTAATTGCAACTTTAATCGCCATGAAATTTCCCCTTTGTTTTAATTAGGACAGCAAAGACTTAACGGTGCCGACGACATTGTCGACGGTGAAGCCGAATAGTTTGAACAGTTCGCCAGCGGGGGCAGATTCGCCGAAGCGGTCGATACCGATCACCGCCCCATGCAGGCCAACGTATTTACGCCAGAAATCAGAATGAGCGGCTTCGATGGCCACCCGTTTCTTGCAACCACCCAGCACCGATGTTTTGTATTCGGCACTTTGGCGGTCAAACACGTTGGTACATGGCATCGAAACTACGCGAGTTGAGATGCCTTCAGCGGCCAGCGCGGTTTGTGCGTCTAGCGCTAATTTGATTTCAGAGCCGGTGGCAATCAGCGTGACCTGCGCGTCACCTTCGCATTCGGACAGCACATAACCCCCCTTGGCGATATTCGCGTCAGCAATTTTTCCGGTGACGGTCGGCAGGTTTTGACGGGACAACGCCAGAACGGACGGCCCATCGTTACGTTCAATCGCAAAGGTCCAAGCAATGGCTGTTTCAGTGGCATCACACGGGCGCCAAACGTCCAGATTCGGAATAATCCGCATGGATGGGATGTGTTCGACCGGTTGGTGAGTTGGGCCGTCTTCGCCAAGGCCGATGGAGTCATGGGTATAAACCATGATCTGGCGCTGTTTCATCAACGCAGCCATACGGATGGCGTTGCGGGCGTAGTCGGAGAACACCAAGAAAGTTGCAGTGTAAGGAATCAGGCCGCCGTGTAGTGCGAGACCGTTGGCAATCGCCGTCATGCCGAATTCACGCACGCCGTAGTAGCAGTAGTTGCCACCTTCAGTCTTGGTGACGCCTTTACTGCCCTTAACGAAAGTCAGGTTGGAGCCAGCCAAGTCAGCGGAGCCGCCGAAGATTTCCGGCACGGCTGGCACTAGCGCGGCGATAGCGTTTTGTGAGGCTTTACGGCTGGCAATGTTTTCAGCTTTGTCGCGACAAGCAGCGATGTAGGCGGATTTGGTAGCTTCCCAGTTGGAGGGTAGTTTGCTATCTACTACGCGGCGCTGGAATTCAGCGGCTTCCGCAGGAAAGGCCGCTTGGTAGGCGGCGAACTTGGTATTCCATTCAGCTTCTGAGATTGCGCCAGCGGGCTTGCGATCCCACGCGGCGTAGATGTCAGCCGGAATTTCAAAAGCAGGATGTTTCCAGCCGATGTATTCCCGAGCAGCGGCGATTTCGTCGTTGCCCAGCGGTGCGCCGTGGCAGTCGTGTGAGCCTTGTTTGTTCGGGGCTCCAGCGCCAATGGTGGTTTTGCAGCAAATCAGGGTGGGCTTGTCGCTGACCGCTTTGGCTGCTAATAACGCGGCTTGAATGGCATCACTATCATGCCCATCAACGCCAGCAATCACATGCCAGCCGTAGGATTCAAAGCGCATCGGGGTGTTGTCGGTAAACCAGCCTTCAACATGACCGTCGATGGAAATTCCGTTGTCGTCCCAGAAAGCGACCAGCTTGCCCAGGCCCAGTGTGCCAGCTAGCGAACAGGCTTCGTGTGAAACCCCTTCCATCAGGCAACCGTCACCGAGGAAAACGTAGGTGTTGTGGTCAACGATGGTGTGACCGGGGCGGTTGAACTCGGCAGCCAGTACCTTTTCAGCGAGTGCGAAACCCACCGCATTGGTGATGCCTTGGCCAAGCGGGCCGGTGGTGGTTTCAATGCCGGGGGTGTAACCGTATTCGGGGTGGCCGGGGGTGCGCGCGTGCAGCTGACGGAAGTTTTTCAGATC
>JBEGTT010000009.1:0-13037 GCA_041179245.1 Pseudomonadota bacterium
TGTGTTGTCAAATTCAGCCTGTCGCTTGGCTAAATCCAACTTTTTTACCCATTTCCGGCCGAACGAATCCGTGGCGCTCAAGGGCGCATTTGCTTCAGACGGAGTTGCGCAGGACTTACACGCGACCGCCCACGGCTAAATTGGCGCTATGCCTTCGAGCAGAGGGTGGAATTTTTCTTTTAACCACCTGCATCGGCGCACCGCAGCACGAACATAAAAACGGCGGACGCGGTTTGGTTTCGCCAACTTTAAGACTGAGCAGGACTTTGGCAACCACCTGAAGCAGCACAATCAAGCGCTTGCTATTGGGATGCAGAAAGCCGAAATTCCGCGCTCGCCGAAAGCCTTTGGGTAAAACATGTTGCAAGATCAACCAAAGAAACATCGCGCCGCTGACGCTGCGTATTTCTAGCTTCTCCGTTTGGCTGTTGCGGTAACGAAAGCTGACGTGTTTGTCGTCGCACGACAAGATGTCCTTTTCTTGAATCACGCCCCGGTACAAATAGCGACCCAGATAAACCAGCGCATTTTGGCCGGAGCCGACACCTTTACAGTCGACCACCCATTTTGTTGGATGGCAGGCGGGAAGTTTTAGACCTTCCCTGGACAAAGCCGCCAGCATCTTCGCGCGAAATACCTTAGCCAGCGCTCGGTGACTGAACAAATAACCCGTGCCTTTGTGGGTTGGTTTTGTTCGCCAACGGCGGGTTTTGACATCCAGCGAGGCAGCGGGCATCACCAGATGCAGATGCGGGTGATAGTCAAGGCGGCGCGAGTGAGTATGTAGAACTGTCACCGCACCGGGGTTGCCGCGCAGATGTTTGTCGTTCTGACTAAAAGTGCTGACCGTTGTCCAAGCGCATTCAAATAGCAGCGCATAAAAAAGGCGCTGATGGTGCCAAGCCAAATCCCGGAATTCTGCTGGGATGGTAAAGGTGAGTAAGAAATAGTTCGCTGGTACGAGACGTTTGATTTGACGTTCTAGCCATTGCTGGCTTTCGTGATGCTGACAATGAGGGCAACTGCGATGACCGCAAGAGTGCGGCACGAGGCGCGTTTCATCGCAAGCGGTACAGCAGGTCAACATACGCGGCGCCAAGTGGGTGCGACAAGATTTCATTGCGGCAAGTGCTTGTCGGTGACTCGGCAAAATCGCATGGCGATACTGTGCCAAGTAGTCTGATTCATAACGATGGATGATTTCTGAGAGCGCAATCATTTGACTGTCCCCCACTCCAAAGAGAAACAGTTCATCAAAGCATTGATACGAACATTGGCCTGATCGTTGGTGTGACTGGTGAGATGGGTGTAACGGGCGGTGGTCAGAATGGAGTAGTGGCCGAGAATCTTCTGAACTTCAAGCAGGTCTACACCGGCTTCGATTAAATGGGTTGCATAGCTATGGCGAAGGCTGTGAGGGGTGATCTTTTTTTTAAGCCGCAATCTTTGACCACCTGATGCATGGTGGTTTGAACGCCCCCGCGATCAAGCGGAGATTTGGCCCGATGCGCAGCTTTTAGTCCGCCGTGGCGATTAGGAAAAAGTAGTTCGGCATGGCGATGAACTTTCCAGAATCGACGTAGCGCAGTCAGTGTTGCGGTGGGCAGTGGCACAAAACGATCTCGGTTTCCTTTGGCATCGCGAATTTGAACACGCATCCGAACGGCATCAATATCGCTTACTTTGAGCGCAAGCCCTTCACCTAAACGCAGCCCCAAGCTATAGAGCGTGAAATAAAACACGCGATAACTCAAAGTACGGGTGGCAGAAAGCAAATGCTGAACTTCATCGACAGTAACAATGTCAGGCAAACGCGAAACCTTTGGCGGCTTAATGAGACTGGGTAGCGTCCAAGGTTTCTTTAAGACGTGGGCAGTGAAAAACTTCAGTCCGTAAAGATCAAGTTTGACCGCGCTCCAAGAATGCGATTGAAGCAAATCGGTGAAATAGGTTGTTAATTGATCTTCGCTTAGGTCTTCAATCTTTAATTCAAAATACTTGCCTAAACGCCTGACCGCTCGTGCATAAGCGTCAATGGTCTTGGGTTGTAAGCCCTTGAGTTTGAGGTGCTTTAGATGGGTTTGATATTGCCGGTCAAAATGCTCGGCTAAAGTGTTCGTCATGCTGGCTTATCCTCACGAAATATTGCAGAATCCACGCTCTTAACAGCGAGGACGTGGATGTGCAGAATATGTCGTGCAGCTTAAATAGGCGACTCCTCCGCGTAGCGGCTTCGTCCAACCCATCATTCAACACGGACTGGCGCGATAAGGCCGCGCCAGCCGGTTAATTCAGACGTTGACGCTGTAGAAAAACCCTTTTTCGACCCGGTTTTCAGCAAAAAAATGGCGCAGGTTTTCTCTGCGCCATTTTGCTTTTCATGCCTTTAGATTGGGGAGTAACGCCGCACCGCTTACGGCAGCGCAGCAGCCTCTAGGCGGTGGCTCTTCCTCTTATTCCTGCTGCCCATACCCGTGATGCGCTAGTTTCTCGATGTTGTGCACCAAACAGTACAACTGCCACTGCGTGTTCACCTTCTTTCGCCCACGCAACGTGAACCGATCCCAGCCGTTTGTTATGCCGCAGATTGCCAAAGACCGGCTCGACCGTGGCAAAGCGCCGCCCATAACGGGCTTTACCTTCCTCGCTGTCAATCGCCCGCTTCATCTTGTCACTGTGGCTTTCTTCTGTCGCGCCTGCTTTGCCCCGAAAGAAGCTGACTTGCCTAACCTTACTCGTCTTCGGGGTGCGCAGACATTTGGCTCGCTGCTCACACGGCACACAGTCGCGTACCGTGCCGCTGTATTTGGTGGATAGGTAACCGTTGTGGATGCAGTTCGAACCATTGCGGTAAAGCAGCTTACCGGCGGGACAGGTGCAAACACCGGTTGCTGGATCAAGCGAGAAGTCCTGCGGAAGGTAGCACTTGGCCGCTTTCTTCGGGTGTGCCTTGTCGTAGAGCGGGTCCGGTTTTGCCTTGTGCTTGCCTTGATCTTTGAAGCGTTCGTCACGTTGGCGCATGCCGTTGTCGGCAATTAAGGCGCTGATATTCTCGTTGTCTAAGGCTTTGAGGTTGCTTTCCGAGTGGTAACCAGCATCCGCTGTGTAAAGCGTGTCCGGATTGGCGTGCGCTTGGGTGGCTCGGATAACGGGCAACAGTAGTTCTTGTTCTGAGCCCGTGCCGTGTGCTTGGGCCTCGATGATGATCTGGTGTTTGGCATCTACCGCAGCAACGCCGGTATAACCTTGAATGACACCTTTGCTGGTCGCCATCTTGGCACTCTCTGGGTCAGTGCGATTGCTCTTACGGATACTGCCTTTGCTGCCCTTTCTGTCTTGTGGGTTGGCCGCGAGCCATTGACGGAGCTGCGCAGCTTCGCGATTCAGACTCTCGGCGCGCTGACGGGACTTCTCTGCCAGATCGGGTTCAGCGGGCTGGCGATCATTCTCGCGATGTCGGGCCAACATCTTGCGGGCGGCAACTTCGAGTTTGTCAGCTTGATGTTCAAAGTCAGACCGCGTACCGCTCTTGGCTTTGGAGGCATTGCTTGGCAATTTGACGCCATCAATGGCGAACATTTCTCGACCAATCAGCCCTTGGCGATTGCAGAGATAAAGCACTTGGGCAAAGAGTTGGGCGACTTCTTCATCAAGGCTGGAAACAAAAGCCGCAAAGGTCGTGAAATGCGGCGCTGAATCACCAGACAGGGCAATGAAAGTAACATGTTCGCGGCACAGCCGCTCAATGCCCCGACTGCTCACCACGCCTTGGGCGTAGGCGCAAAGGATGACCTTGAGCAGCACCCCCGGCGGATAGGCGCTGGCTCCGCTCTGGTCATTGCGATAGCGACTGTCAAAAAGCGAAAGGTCGAATTCACGGTCAAGCAGATGATGTACTGCGTACTCAAAACTGCCCGGTAAAAGCTGCTTCTCCAAATCAACCGCTAGAAACCTCGGGCTGGTGTCGATTGCCTTATAGCGCGCCATCTCGTTCCCCCAATATCAATACTTTCTTTGAGTATTGATATTCCAGATGGTTCACGACAAGATGCGCCATGAAATCTATTTTTCTACACCGTCGTTAGGCCTTCCAAGACTTACCAGTGCCGAAACTGCTATTATTTGTGTATAGCTCCTACCGTATTCCGTCAAGGCTCGTTTCGCTTTTTCTTCTTTTCACGCGAAGAGCCGCGTATGCATGTTCACGTTGCGCATACGGATGGAGAAGCCAAGTTCTGGTTAGAACCACGGGTTGAGTTAGCGATGAATCAAGGGCTTTCGAAAAAGCAGTTATATGAAGCATCGTCGTTGGTGCAGGATCATTATGAGGAGATCGCCCATGCTTGGCGTAGCCACTTCTGAAATCGAAGTTTCCTTGGCGTCAAACAAGGGGTTCTGGTTGCTTTTGAAGAACGAGGAATTTTTTGTCCCTTACGCAGAATTTCCTTGGTTCAAGCAAGCCACTCTGGAACAAATTACCACCGTTGAATGGCCAACCCCCAACCATCTCTACTGGCCTTTGATTGATGTTGATCTGGCTGTGGAATCAATTCGCGACCCCAACAAATTTCCCTTGGTTGCCAAGCGGTTAATGGCGTAAAGCGGGGCTGTGGCTGAGGCACTGTTTTGCCTGTGTGCCTATTCCCCCGGCCTAACCCTGCATTCGACGAGAAGGCTACGACCAAGGAATCAAAGTCTTATCGATGAAGGTGCCACCATGCGTCAAGAATACGATTTCTCAAATGCTAAGAAAAACCTCTGTTTCGTATCCTGCCTAGCGTTTACCTTGCTGCTTGGGTCTGCTTGCACGACCGAAGCATGGTACGAAGGGGTAAAGCGCAGCGCGGAGGACAACTGTCGAAAGCAGTCTGGCAACGCGGTTGATGAATGTCTATCGCGGGTTAATCGGCAAACTTATCAAGAGTATGAAAAATCGCGCTCGGGCAACAAGTAGTTTGCAGATAGTAGGCTAGCTGAACTGATGGCAACCCAACCCCACCCTTCCCAAACCCACGACTTAATCCGTTCCCTAGCGCAGGAATGCGAGCTAGACGAGATTGGCTTTTCCCAAGGCAATACCGCGTTAGCGGCGCCTCAACTGCGCGAATGGCTGTCCGCCGGTTACCACGGCGACATGGCGTTTATGGATCACCACGCGGACCTGCGCTGCCACCCTGACCAACTGGTTCCGGGAACTGTCAGCATTATCTCCGCCACACTTCCTTATTGGCCCGAAGCAACACCGGCACAAGCTGTTTTAGACGATCCAAGCAAGGCCTATATTTCGCGTTATGCCTTAGGGCGCGACTACCACAAGGTATTACGGCAGCGATTGCAAAAACTTGCGACGCGCCTTACCGAGCATATCGGACCCTTTGGCTATCGAGTGTTTTCTGACTCAGCCCCGGTCATGGAAGTTGAATTCGCCCAGCAGGCCCAGCTAGGTTGGCGTGGAAAACATTCTCTGCTGCTTTCAAGACAAGGTTCCTGGAAATTTCTCGGTGAAATTTACACCGACCTTCCCCTAGCTTTCGATACCACTATTCCTGACGATCATTGTGGGCACTGCACCCGCTGCATCACAAGCTGCCCGACGCAGGCCATTATCGCCCCCTACCAAGTGGATGCCCGTCGGTGCATTTCCTATCTCACCATCGAACACACTGGCCCAATTCCTCTCGAATTTCGGCCCTTATTGGGTAACCGTATTTATGGTTGTGACGATTGCCAGCTCGTTTGTCCTTGGAATCGTTTTGCGACCACTGGCGATGCCGAATTTTTACCGCGTCACCATCTTGACAATGCCACGCTGGTGGAACTGTTTAGCTGGACGAAAACCCAGTTTGAAGACCGGCTAGCGGGTAATCCTATCCGTCGAATTGGCCATGAGCGCTGGCTTAGAAATATCGCTGTTGCCCTTGGAAATGCATTGAGTAACGCACCACTCCACACGCCGGCACAAAACACTATTTTTCAAGCACTACAAGCCAAAACAAATGATCCGTCGGCGCTAATTCAAGAACACGTCCACTGGGCAATATCCCAAGCCTCCCCCTAAACCTTCACGGTACAATCACAGGCTACCACCTAATCATTGATTGACCTTTCATGGCAGCACCATCCTCTCTTACCCGCTACGGTTTCAGAATTCGTTCCAAAAATGGAGCAACCGTCGACAAACTGCTCATCATGGGCCGAAATTCTGAAGATGCCAGCAGGAAACTCGCGCAGATGTACCCCGCCTGCGAAATTTTAAGTGCATGGCAGGAAACTCCCGGCTTCACCGGCTCACCACTAACCAATACGGCCCCTAAGGTCAGTTTTGAAGAAATAGCCGACCTAATCAATAACAAAATCTAATCAACAGCAAACATTCAACAACGAGATTGACGATGAACATTCAGGAATACATGCAGACAGTCGGTCGTCAGGCTCGTGCCGCTTCCCGCCGTCTAGCGGGGGCAACAACGGCTGAAAAAAACGCAGCCCTACTGCACATCGCCTCAGCGATTCGCCGTGAAAAAACCGCACTGGTCGCCGCCAATCAGGAAGACCTTGCCGCTGCACGGGCAGCCGGCCTAGAAACCGCCATGCTTGACCGCCTAACCCTGTCCGAAAAAGGCATTGACAGCATGGCTGAGGGTGTTGAACAGGTCGCCACACTAGCCGACCCAATCGGCGAAATGACCGACATTAAATATCGTCCGTCTGGTATCCAAGTTGGCAAGATGCGCGTGCCGCTCGGGGTGATCGGCATCATCTACGAATCACGCCCGAACGTCACCGCCGATGCCGCTGCGCTGTGCCTGAAATCCGGCAATGCAGCGATTCTGCGTGGTGGTTCCGAAGCTATCCGCTCCAACCGCGCCATTGCTGCGCTGGTGCAAGAAGGGCTGCAAGCGGCTGGTTTACCCGCTGATGCCGTGCAGGTCATAAACACCACCGACCGTGCCGCCGTGGGGGAACTTATCACGATGCGCGAATTCGTCGACGTCATCGTGCCGCGTGGCGGCAAGGGACTGATCGCCCGCCTGCTGGCCGAATCCCGCGTACCCATGATCCAGCACCTCGATGGCAACTGCCATGTTTATCTGGAAGAGGAAGCCGATCCGAACAAGGCGCTAAAAATTGTCGAGAACGCCAAGACCCAGCGCTACGGCACCTGCAATACCGCCGAATCGCTGCTAGTCGACCGCGCGGTCGCCACCATGCTGCTACCACCCATCGCGCACATGCTGACGAATAAGGGAGTCGAAATCAGAGGCTGTACCGAAACCTGCACCATCGTGCCGAATGCCATCGCCGCCACGGAAGAGGATTACTACACCGAATATTTAGCGCCGATCATCTCGGTGAAAGTGGTATCCGGCATCGACGAAGCCATCGCCCACATCAACCAGTATTCTTCGCACCATACCGAAGCGATCATTACCGACAACCACCCCAAAGCCATGCGTTTCCTGCGCGAGGTTGATTCGGCGTCAGTGATGATCAACGCCTCAACCCGCTTCGCCGATGGTTTCGAATACGGACTGGGCGCTGAGATCGGTATTTCAACCGATAAAATCCACGCCCGCGGCCCGGTTGGCCTAGAAGGTCTGACTAGCCAGAAGTGGGTAGTGCTGGGCGACGGGCACGTTCGAGCTTAATCAAACACTGTGCGTCAATCCCGATTTACCTATCTGCTGCTGGGTCTGCTGACCTTGCTCGTGTTGGTTCCCGGCATTTGGGAACCCACCGGTTTATCTGGCAAAGACGAATATTTTCTCGGCTTACGTACGCCGATGGAAATGATGGCGAGAGGTGACTGGTTAGTCCCGTTTTTAGATGGCGCACCACGAATTCGCAAGCCCCCTCTGTTGTATTGGTTAGGACGTAGCAGCTACGAAATTTTTGGCATTTCACTAAGCAGTGCCCGAATGGTCACCGTTTTATTCAGCGTGCTACTGGTGATTTCAACCGCAGGCATTGCCCGTCGATTGCTTTCTCGCCCGCAGCAAGCCTGGATTGCTGGGGGTGTTTTGCTGGCTTGTCTTGGACTACACACCGAAGGCCGCCGTTTCATGCTGGACATCCCCGTTGTCGCACTATCCACTGCGGCTTTCTGGGCTTGGCTGGTCTGGCTGGATTGCCGGCGTTGGTTTGTATTAACCCTAGCCGCCTTACTCCTCGCCGCAGGGTTTATGGTCAAAGGCCCGGTTGTGCTGCTGGTTTTACTGGGAGGGGGAATTGCCCATAGCTGGTGCTACCGCACCCCCAATCCACCACTCCAGAAAAATATGCATTCTCTGGTCATTCATTTTCTGTTGCTTTTAGCACTGACCCTTCCTTGGTTTTGGGTTGTTCGGCAACTCTACCCAGACGCGGTTGCCGCCGTGGTGACCGATGAAGTGGAGTCTCGCCAGTTTCTAAATCTGACACCAGGAATATTCTTTGGCCTGCTCAATATCAGCCTACCTTGGTTTTTTGTTTTTTTCGCCAGCCTTTGGCAAATCCGCCGAGAACGTGGCCTGCCTAGAGCCTTGCTGGTTTGGTTCGCGATTACCTTTATTCCTTTTTTATTCCTCAAAAGTTTTGACCGTTATCTCCTCGGCTCTTTGGTGCCATTGGCGTTACTAGTTGCCATGCGGATCGAACTCCCCAACCAACGCCCAGTGTGGGCTTTCCGAGCGGGGCTGCTCATCGCCTGTCTGCTAGGTTTAGGGTTATCCGGCTTTGCTGCATGGTTCCACTTACCCGGCTGGGGATGGCTCGCCTTGCCAATGGCCTATCTGATCTGGGCATGGTTTAAGCCAACACGGCGTTCAATCAGGCATTTACTGGCTGCACCAGCCTTGTATTGGCTGGCCCTGATGGCCAGCGTTTTCCCCAGCCTAGGTGTTGGCGCCATTCCACCCGAGGTGGTGGATACGGCAAAAACAGAATCAGTAGCCCTCTATGAAGGCCCGCAACCGGCGATGCTGGCCATTTTGTCCGCCCAACCGCATCGCCACTACGCCTTTCTGCGCCCAGAGGATTTTATAAAATTGGGGCATAGCGACATCTTTGCCGAAGAAATGGCGTTTGATCGACTCTTCCGTGACGCTAAAAATGCGGGCGTTACCCTACGAGAGAAAAACTGTTTCCTTACCCTCGCTAGCCATGGTTCCGGAATTCGCTTCACCAAACCCGGGGCTAGCCCAGCAGATTGGCAAGAAGCGTTTACAACCCGTGATCTAACACCGCTAAAAACGCGCATCTGTTCGTTTACCGCTACGCATACTGTGGCTGGGGTTGCGCCATGAAACTAGCCTTCCGAGAACCGGAGTGGCATGCATTTCTAGCTTTTGCCGTTTTCCTGATGGTGCTTGGTTTATCCCTGTTAACCCAGCCAAAATTATCGCAACCTCAGTTTTTACCCGCTGCCACATCCCCTGAAACCGCCGCACAAAAACCTTGGATGAAACGAGAGTTTCTGCCGATTGCGGCCCCCTCGGTTCATGCGCCCACCCTCACTGAACTACCCGATGGACGAATCGCCGCCGCTTGGTTTGCCGGCTCGCGAGAAGGGGCTGACGATGTTCGAATCGTTATGAGCCTACGCGGTGAAAGCCCGATTGACGAAGAGGCTCAAGCACAAACCACCCAAACCCACAGCAAACCCAAAGCTGCTGTCGCACCGTTACGCTGGCAGCCCCCCCGCACCATCGCCAACCGCGAGCAAACGGTTCGTGATACCCGGCGAAGCATCCGAAAACTAGGCAACCCTGTTTTATTTGTTGATGACCAACGCCTTCATCTTTTTTATGTCAGCGCCAGTCTGGGTGGCTGGGCTGGCAGTTCCATCAACCATCGTTACTCCGATGACCAAGGCGAACACTGGTCTACTGCCACCAAGCTGATTACTTCGCCTTTTCTCAATGTCAGCACACTCGCCAGAACGCCCCCGTTAAAACTCACTGACGGCTCAATTGGTTTACCGGTCTACCACGAGCTATTTCACAAGCATGGCGAGTGGCTACGTATTTCTCCACAAGGCGATGTGATTAGCAAAACCCGCATGCCTCATTCCCGACACACCTTACAACCCAGCGTTGTTTCTTTAGACAGCCAAAGGGCGATTGCGCTACTGCGGGATGCGGGAGCGGGTAAGGGACATATTCAAATCAGTACCACCGAAGATGGCGGACAACACTGGCTACCCGGCCCAGCACTTCCGCTCACCAATCCCAACTCATCCATTGCCGCGCTCAGGCTACAGGATGGTCGCTTCCTGTTAGCTGCCAACCCCGGTGAAGGCCGACACATTCTGGATCTGTGGGTCGCGCCTGCCCCCAATAGAGAACAGCCACTCACCTTGCGCTGGGAAAAAGTCACCACGATTGATACCCCCACTTCGCTTTCTGCCACCGAAACGGGCCAAAACACCATCACCGCCACCCTTAACGCAAGCGGGGGTGGGAGTGGAGGTGTAAATGGAAGCGGCCCGGCCATCACCGATGAAAGCTCCTACCCAGCATTACTACAAACACGAGATGGGCTGATCCATCTGGCCTATACGTGGCACCGGCAACGCATCCAGATAGTCAGTTTTAACCTGGCTTGGCTAGACGCAAACAAGAGCGATCAGCAAACCAAGCACCACGGCAAGCAACGAACGGGAAAGGCAGGATGAAACCGTGAGCGCCATTTCTCTCACCGCCTTTACCCCCATCGTTTCGCCCGCCGTAGGCACTGTCCTAGGCTGGTTTGCCAGCGCGATTATCTTAACGGCCCTGTGCAACCGATTCCTCCCGTGGCCGCAAGGCTGTCGTGATAATTCGCTGATTTTCTGTGGATTGATTTTGCTGATGCTACTACCGGTTGGCGACCACCCCGGCCTCGCCGCTGGCCTGCACGGCATGCTGGGCACACCCTCAGGCACGCTCTGGCAACTTTCCGTACTGACTTGCCTTAATCGCCCGTGGCCACCGTTTCCTGCCCGCCGAGTACTGTGGCTAATAATTATCCTGATGGCTGGGTATTTTGCCCTGTCGCTAGGCGTAGGAAGTATGGTCATCGACGGGATGCCTGATCCCTATGGTTTGGGATTCTCCCCTGATGTTCTATGGATTGCTCTCGTAGTAGGCGCTTACCTGCTTTACCGTTATCAGCAGACCGGATGGCTGATTATCCTGACCATCAACATCCTGCTTTGGCGCACCGGGCTGCTGCCTTCCCGCAATCTGTTGGATGTGATGTTCGACCCCATGCTGCTCGCTGTACTAGTTTGGCATGGGGTACAAAGACGGGCTTAGAACGGTAAGTTTATGCCCGGCCAGACTTGGATTAAGGCTGCACGGAACTCAGCCTGGATCGCTTCCAGCGTGGCGGCATCATCCGCTTCAAAACGCAGGACAACCACCGGTGTAGTGTTGGACGGGCGAGCCAAACCAAAACCGTTGGCGTATTCGACGCGAACGCCGTCAATCGTAATCTTGTCCACAGACGCAGGGAACTGACCTTCAGCCTGTAATTTCGCCACCAGTTTGAATGGCTCACCTTCGGCCATCTTGATATTCAATTCCGGTGTTGAGGGAGAATTGGGTAAGGATTTTAGGGGGGCATTAGCATCTGCTGAACGACTAAGAATTTCCAGCAAACGCGCACCGGTATACAGCCCGTCATCGAAACCATACCAACGTTCTTTAAAGAAAGTGTGACCGGACATTTCTCCAGCGAGCGGGGCACCGGTTTCCTTGAGCTTGGCTTTCACCAGCGCATGGCCGGTATTCCACATCAGCGGTTCACCACCATGCTGCTTGATCCACGGCGCCAGCAAACGGGTGCATTTCACGTCATAAATAATCTGTCCGCCGGGAACACGCGAAAGCACATCAGCGGCAAACAACATTAGCTGGCGATCAGGGAAAATCACCTCACCATCTTTCGTCACCACGCCTAAACGATCACCATCACCATCAAAAGCAATACCTAATTCCGCATCGGTTTCTTTTAATGCGCGGATCACATCGGCCAGGTTTTCTGGCTTGGAGGGGTCGGGATGGTGGTTCGGAAAATTACCATCCACTTCACAAAACAAGGGAACAATCTCGCAACCCAAGCGCTTGAACAGTTCCGGCGCTATCGCTCCCGCCACCCCATTGCCACAGTCCATCACGATTTTCATTGGGCGAGCCAGCTTCACATCACCGACAATTTTTTCAACGTAGGCAGCCAACACATCCGCACTTCGGCGAATACCGGGCGCTCCCAGCGTTGCTGCCTTAATCACGTCGCCGGCTTCAATGCGCGCTTCTATCCCTTTACGCAAATCCTGAATTGCTTCCAACGCCAGCGTTGTGCCGCCAATCACCATCTTCAGGCCGTTGTAATCGGGAGGATTGTGGCTACCCGTCACAGACACGCAGCTATGGCAACCCAGCTCGTAAGCCGCAAAATAGGTCACTGGCGTGGGCACACAACCGACATCAATCGCATCAATCCCTGCGGCACAAATTCCATCCATCAGGGCACCAGAAAGTTCAGGGCCGGATAAGCGACCATCGCGTCCCACGGCAATCGCGGTTTGCCCTTGCTCTGCGGCCAAAGAGCCGAGTGCTTGACCCACGAGATAAACCACCTCGGCGGTTAACGATTTACCGACGATCCCACGAATGTCGTAGGCCTTGAAAATTTCCGCAGGAAGCTGTGTTGTCATGTCGGAGTATTTCTCTATGAGTGAATTAGTGAAGAATACGGTGGTCTGGCACGGCATGTTCAGTGTCAATCGCAGCGGTAGATTGGTGGGAAACCAATCGCCAGCCGTGAGCGCCCCGCATGTAGACATTGGTTGAATACAAGGGACCGTGCGGCGTGGGGTCATCCCCCACGAATAGGGTTTCCTGGACGAGATGGACTGCCATCACCATGCTTTGCCAGTGGTGCAATGGGGTAACAGCAACCTTCAGGCTTTGACTTAACACGCTTTGCCAACCTTCACGAATCTGCTCCAAACCCAGAAATCGCTGACCTGTGGGATGAACGCAAACCACATCTTCTTCCATAGACCAAAGTGA
>JBEGTT010000010.1:0-2655 GCA_041179245.1 Pseudomonadota bacterium
TGGCACGAAACTGCCCATGTGGGCGAGCAGAGCAAGCAAGGCTGTTTGCCGCATATAGGTTGATTTACCGCCCATATTAGGGCCGGTAATGAGCAAGAGCGTTCGCTGATCTTCCAGTTCTAGGTCATTGGCAATAAAAACCTCACTGGTGCTAGCTTGAGCCATTTCAGCTTCGACCACCGGGTGTCGTCCACCCATGATGTGCAATCCGCGTTCAGATCGAAAACTGGGAGCTGACCAGTTGTAACGAAGCGCGCTATCAGCAAGGCTACAAACCATGTCCAACAAGGCAATATGGCGAGCAATTTCAAGTAGGGCAGGGACTTCGGGAAGTAGCTCGGCTAAAAATTGGTCATAGAGCAATTTTTCACGTTTGAGCGCTCTATCCTGAGCTGAAAGCGCCTTGTCCTCAAAAGCTTTTAACTCTGGTGTGATGTAACGCTCTGCATTTTTCAGGGTTTGACGGCGTCGATAATCTTCCGGTGCCTTGTCGGCATGGGTGTTAGTGATTTCAATATAGAAACCATGCACTCGGTTGTATTCAACTTTCAGGCTAGGAATCCCGGTGCGCTCGCGCTCTCTGACTTCCATTTCCAACAGAAAACTGCCGCAGTTATCGTTAAGGCCGCGCAGCTCATCCAATTCGGCATCACACCCTGATGCCATGACGCCGCCCTCACGAATAAGTGCTGAAGGGGATTCGGCAATACTCAATTGCAATTTTGCTAGGCAGGATGTTTCAGTCGCAAGGCCCGTCGCAATCTCTGAAATCAGGGGAACATAAGCCCAGGTGGAAAGTGATGACACGAGTTCTGGTAAGCGTGCAAGAGAATCGCGCAGGCTGGATAAATCGCGGGGGCGGGCGCTGGCAAGTGCAACACGGCCAGCGATTCGTTCAATGTCAGCAAAACCTTTAAGCGCTAACCGAAAAGTTTGCGCGCCTTGCCCGTGATGGTCCAAGAGGGCTGTAATGGCTATATGACGAGCCGCTGGGATAGCAGGATCACGCCATGGGTGGTGCAGGCTGTGGCGAAGTAGTCGTGAACCTAAGCTGGTGACACAGGAATCCAGCAATGAAAAAAGGGTCGGGGAGGGCTGACCTCGCAACGTTTCAGTCAGTTCCAGATTGCGCCGGGTGGCTGCGTCCAGACCTAAGTAACTAGCCGCTTGTTCAACCTGCAAAGACCGCACATGAGGCAAGCTGCGGGTTTGAGTCGCCCGAGCATAGTTCAGCAGAGCACCAGCAGCCCCAACTGCTGGGCGCAATCCATCGGCCCCAAAGCTGGCCAGTGTTTGTACTTGAAAGTGCTCACATAAAAGGCGGCGGGCACTGTCGGGTTCAAATAACCAATCTGCTTGTCGGGTGAGTGTGGCGTGTAGATTCGACGGTAAAAGCTGGGCGTTATCATCCAGCAGTGTATCGGGAATTAGGATTTCAGCCGGCTGAATCCGTTCAAGGGTTGAACCGAGGTCAGCTAACGTGACTTCGGATAAGGTGAACTGCCCACTGGCAAGATTCAACCAAGCTAAGCCAGCCGTCTGGCGAACAATACACAGTGCAAGCAGAAGACTGTCTCGCTTCTCGTCCAGCAAAGATGCGTCTGTCAGGGTGCCCGGTGTGACGATGCGTGATACCGCACGTTCAACAGGTCCCTTGCTGGTGGCTGGATCACCAATTTGCTCGCAAATGACGACTGATTCCCCCTGTTTTACCAACTTGGCTAAATAGGGTTCGAGGGCATGGAAAGGAATGCCCGCCATCTTGATGGGCTGCCCCGCAGATTGCCCTCTTGTGGTTAGCGAAATATCTAGGAGTCGCGCCGCTTTTTCAGCATCCTCAAAAAACAGTTCATAGAAATCCCCCATCCGATAAAACAACAGTGTTCCTGGGTGTTGTTGTTTGATCCCTAAATACTGCCGCATCATCGGAGTGTGTTTATCCAACTCAATGACTTCAAAAGGTTTTTTCATATTCACCAATGGCTAATTTCTGTGCGCTGATGTCAGCTAAGCGCAGTATTTTGCACGAAAAAAACCAAGCTTTTATAAATCCTTATCGATGTGCATAATAAAACCATGTTGCATTGTTGGGCTTTCATCATTAAAGTAACAAATACGATATAATTAATAAAAGTGTTATACTGGGCTTTGCTAAATTCATTATGGAAGTCATTCAAATATGCAGGCTCCAACACTAACGGGTAGAAATTTCTTAGTGGGCATTAGCGAGATTGATGAAGAGCATCAACAACTGTTTGATTGCCTAGATCGGCTCATTTCTGCTGTTGGTGGGAAATTTGAGTCATCTCAGGCATTCGATGCGTTAGAAAAATTATCCGAATACACACGGACACATTTTCGGGTTGAAGAGTGCCTCATGAGACTGTTTTTATATCCTGGCCTCGAAGCCCATCAGAAGCAGCATGCTACTTTTATTGAGGAGATCGAAAACCTGAGGTCTAGGATCATCTCCGAAGATATTTCAACTCAGATGATTGGTTTTTTGCTGGATTGGCTCATCAATCATATTCAAAAAGTTGACACCATATACGCAAAATATATCGAAGATTTTGTGGCGGAAGGTCGCGAGTTATCCACTGATCCCGTTTGATTGAAAGTGTTTTAGCAAGGTGGAAAACAACAGATTCGGGTCAA
>JBEGTT010000011.1:0-34763 GCA_041179245.1 Pseudomonadota bacterium
GTAAGCACCCGGCAATCCCGTATTGATTTTGTTTATGCGTTGTTTTTTGGTTGCCAGAGATGCGGCAGGAGTTCGTTGATTTTGCTGTTTGGTTGGGTTGGCAGACGATCCAGAACATCCTTCAGATAAGCGAAGGGATCGTGACCGTTAAGTTTGGCTGATTGAATCAGACTCATGATGGCAGCAGCACGTTTGCCAGCGCGCAGACTTCCCGCAAACAACCAGTTCTTTCGCCCAAGGGCGATTGGCCGGATGCGATTCTCAATCCAGTTGTTGTCGATAGGTACCTGTCCATCAGACAGGTAATGAACCAATGCTACCCAGCGCTTTAAGCTGTAGTCGATTGCCTTAGCGGTAGCCGTACCATTGGGTACCAACTGCCGTTGTCGGATTAACCAAGCATGCAGATCATCAGCAATTGGTTTGGCGGAGCTTTGCCGTATTCGCCATCGCTCATCAATCTCAAGTTCAGCCACTTCCCGCTCAACATCGTAGAGCTTGCCGAAGAATTCCAGCGCTTGAACCGCAATTTGGCTTTGATTGCTGGCGTGCAAATCAAAGAACTTCCGCCGGGCATGCGCCATGCAGCCGGCCTCGGTTAGGCCTTTGGCCAGCAGCGCTTTATAACCCGAGTAGTCGTCACAAATCAGCGTGCCTCGCCAATCACCCAGAAACTCTTGGGCATGTTTGCCCGCTCGGCTTTCGGCGAAGTCATAGACCACCGCCTTCATTGGATCAAAGGCACCGGTACTGTATGACCACAAATACGCTCGGTGAGTTTTACCTGCGCCGGGGTCTAGCATCGCAACCGGGGTTTCATCGGCATGCAGCACTGGGTGACTGAGCATTTCGGATTTCAGCGCATCAACCAACGGTTGCAGGCGAACGCCCATCTGGCCGACCCACTGGGCCAAGGTAGATTGCGGAATCGCTAAACCAGCTCGTTCAAATATGCTTTCCTGGCGATACAAGGGCAAATGATCGAGATACTTGGCCACCAACACATGAGAAAGCAACCCCGTGGTCGGAATGCCCTTGTCGATCACATGCGCAGGCACGGGTGCCTGAACCAGTGTTTCGCATTGGGCACACACCCATTTGCCACGGATATGGCGTTCAACCGTAAAAGTACCGGGGGTGTAATCGAGTTTCTCAGCAACATCTTCGCCAATACGCTTCATCCCACAACCGCAAGAACATACGGTTGATTCAGGCTCGTGATGAATGTCCGTGCGGGGAAGATTGGCAGGCAATGGTTTGCGCTTAGCTTGTTCTTTGGCGGGAGCGGACGAGGAGTCTTCTGGCGCTAACTGCGCCAATTCTTCTTCGATGGCTGAAATGTCAGCAGCAATGGTTTCGCCGAATAACTGGGCTTGTTCAGGCGACCATTGTTCGGCTTTGGCGCCATAACGTTGCCGGCGGTAATACGCTACTTCTTGGGTCAGCTTATCGATCTTGGCCTGGCGCCAGTGGAGTTCTCGGTCTTGCTCAATGAGCAGACGACGCAATTCATCGGCGCTGAATTGGTCAAGGTTTGGCGGTAAGCTCATGACTGCTATTTTACCATTTAACCCTCTGTTTCTATGGCAAAACACAAGCCAAAAAACAGCAAATAACCCTAAATTACGCTGATCGTGCTGCCATCAGCAAGGTTTCTCCAGGGCAACCCCAAAATCAGCGCATCAAACTGTTGGCGCGTCAGCGCCAACCTCGGTTTCCCTGAACCCCAGTGAAATTTGCCTTGGTTCAATCTGCGATTGGCTAACCAAATTCCGTAACCATCATGAACGAGTACTTTCATCCTGTTGCCTCGGCGGTTGGCAAACAAGTACGCAGTGTGCGCCCTAGCTTCACCAAATACTTGCACCACCTGAGCCAGAATCGAGTCAGTTCCCGCTCGCATGTCCAGAGGCGTTGTTGATAACCACAAGGCATCGACTCGAATCATCTGAGCAAATCGCTCAACCAAACTGCACAATCGGTAGCGCTGTGTTCTGGCCATTCGATCTTGATCGTGGTGTTGCCGCGTTTGACCTCAATCCGTATATCGCGCTGCTCAGAAATGGTTGGTGCAATTTGAATCGGAATAAATGCAGGCTCTGGAACTGCCGCCAACCTTGATCCGACAGAAGCTTTCGATACACCCCGATCACGCATCCAGCGGTGTACTAAATTTGGATTAATGTCGTTAGCTAAAGCAATCCCCGAGATTGACGCCCCGGGTTGCGCGCAGGCATCAACCACTGCTTGCTTGAATTCCTCCGCATGCTTACGCTTGCGTAGAACAGATTTCTCGATTTCCATAGTGCCCACTAAGTCGTTGTAGTGGAGACTATCTTCCCTATCCATGCCCCCGAAAAACAGATGACTTCACCGCAGGCTTACGACTGAACCACCATGTTTCTTAAATGCCATCAGTGCGGCATACCCTTGTGCTGCACTGGCAGAGAGATTGGCAGAATTCATTTCGTTAAGATGTTTTTCTACGGCAAGCGTGATCTCTAGACACTGCCCTAGTGGGTAAGGTTTGTTGTTTTTGGTTGGCCGGAGACAACTCATTTTTGGATCAAGTTCGGCTCGAATCCCTAAAAACAGAGATTCAAGCCCATCCAAGACCGGGATGAGTAAGCGATGTGTCAGATCGTCCTCAAACGCCCAATTCATAACACGGGGTTCGTTTGGCAATAACGGCTTAAGCTCGTTCATGGCAACATCCGCCCTGTTGCTCTCACCGGCCTCACGTGCTTACCAATATAAATTCCTGCAACATTTACACCGCCAACCCGATTAAAACCGCAAAATTTGCGGCTCAATTTATGTCCACTGATTTAGTCTCAATTATTAAACCCAGCCGCATTAAGCAGCATGCCTACTTCGCCTGCAGCTCTGCTTTGATTTGGGAACCATCAGACCAAACTTTACAGAAACCCGGCTGGTGAGGGACTAAATTGCCCGCACCGTCACTAGCTAAATTGGCTTCAATATAATCAAGCGCCAGAACGGGGTCTGACATCGGAATCCCAATCCCCAGCAAGTCGTACTGCCACCAGCGAACACGCTTTATTCTCTCAGTAAGTTCCGGTGAAAACCGTTCCCTTATTAACTTCGCTGGTACGCCACCCACAATAGAGAATGCCGGAATATCTTTGGTAACAACGCTTCCGGCGCCAATAATTACGCCATCCCCAATCGTGACGCCTGTTTTAATCCTAACCCCAGCACCAATCCAAACATCATTGCCAATCGTGGTTTGTTTCAATCTCTCGTATTGCTCAGTTGGTTGGTCATCAAATGGAGCTGCAAACAGTGTTTCGTAAAAGAAAGGGCTGGTAGTTAACCCACTGCTTGGGTGCTCTGACAAAATTGCAACGCCATCTCCTATCGAGCAGTATCGTCCAATTTCTGTGTGGTACAACTTCGCCCCTGGGGATACGTAGGAAAAAGCCCCCCCCTTAAAATTCAGCATGGCACATTCCCACGCTTTGAATGGGCTTTCCAGTAATACCTGCTCCTTAAATACCGTTCCCGCCACAAAACTTAATGCGATATGGGAATCTCTTGCAGCCCGTACTGGTATAGCCAATGGGGCATCTTGTAGTTTCATTTCGTTTTGCATTTCTTGTAACTTTTTAAATACTGCACCAACAACCCCTTCCCACACCAAATCTGCTTGGCACCTAAAAACTAAAACTGAGTTATACCAATAGGAATCTGTTCGCTCCAACCCCCAACGCCAATCGGGTTGATGAGGGAGCAATAGCCATACAGGCTTACCCATAGCGCCAGCAAGATGGGCGACACTGGTATCAACGGTGATTACTAGATTTAATTGCTCAATCTCATTACAGGTATCCAAAAAACTTGAGGTCCCGTTAATCGGGCATTCCATTTGTTCTGACAGACCAGCTGCACTAATTTCTGCTGACAAGTCCTGGGCATTCAAACTCACCCAATGAATGTTAGGTAACCCAAACAGTGGTTTTAATCGTTCTAACGAAAGGCTGCGTCGTGCATCCCCGCCATGGGTTGGTCTGCCTCGCCAGACAATTCCAACTTTTAATTGTTCTGATTTCTGACGCGATGCTGTAGGGAGTGCCGACTTCAAATATGGCGGAAAGCCAAATTCCTTCTCAGAACTCAACGCCAACAAATACGGGATGGACATCAAATGAGTATGCCTCGTTGCATCCGATGGCACTACATTTGACTCAATAACTTCACATTCCCAGTGTTGGGATACAAACAGGCTCAGCAGCTGTTTTGGCACTTGCAGATATAGTTTTTTACAGCGGCCAATTAATTCAGGTATCCAGCGCACAAACTGGATTGAGTCACCAAATCCTTGTTCAGCTTGCACAAGAACAATTTCATTTGGCTCACTCGCAGGCGTCCATTCGGGAAGCCCTGTTTGAATAGGTTGCCCTGGAAGCTTCTTCCAGGCTTTACGGTGTTCAAATTCTTTATAGCCTTCTCTTATTTTCCCTAAGAGAAGTAGCATCAGTGCGTAATTCCACCGATGTTCTGATGAATCTGGATTCATCTTGATCGCTTGGCGGTAGTCATCTAATGCTTCTTCATTCTTACCAAGACGCTTTAAGGCATACGCTCGATTGGCGTACGAACGGGAATTTGTTGGATCAAGCTCAATACATTGACTGAACTTGAGAAGCGCCGACTCAAACTGCCCTAATTCACAGTCTCTGGCAGCCTCTTTTTCTAAAGAAATATATTTATCTGACGGCATCTTACAAACGACAAAATTAAAAAACCCCACCCCCTTGTGGGGGCAGGGTTGATTTATTATTTTCAACCCTTACAGGGTTGAATCAACAAATTAAACGAAACAAGCAGTAGTGAAGCTCGTTGCAGTGACCCCTGTAATAAGGATTGCAACGTCGGCTACTGTAAAGGCACCATCGCCATCAACGTCAACTACTAGCATCTTAGAGCTATCAGTATTCGTTACGAGCAATGCGGTTGCATTAGCACCACCAGTAAACTTAGTGCCCGCTGTACCATTTGTGCTGTTAAACAGACCTGTGAGTTCTGCTGTTGTATCAGCAGCCGCAAAGTTAGCAGCACCTGATGCAGATGTCGCTACTGTCAATGTACCCGTCATTGTGAAGTCCAAAAGGTCTCCAGAAGCTCCGTTCAATACAAGATCAGTAATTGTATCGATAGCTGCAGCTGTTACACCATTAGAGTCTGAGGCAGTGGTGTAAACAAAGGTATCGCTACCAGTACCACCAGTCAAACTATCATTCCCAGCGCCGCCGGTAATGGTATCTGAACTAGCACCACCATCGATAGTATCCGCACCAGCTCCACCGTCGATCGTATCAGCATATGCACCAGTCGTAATTGTCTGTGCATTAGTCGTAGCAGTTACGTTGAACTTAGCAGCTGAGCCAGTGAAGGTCTGAGCAGCAGTTGCCAAACCAGTCACAGTGATCGTGTCGCCAGACGAACCACCGGCAACCGTTACATTGCCTGTACCTGCAGAAACTGAACCAGTGTTGTCTGCAATATCGCCAAAGGTAACATTTATCGTACCTGAGTTGGCACCAGTTACAGTGTCAAACACAGTTGAAGTACTGGTGATTGTCGTATTCGCAGCTGCAGCATTTTCTTGCAGAACAGTTGTCAGGCCATCAGTTTGTGCATTGCTGCCCAAAACAATAGTACTTACACCCTTCAATTGCAGCAATTCAACGCCAGTTACGTGAGCAAAGTCTGCGTCAACCAAAGTTGTCGTAGCTAAGCCCAAGGTGATTTGGTCAGATGAGCCACTACCACCAGCGATTGTTGCTTGAGCCAAGAAGGCGTGAGCATTAACTGTGCCGATAATAAAGGTATCTGCACCAGTACCACCTGTCAGCGTATCTGCAACTGTGGCATTAACGGTAATGCTGTTAGTGCCATTAGCTGTAGTCACGTTGAAGGCTTCTGTCTGACCTGTCAGGTCTAAAACGATGCTGTTCGAGGTGAAGGTAATATTTTCAATACCTGTCAGATTTGCATCTGTTGTCAGTGTCGCTGTACCAGCTGTTGCAATATTCAGGGTATCTGTACCAGACCCACCGTAGATGGAGTCTGATGCATCTAGAGTGGACGTATCAGCAGAAACTGTATCATTACCAGCGCCCATAGTTACTGTCATGTTACCAGTGCCAGTAATATCAACAGTGTCAGCACCTGAGCCTAGTGTTACGACTGCATTACCACCTGTTGTTGCAGTAACGTCAAATGCAACATCAGCACCAGCCAATGAAGTTACGCTAGCCAGCTTCACAGCTACGTCAGAAGACTGAAGAAGACCGTTACCGTCCAGATCAAGAACTACTTGGTTAGTCGCTGTATTGAAGTAGTACTGACCCTTAACGCTTGACAATAGAGACATCGCATCTGAGTTAGAAGCAGACGAGCCCTTGTTGGTCAGATCCCATGTAGCACCGACTCCAGTTGCAACAGTAATACGTACTGTGTCTGAGCCTGTTGCGAAGTCAGAAATGGTGTCGTATGCAGCATTGGTTGAAGCGGCAGTGGCCGTTGCAATACGGAATACGTCGTTACCAGTACCACCTGTCAGGCTATCAGCACCCAGACCACCTACCAAGCTGTCGTTGCCAGAACCACCAGCAATCGTATCGGCCTTCGCACCACCGGTCAGTGTGTCGTTACCAGCACCACCTGTGATTGAGAAGAAGTAGTCAGTGTCTGTAGAGCCAGAAGCATCAACTGTGAAGCTGTCGTTTGCATCAGTGATCACAGAACCACTTACAGTGAATGTTACGTCTGTGTTATCTGTGCTGTTGTCCGTTGCATTGATTGTCAATGAAACTGCATCAGCATTTTCAGCACCAGCCGTGTCACCACCGTTTGCGTTCAATACTGTGAATTGTTCAACACTTGTTACCTTGAACAGATCGACAGTACCTGTTACAGCACCACCGGAGTTGTCCAGCAACAATGTGTCAGTACCTGAACCACCATGCAATTCATCAGCAGCAGTCAAATATGTAGTACCAGACACCTTAAATGTGTCGTTACCCTGACCAGCATCAACTGACTCATTTGCAGCTTGTGCAATCACATAAGTAATGCCATTTGTAGTTCCAGTTGCATCAACTGTACGTGCAGTACCTGCTGCCGCCAGATTAACTGTTGCAATACCAGACGTATTGAAATAGCTAGACAGTGTTGTTGTCGCAGCAGCGTCATTCAGTGTCAGTGTTTCAACGTTTGAAACGTGCATGAAAGCAACGTCAGTAACACCCGCATCTGCAGAGATTGTGTCGTTACCAGCACCACCATCAACGGTATCTGCGTATGTCAATGCAGCAACCATAACGATAGTATCTGTACCTGAACCAGCCAGAATGCTATCTGCACCACCAGCAGAGCCAACGATAGAGTCGTTACCGGCGCCACCGTTGATGATGTCGTTACCAGCGCCACCCTTCAGGGTATCAGCACCAGCACCACCAGTAAGGTTCAGAACTACTGTTGCAGTAGAAACAGATGAACCATCAACTGACAGATTTTCATAGTCAGCTTGCATTACGTTTGATGCGTTAACTGTACCTGCATCTAGTGCTGAACCATCAACTGTCAAAGATGTTGCGTAGTCACCCAAGGTCAGCGTGATGTCTTGACCTGCTGGATGTGTACCTGCTGCAGCATCGTCACCGCCATCAACGATCGTGATGCTATCAACCTTAGTGATCAGACTAGCGAACGTTACAGTCGCTGAGTCAGCTGTCAGGTTGATAGAGTCTGTACCTGTACCACCAGTGATTGTTGTAGAAGCAAGGTCAGAACCTGCTGCAGTAACAGTCATCGCAATGTTCGCGCTGTTCGTTACTGTATCGCCTGTATCAACAACAACGGTTGTTGCGTTAGTGTAGCCAGTTGAGAAAGTTACTGACTGGGCTGCATTGTCAGCAGTTGCGATATCAATTGTCGTGAAGGACAGGTTTGATGTCAGCGTTGCGTTTGAACCTGAACCAGACAACTGGAGGTTTTCAACGTTAGTTACGTTTGTCAGGCCTGTTGATGTCAATGATGTAACGATCAACGTATCCGTACCTGAACCACCATTAATCGTATCGGCTGATGTCAGTTGAGCACCCATGTTGATCGTGTCGTTACCGTCACCACCCAGAATACTGTCAGCACCACCAGTTGCACCATTGATGGAGTCGTTCCCGCCATTACCATTTAGGATATCGTTACCTGCTCCACCGGTCAGTGTGTCACGACCAGCACCACCAGTTGCTGTCAGAACTACTGTTGCAGTTGCGATGGAGCTACCATCAACTGTCAGTGTTTCGTCATCAGCACCCATAACACTATTCGTTACAGTACCTGCATCGAGAGCTGAGCCATCGATAGTAATGCTTGTAGCGTAGTTACCCAGATTCAGAGCAACGTCCTTACCCTTCGCACTTGTACCAGTTGCAGCGTCACCGCCGTCAACGATCGTAATCGCATTTACTGAAGTGATGTTATCGAAGTTAGTGGATAAAGAAGCTGTGCTATCGGCTGTCAGGTTGATTGTGTCAGTGCCTGTACCGCCAGTGATGGTTGTTCCAGTTACCAGATCCGCACCTGACATGTTTACTGTCAGTGTAACGTTTGCTGAAGAGTTATCAACCTTGTCACCACTTTCCAGCGTTACTGTTGTTGCACTGGTGTAGCCACTGTTCAGTGTCAATACGTTGTTTGAAGTTGATGTAAAGTCAAAGCTTGTTGGAACAACGTTTGCTGCCAGTGTCACGTCGTGAGCACCAGTAACTTTCAGAACTTCAACGTTAGTAACGTATTGCAGCGCTGTTGCAGAAGCAACACTTGAAGCGATAGACAATGTATCTGTGCCTGAACCACCATTAACTGTATCAGCAGATGTGAATGTATCACCACTGAATGTAATTGTGTCGTTAGCTGTACCGCCAGTAATAGACATGTATTGAGCAGCAGAACCTGTCGTAACGAGCAGCTTGCCAGTCAATGCAGATGCATTAATTACTGTTACAGCGTCATCAGCGTCAGTTGCACCTTCGGTCAATGTCAGCTGTTGGTCGCCAGTTACGTTAATTGTGGCGATCGTTGCAGTAACAGCATCTTCAATCGCAATTGCGTTGGTAGCTGTTGTTGAAGCGATATTCAGAGTTTCAACACCACCTGTTGTTGCACCCTTAACGAAGAATGAGCCAGCAGTTTGACCTGACAGAGTTAGTGTCTGAGAGTCAGCCGCACCAGCAACTGCTGTGTCAGTGTATGTAATACCCAAGTCACCAGCACCGTTACCCATTTCGGCTGTAGCGATAGCGCGAACTTGCGTGAAGAATGTGTCGCCCGTGCTTGCACTAGCAGCAAGAGAAATCTTGCTGATGCCTGTCGCTTGCGCAAGATTGATTGTATTGTCATGAGCATCTGTTACTTGGTAGTTAGTAACAGAAATATTTTCGATGTTTGACAATGTCAGAGCAGAAGTCGTTACATCAACAGTATTTGTACCTGAGATGCTGATACTCAGAGTATCTGTACCTGAACCACCGTTAAGTACATCGCCTGCATTTAGTGTTGTGCCGTTAGCTGTCAGGCCGTCTGTACCGATAGTAGCAACGTATGTATCGTTTGTTGCGCCGCCAGTCAGCGTTGTGTCAGCACCAGTAGTGAGCGACCAAGTAGGTAGTAAAGGTATTGTTTAGTATTTTCAAGCACATATGGATTTTCATCGTGTCTTTTTTGGCAGCAACCTACCTCATTCCTACTTTGGTCAGCTTGAAAAAACAGTGGAAAATTCTCCTTTTACCCCGCCAATTAACATTAACATGCTGTTTATAAAATGTTTTCTTGAGATCGTCCTATCTCTGACTTCACCTACCAAATGCCACTTGCCCAGAAACAACAATCCCGACCAGTAGCCGGGATCAATAGATTCACAATGTCACGCCCAATCAAATTACTTGGGAACAAGCCGATCAATAGCCTTGCGATACGCTTCCAAATCTTCTCGCTTACCAACTGACAGCACTAGCAGCACGAGTAAATCATCTTCCACTGAATACACTAAGCGATAGCCAAGTCTTTTTAGCTTGATCTTGTAACAATGGTGCAGTTCAGCATGGAGTTCAGAACCCGGTAGGTGAGGTTGTTCTAGTCTCTTTTTAAGTGCCGTTCTCAACAGCGCCTTAACGCTACCGTCAAATGCGTTCCACTCGTCAAGGGCCTCAGGTAAAAATTGAAGTCGATACGACACGGTTTATATCTGATCAATGTCAACGTCAATTGCAGTATGCCTACGAGTCAGCCGCTCCCTTGCAATCTCAACCAAGTCCCGATCAGCCAGTTCCTCAACGAGTGACTCAAATAGCGTAGGTGTCACCATGTAAAACGCAGGGCGATTGTGGCTAAGCACAGCGACGGGTTTCTCACCTGCTGACCTCAGAACAGCGGCGGGGTTTTTCTTGAACTCGGACATGCTAATAGAGTAATCGGCGAGAATGGTATCCACAACGTCCTCCAGGGTAAGCTACAAATTTGTAGCTAATTTTATATCCAATTTTCTCGGCCTACAACGAGAGCTTCATCGCTCATTTTCTTAGCTAGTCCTTCGCTTCCTTCCGTTTCGCCATTTGCCGTTCTGATTCTTGAACGGCTTCAGAAATCACGGCAAGGGTGTAACCCCCTTCAGGTTGGTCATCCAGTATTCGCACCCCCGCACTAGAAAGCGCTTCTTGTAGCTTGGATACGGTTGATAGCCGAGGGCAGGCGAGTCCGGCTTCCAGACGGGCAATGGCGATCAATGAGACCCCGGATTTTTTCGCAAGTTCAGGCTGTGACCACCCAAGAGCAGATCGGGCTGCGCGTATTTCAGAAATGATACGTGTCTCTTGCGACATTTTTAATTCCTGTTGTAATATCTAAAAAGATATATTTGATGTCTCTTTGTGTGTTTGTAATGTCTTTAGGGGAATTATGCCGTCACTACGCCTATCTGTAAAAACCATAAAGTCCTTGTTATGCCCACTGGGCACCAACAAGATGGATTTTCATGACCAGGGATGTAAGGGTTTGATGCTGGAAATCAGGGCGTCAGGTGGGAAGACCTGGTATCTGCGTTATCGCGATATACATGGCAAACAGCGCCAATATCGCATCGCTGATACTCAAGACCTATCCCTTGAACAGGCCCGCAAGCGTGCGGATGAATTACGGGGCCAGATCGCTATGGGACAAGATCCTTGCGCAGCCAAAGCACTGCGGAGGCAAGTACCCACTTTCGCCGAGTTTGTTGAAGAACGCTACATGCCGTTCATCAAAGGATACAAACGAAGCTGGATAACGGATGAATCACTTCTCCGAAATCATCTACTCCCTTTGCTGGGTAAGCGACATTTGGATGAGATCACCAAACAGGACATCGTAGCTTTGCACCATGGGCGCCGAGCTAGTGGGGCTGCCCCTGGCTCAGCAAATCGACTCCTCATTCTGATGCGCTACATCTTCAATCTTGCGCTGAGATGGGAAATCGCTGGCGTGGATAAAAATCCAACGGCAGGCGTTTCGCTCTTCGAGGAAAATAATAATAAGGAACGCTTCCTGACCAAAGAAGAAGCCCAGCGTTTGTATGAACACGTCAAAGCCAGTGAAAACACCACGCTCAAATTCATTGTGCCGGCGCTGATTATGACGGGCGCTAGAAAGCGGGAATTGCTTGATGCGCGCTGGACTGACTTCGATTTAGAAAAGCGTTTGTGGCGAATTCCAATCTCTAAATCAGGCAAGGCTCGGCACGTTCCAATTTCAGAAGGGGTGCTAAAGCTTCTTGCAGAGCTTAGGTTTGAACATCAGAGCTTGGGTAGTTTCCTTCATCACTGTGAGTGGGTATTTCCCAATCCAGTTACCGGCAAACCTTACGTCTCTATATTCTGCTCATGGAACACGGCCCGGATTAAAGCCGGGTTGCCTGAAGTCAGAATTCACGACCTGCGGCATAGTTTCGCCAGTTTCCTGATTAATAATGGGCGCAGTTTGTATGAGGTACAGAAGATTCTCGGCCACACGCAGGTGAGAACGACTCAACGGTACGCCCATCTATCGCAGGAAACACTACTTGAGGCAGCTAATGCCGCCGTAAATGCGCTGGGTGAGGCGTTTGCCATTACTCCGCAACTCCAAATCCCACAACCGGACTCACCCTTACTCGTGCAACAAAACAGCGGGTTCCGATAAATCGTGAAGCTCTTGGAGTTCTTCGTCACTGATGTTCAAAATTTCGCGACTGGCGGCGCCTAGTTTGGTCCACTCGTGCGTTGTATTTTTACCGGTGCGTACCTGAATCAGGTATTCGGCAACTTGAGCGATGGCGATAAACCGACGGGAAACCTCTGGGACTCGGTTGGCTTTTGAGGAGTCATTCATCACCGTAGTATCGTGGTGAAAATGAATCGCTTGAATCAGTTCATCCGGAAATAACCATTCCTTGGCCATGGCTGCCCCAACGATCGCGTGGTTCATGCCGATCATCTCGTCTTCGATATCGGTGAATAGAAGGGTTTCTTCCTCGTTGGCTTTTTTCAACACCTCCGGGTAATCCGGAAAGGGGGTCATTAATACGGGGACGCCACAATCGCGAAATAGGCCAAAAGTGTAGGCTTCCTCAGATCGTACTCCGCACATGCCACCTAAGGTTTGGGCGATCCAACCGGACACCCGTGCGGTACAGGCAGAGGAGTCCCAGAAGCGTTCCATCTGGGGCAAATGGGCAAAGGATTTTTTCAGGGACAGGCCGGCGACGGTATGTGCGACGGCCTTAATGCCCAGCACCATCAGTGCCTCGTGGACTGAACGGACTTGTCGATTAAAGCCGTACAGCGGGGAATTTACGATTTTCAGCAAACTCGCGGATAGGCCGACGTCGGCACTAATGAACTCACCTAATGCCCGAAAATTTGGCTCGTCGCGTCGCATTTCACGATCAATTTTGTCGAGAATCGAGGGGCGAGGGGGGATGCCAATACCTCGAATCTCGATGCCTAGATTCGTTTGAATGTGTGCGGCGCTGCTATCTTCAGGAGATGTATAAGTGGTTTGATTCAAGTCAGGGCTTTCATGGGGTGCTAGCGGATCGGTAATCATACCCTTGCCAGTAAGGGCCAAATACGGTGCTTACATTTTCGCTGCACTTTGCCAAAATTTCGCCAACGGGTTGGCTGCGTAAATCGGCCAACGTGCGGGCAATCGCCGGTAATTCTGAGGGTTCATTGCGGCCCTCGTTGTGACCCTGCTTCCCCAACCAACTGGGCGGGACGTCTGGAGAGTCTGTTTCGAGCACCATCGCTGACAAAGGAAGTTCGGTGGCGAGATGGCGTATCCGTGTAGAACCGGGGTAGGTCATTGCGCCGCCAAACCCCAGTTTGAATCCCATCTCAATCAATATCTCAGCCTGTTGGCGGCTGCCATTGAAGGCATGGGCAATGCCTCCCTTGACGGGAAATCGACGTAATTTGTGGGTCATGGCATCAATGGCTTTGCGGCCATGCAAAATCACCGGTAGGTCAAATTGCCTTGCTAGTTTTAGTTGCTCCGTAAAGTAGAAGTGTTGCGTGTCCCAATCAGGATTGTCCACAAAACCATCTAGACCGATCTCGCCAATAGCAATAGCCCGGTGTTGGTTCAGCCATTCGGCGAGTTGGTCAATATGTTCGGGTTTGGCTTGGTCTGTGAATAAGGGGTGTATGCCGTAAGCGGGCGCACACTTTTGATAACGATGGCAGCAATCCAGCACTGGTTGGCAATTCGCTAAACTCACGGCAGGAACAATGCACGCTGACATTCCCGCTGTTTCTGCTCGGGCGTAGACACTATCCCGGTCAGCATCAAACTCAGCGGCGTCTAGGTGGCAGTGGGTGTCAACCCACATGACTGAATTGCGTGAAAGGGAAATCAACCGGCGCTGACTGACCGCTAATCAGCGCGGACAAGGCCGACGCTGAACCGCAGGCCATCGTCCAGCCTAGTGTGCCGTGTCCCGTGTTGAGCCATAAACCGGGAATGCCGGAACCGCCCACAAAAGGGATGTTGGAGGGAGTGGCTGGCCGTAAACCACACCAGAAGTGAGGTGCGCCAATAGGCAGGGCGGGGAACAGCTCACGAGTGCGAGTCAATAACGCTTGGCAACGCACAGGGTCAAGTTCCCGGTTGAAACCATTAAATTCAGCAGTGCCGGCAATTCGTAAACGATTACCCAGCCGCGAGAAAACAATCTTCCGGGCATCATCGGTTAGGCTGACGGTTGGGGCGACTGCTTGATCTAGGCCATCCGGTAAATCCAGGGTGGCGGAATAACCCTTGGCGGGATAGATGGGTAAGGCGACCCGCAATGGCGTTAATAAGTGTGAGGATTCGCTGCCCAGTGCAACGACCACCGCATCGGCAAAATACTGGGTTTGTTTTCCAGCAGACAGGGTGTCAATGCCTGCCACTCGACCTTTGGTGTAAATCAGGCGCTGAATTTCAACGCCGAATTTGAACTGGACACCGGCTTCGGTGGCGAACCCGGCAAGCTGCTGCGTAAATCGATGTGCGTCTCCGGATTCGTCAGAGGCGGTGTAGTCGCCACCGACCAATAAATGTTTTGCCGTGGCCAATGCGGGTTCAATGGCAATACATTCATCAACGCTGACGACCATTCGATCAAGCCCATGTTGGTTCATGGCGGCGGCGGCTGACCGTCCCCTGGCAAATTCAGCTTTGTCGGTGTAAATGTGCAAAATACCTTTTGCCAAACCATCGTAGTTCAGGGGCAGTTGTTGGCGTAGGGCTTGTAAACACGAGCGGCTATATAAGGCGAGGTGCACGATTGCCCGAGTGTTTTGTTCGGTACGATGAGGCCAGCACTGGCGCAAAAAACGCCAAGCCCAGCTAAAAAAATCAGGGTCCCAGCGCCAATGCACGAGTAAAGGCGCATCGGGTTTTCCCAGCCATTTCAGGATGTTGGGCAGAACGTGGGGATTGGCCCACGGCTCAGCATGGGAAACCGAAATCTGGCCGCCATTGGCAAAGCTGGTATCCAGTCCAGCCCCGGGTTGACGGTCAAGCACCGTCACCTCGTGCCCAGCTTCCCTTAAATACCAAGCCGTCGTGGTCCCTACAACGCCTGCACCAAGAACAAGAATTTTCATGATTTAACGCCTTTCTCGGCTAATCATCGTAGCGTTCTCGGAAGATGCGGGCCACTTGCGGAATATTGCGTAAGCTGCGCATCAGCGTAGCCAGATGCCCACGATTGCTCACTTGTACCGTGAACGTCAGGTTGGTATAGAGCCGCTCGCTGTCTTCGCCCATGGAGACCGTTTCAATATTGGAGCCAGCATTGGCAATCGCCATCGCAATCAGCCCCAGGACGCCACGGGTGTTTTGGACTTCCAGTCGGATGCGTACATCAAACAACATACCGGCGGCGGGTTCCCATTCGACATCAATCCATTTTTGCGGTTCTGTCGTGCGGGATTTACGGATGGCGGTGCAATCGTGGGTGTGAACAATCAACCCTTGCCCCTTTTTGATCGAACCGATGATCGGGTCACCCGGAATAGGGCGGCAACATTTTGCTAACTGAATGGCCATGCCCTCGGTACCGCGAATGGTGAGAGTGCCGGCTGGGCCTGTCACGGGGAAGCTGGGTTCGTCCTGCGCCATCAAGCGACGTGCTGCGACAGAGGCTAGTCGTTTGCCTAGCCCGATGTCGGTAAAGACCTCGCTGATGGTTTTGTTGCCCGAGGCACGAATCAATAAGTCCCAAGCACTCGCGGGAACGGTAGCGGGTTCAATCCCCATCGACAGCAGTTCCTGCTTGAGTAGGCGCTCGCCAAACACCGCCGATTCATCGTGGTGCATGGTCTTCAGGAAGTGTCGAATTTTGCCGCGTGCGCGTCCTGTTTTAACGTAACTCAGCCAGGATGGATTGGGGTTGGCATGGGCGGCGGTCACAATTTCAACCATATCCCCACTTTTTAATTCTGTGCGCAAGGGCATCAACTCATGGTTGATTCGCGCTGCGATGCAGCAATTGCCAATGTCGGTGTGGACGGCATAAGCCAGATCGACCGCAGTAGCCCCTTTGGGGAGCGAAAAAATCTTTCCTTTGGGGGTAAAGACATAAACCTCATCTGGGAACAGGTCAATTTTGACGTTCTCAAGAAACTCGGAGGAGTCCCCCTGTTGCATCTCGACCAGTGACTTGAGCCAGCGATGGGTTGTGGCATGTAACTCTGCGGCACTCTGTACGGAATCTTTGTACAACCAATGGGAAGCAACCCCTTGCTGGGCAACGTGATGCATTTCCTTGGTGCGAATCTGGACTTCCACCGGCGTGCCGTAAGGGCCAATCAGCGTGGTGTGCAAGGACTGATAGCCATTGGCCTTGGGAATGGCGATGTAGTCCTTGAATTTCCCGGGCACCGGTTTGTACAGGGAATGAAGAGCGCCCATTGCCAAGTAGCAGCTAGGCATGTCGGTGACCACAACCCGAAAACCATAAATATCTAACACCTGTGAAAACGTCAGGTGTTTGTCTTCCATCTTTTTGTAGATGGAGTACAAATTCTTTTCACGCCCAAATACTTCTGCGCCAACGTGGGATTCCATCATCTTGGCCGTAATCGACTCAAGAATGCGGGCAAATAGCTCTCTGCGATTTCGGTTGGCGTGCTGCATAGCTTTGCTCAGCACGGCTGCACGATGCGGGTAAATGAGCTGGAACGCGGTGTCCTGTAATTCCCTAAACAGCTTGTTCAGCCCCAGTCGATTGGCAATGGGGGCATAAATGTCTAAGGTTTCACGGGCAATTCGTCGCCGTTTTTCCGGGCGAACGGCCGACATGGTTTGAATGTTGTGCGCACGGTCAGCCAGCTTGATTAGCACCACCCGAAGATCGCGCGCCATGGCCAGCATCATTTTGCGGAAGTTTTCGGCTTGCGCTTCTTGCTGGGAAGTGAACTCCACCTTCTCTAGCTTGGATAAACCTTCGACTAATTCGGCCACGGTCGGGCCAAATCGATCGGCCAAATCTTCCTTGGTCGCCCCGGTATCTTCGATCACATCATGAAGCAAGGCGGCACAGACCGCATCAGCATCCATTCGCCACTCGGACACGCCGGTAGCTACCGCTAATGGATGCGTAATGTAAGGTTCGCCAGACAAACGGCGCTGGTGCTGGTGAGCTTCTGCTGAATAGACAAAAGCCGCCTGAACTCGCGCTAGGTCGGCTGGGGATAAATAGGACAGGCCTGCTAGGAAAACCTGGTAGGCCTGTTCTTCTACCGGAATTTCTGGATGCTGTGGGTCAGCCGAAGCGGAAGTCTGGGCGACGGGTGAAGGCCTAGAAGTGGATTCTGGTGCCATAAGTCCCGTTGCCCCGGTAGAGGAATCAGGGTTGTCCGCGTTTCAGAATTTCAATGGAAATCTTGCCTGCGGAGATTTCGCGCAAGGCTAATACGGTGGGTTTTTCTTTAGGATCAAAGTCGATTAAGGGTTCTGAACCATTGGCGATTTGGCGTGCACGTTGGCTTGCAGCCAAGGTCATTTCAAAACGGTTCGGAATCTTTTTCAGGCAGTCATCGACGGTTACACGGGCCATGTTTTTACTCTCTACTTGATGGATTACAACAATGGGGAAAACAGTTTGGCGTGGCGATATTTTTGGGCTGAGAATTGAAGGCGACTTGCGCGAACAACGGTTACCAGATCAGCCAGCGCCAGCTCTAGATCGTCGTTAATAATAACATAGTCAAACTCTCCGACATGGCGCATCTCATCTTGTGCAGCAGCCAGCCGGCGCTCAATAACGGCTGGACTATCGGTTCCTCGCCCGGTCAGTCGACGCGTTAGTTCTGGCATCGAGGGGGGAAGAATAAACACACCAATGGCCTCAGGGAAAATTGAGCGAACCTGCGTGGCACCTTGCCAATCTATTTCCAGTAAGACATCGTGACCAGCGGCCAGTTCCGTCGCAATCCACGCTTTTGACGTGCCGTAATAGTTGCCGTGAACTTCCGCCCATTCCAGAAACTCATCGTCAGAAATTTTTGCTTTGAAGGTATCGACTCCGATGAAATGGTAGGCCACCCCATCCACTTCACCCTCTCTAGGGGGGCGGGTAGTGTGTGAAACAGATAAACGTACCGGATCTACCGCCAGCAAACGTTTAACCAAGGTTGTTTTTCCGGCCCCGGAAGGGGCTGCTACGATAAAAAGTTGTCCGCTCATTTTCTATCCCTTCACTTTATTTTTGGCGCAGGCTCTCGATCATCTCGGGTTCGCCGCGAACCTGAAAAAACGCTCCCGTTTCATCCGCGCGTTCGGACAGTACCTCGCAGTTGGCGTAGATGTCCTTGCGTAATTGCTGGGCCGACCAAGGTAGGAAAAGTTCGGCTTCAACCAGATTTTTCTGGAAGAAGGCGATGATGGCTAGGCGCAGTTGGGCGACTTCATCCGGGCGGCGGGCGCTCATCACGACGCAGTCAGGGTAGCGTTCGCGTAGCGCCGCTTCGCATTCGGCTTGGGCTGCGACATCACCGACAAAGTCGATTTTGTTGAAGACGCGAAGTCGCGGTACTTCATCGGCGCCGATTTCGGCCAGTACGTGGTCGGTGACTTCAAGCTGACGTTCGAATCCAGGGTCACTGGCATCGATAACATGGAGCAACAGCGCAGCGTCTAAGGCTTCGTCGAGGGTTGATTTGAAGGAGGCGACCAGACCGTGCGGCAGGTTCTTGATGAAGCCGACGGTGTCGCTGACCAGCACACGCGGCACGCTTTCTGGGAATAGGGTGCGGACGGTGGTGTCGAGGGTGGCGAACAGCTTATTGGCAACCAGTACTTCACTACCAGTTAAGGCTCGCATCAGCGTCGATTTACCGGCATTGGTGTAGCCGACCAGCGCAACGCTGGCTAAGCCTTGACGTTCTTGGCGGCGGGCCCGCTGGGTTTTGCGCTCGGCCTCCATCGCGATGATTTCAAGCTGTAGTTCAGCAATGCGGTCACGGATTTTGCGCCGATCCAGCTCGGTATGCGATTCACCCGCTCCCCGCCCGCCGACGCCGCTACGTTGTCGCCCCTGCGGCCCCGCTAACTTGGCAGCTTCGCGCAGGCGCGGTGCCATGTAGCCGAGGCGGGCTATTTCGACCTGGGCCTTAGCCGCCCGAGAACGTGCGTTGTTATGGAAAATTTCGAGGATGACCATGGTCCGGTCCATGACGCTGCAGCCGGTTTCCTTTTCCAGATTGCGTGCCTGTGACGGGGAAATTTCGTGATCGACGAGGATGGCTTCAATTTCGCACTCGGATTCGTGGTTCACGAAATGTTCAATTTCCTGGCGCTTGCCGATGCCGAGATAGCCCGTGGTGTCGAAGCCAGCCCGCTTCTGGATGAAGGTACGAACGACCGTAAAGCCCAGTGTTTTAGCCAGTTCACTCAGTTCGGCCAGCGAGGCCTCAAATTCAATATCACTGACGTTGGGTAACTGAACGGAGGCGGCTACGGCGTAGATGGGCTTCTCTTTGACTTCTGTTTGCATGCCTAGGCGTGTCTTTTCTGTAGGTAAAGGTTGGGTAAATCTATCAAGCTAAATTTTGCACTTGCTCGCGCATTTGCTCGATCAGCAGTTTCATCTCCATGGCTGCGTGGGAAACTTGGCTAGCGACGGATTTGGAACCTAAGGTATTGGCTTCACGATTCAATTCCTGCATCAAAAAATCGAGACGTTTACCAACGCTGCCGCCTTTGCTAAGTACGCGCTCCACTTCGCCAAGATGGGTTCTTAGGCGGGAGAGTTCTTCAGCGACATCAATCCGGGTAGCGTAGACGGCGATTTCTTGGCGAATGCGGTCTTCATCGGCAGAACTGAGTACTTCCAATAGTTTCTGACGAAGTCTTTCCGCATACGCTGCTTGGGCTTCAGGAATTAGCGGTTCAACCTGCGTAATGAGTTGGAGTATGGCCGCCACCCGTTCCCAAATCATGGCGGCTAGTTTTTCACCTTCACGCACACGGCTGCTGGTGAAGTCGGCCAAGGCTGCACCTAAAGCCAGTTGAACCTCTCCGGCCAGTACGGTGAAATCAACCGATTGATCGCCCATCATGCCGGGCCAACGGAGTATTTCGGCAGTCGTGAGTGCTGGCGTGCCGGGTAATGAAGTTTGTATGGTGTGCTGCAAAGCTGAAAGTTTGGTGAGTAACGCGTCGTTTACCGTGTCGCCGGCTGACTTTTCGTGGCTCAGTGCATAGTGGAGTCGGCATTCCACTTTCCCTCGGGTGACACTGGCAGTCAGGGTTTCGCGCAACCCCATTTCGTATTGGCGGAGGTCGTCGGCGATTTTGAAATGAAGATCAAGAAAACGGGAGTTAACGCCCTTCAGTTCCAGATGCAGACTACCGCCTGCAAACAATACGTTAGCGGTCGCAAAACCGGTCATGCTTTGAACCCTGTTCATGTCTTGTTCCTCACATCAAGAAGGCAGGCATAATAGCCCCCCCATTTTGCTTTGCCCATTTTTACCCTCATCACCATGCATAACCCGGTTTATAAAAACTCGCTGCGCAATCGATTTATTGTTGCTGGCATGATGGTTTTTCTAGTCGTCGGCATACTGATCCTGCTTTTCTTCCAACAGACGAGGGGTCGTATTATTAACGACCTAGGCGAGCAATTTGCCGGACGGCAAGCCGAGCTTGACCGGGAACGTATCCTGAATCCCTTGTTGCTGGACATCACGCTGGCCCGAAAACTGAGTGAGTCGCCTATCCTGATTGCTTGGGCTAACGACGAATTTAACCCCGGTTTGCGCCAGCAGGCATTGGCCGAGCTAGAAAGTTATCGCCAGTATTTTCGCGATAACAGCTATTTCTTTGTGCACGATAAATCAGGGCATTACTACTTCAATGACCGGGCGAACCGTTACCAGAATAATCCGCTAACCCAGACGGTTTCGCCGGACAAGCCAGAGCACTCTTGGTACTACGCAACTCGCCAGAACCCGGAAACTGTCCAAATCAATGTGGACTACGATAAGGCGCTGGATGTCACCAAAGTCTGGTTTAACACGCTGGTTCGCGCGGGTGGTAGGCCCGATGGAAAGGTGATTGCGATTGCGGGTAGTGGTATCGATTTGTCGGACTTCGTTCATTCCGCTAGTGCCACGCACCAAGATGGTAGTTATGGCATTCTGATTAATGCCAAGGGCGAAATTCAGGCCCACCCCAATGAAGCGCTGATTGATTTTAATGGCACTGCGAATACCTCGGATCAGCACCAAACGATTCAGTCGCTGATTCGTGACCCGTTCGAACGTGAACAGTTTGAAAAAACCCTTCTGTGGCTTCGTGAGCATCCCGACAGCACTCGTGTGATGCGGCTGACCTTGCCGCAAGGGTCGGAGCTGGTGGGGATGGCCTATTTGAAAGAAATTAACTGGTATAACTTATCGGTCATCAACACCAGTGCAATTGTTGATCAACATAACTTTATGGCGTTGGGCGTGTCCTTCGCCTTAATCATGCTGGCGGGGCTGCTGGTTTTTATCGGCATGTTTGAACGTATCGTGATTACGCCGCTGAAAAATTTGCATGCAGGAACGGTTGCGCTAACGCAGGGCAATCATCAAACCCGAATTGTGGTTGATGGGAATAATGAATTTGCCGAAGTGAGTCATGCATTTAACGTGATGTCCCAAGCGTTGGAAGAAAATGTTCAGAACCTAGAATCTAGAATTGCTGCTCGAACAGAAGAACTAGCCAAAACAAACGAAGCCTTGACCGTTTCCCGAGACGAAGCTGAAGCGGCCAATCGTGCAAAAAGTGCTTTTCTAGCGAATATGAGCCACGAAATCAGAACCCCTATGAATGGGGTCATTGGCATGAATTCCCTGCTGATGGGCACTCCATTGACTGATGAACAACGTGAGTTTGCTCAGACCATTCAGAGTAGTGCCTATGGTTTGATGAGCTTAATCAACGAGATTCTGGATTTTTCCAAGATTGAAGCGGGTCGAATGGTGCTTGAGCAACTGCCATTTTCCCCCGAAGAGGTTTTGTACGAAGTACATGCTCTGCTAGGCGTGCAGGCCAAAGATAAAGGGTTGGAGTGCGTACTACAAAAAGCCCCGGATGTGCCGTGCCTGATTGTGGGAGACCCTCACCGTTTCCGGCAAATATTTACCAATCTGTTGGGTAACGCGATCAAGTTTACCGAACAGGGGAAAGTGCACATCCATCTTGAAGGAGATTCGCGCGCGCTTAAAGTCACGGTCATGGATACCGGGATGGGTATTGCCCCCGCGCAGCAGGCCAATTTATTCAAAGCTTTTTCTCAAGCAGATGCGTCAATTACCCGCCGCTTTGGCGGCACTGGCCTTGGGCTGGTCATCACTCGTCGCTTAGTAGAATTGATGGGGGGCGAAATCAGCGTGCACAGCGAAGAGGGCATCGGTTCAACTTTCTGCGTGACGCTGCCGGTGCATGAATTTAGCTGAATTGGAAACCTAGGCGTCAATGTCCCGCAAGGACAAGGCGACCGATAAAACAGCACCCAGCCAGCCCAGACAAGCGCCGCCCAGCAGTAACGCTACAATTTGTGAAGGCGGCATGCCGCCCAACAGAAATTGGGCGCCATATAAGGCGGCCAGATCTGCCGCTGGTCCTTGTAATTGGGTTAGCCCAAGCGTGACCAGCACTGCAGCAACGAGTCCGCCCATAAATCCCTGTAGCGCCCCAGCGTAAGCAAAGGGGCGGCGGATAAAGGTATCTGTTGCACCAATTAGCCGGGAAACTTCGACTTCGTCCGCTTGCGCCAGTACCTGCAAACGAATGGTGTTAAAGGTAATGGCGACCAAAGCCACCGCAAACAGCACGGCAAGTAGCGTGACCACCAGTCGACCTATTTTCAGCACAGCCTCCAGTCGTTGCACCCAAGCAGTGTCTAGTTGCACATGGGCAACCCGGGGCCAAGCCACAAATTGCTGGCGTAACCCTTCCATTTGCTGAGCAGGTAGTCCTCCCACATCGACCATAAAAGCATCTGGCAAAGGGTTACGTGATAAGCCAGCAAGCACATCCGCCATGCCCGGCTTGGTTTGCATGTCGCGCCACGCGGCCTCTTTAGAAACGTAACGATAATTAACGCCAGCCTTCTGTAACCGCGCTTCAATCTCTGCCAGCTCTCGTGCACTCGCCTCGGTCGCCATAAAAAGACTAATTTGCTGGCTGGAATCGGCACGATCGCCCAGTACGGCCAGTTTTCCCAGCAAGGCATAACCGCCGGCGGGCAGTGTCAGGGCAATGCCCATCACCAGCAAGGCCAGCAGGGTATTCAGGGGCGTGCGCCATAAGCGCTGCCAAGCCGTTGTTAAGGCGGCTTGATGTTGTGCAAATAATATGTTCATGGCAGCAAATGTCCGTGTTCAAGATGCACGATGCGGGGCGTATGTTTGGCAATCCACTCTCGGTCATGGGTGGAAACCACCACGGTGACGCCGACCTGTTGAAACTCGTGGAAAATATCCAGTACATCGTTGGCCGAATCGGTATCCAGATTGCCGGTTGGCTCGTCTGCCAAAATGATCGCTGGGCGATTGACTACGGCGCGGGCAATGGCCAGTCGTTGCTGTTCGCCACCGGAAAGCTCGACCGGATTGGATTGCGCGCGGCTGAGTAAGCCGGCTTTGTCTAATGCGGCCAAGGCCCGGCGCCGGCATTCTTTGGGGGGGAATCCGACGATGTGTAGGGGTAATAGCACGTTGTCTAGCACCGTCCGGTCGAACAGGAGCTTTTGATCCTGAAAAATAAGGCCAAAACTGCGACGCAAAATAGGCAAGGCGCTGCCTCGCAAGGCCGCCAGATTCTGGCCATTCACCACTAGGCTGCCGGAGGTGGGGCGTTCGATGGCCGCTAGCAATTTCATCAGGGTTGTTTTGCCCGCGCCAGAATGCCCGGTCACGAGCACCATTTCGCCCGCATTGATTTCAAAGCTAACTCCTTGCAGCGCACTCTGCCCGCCGGGGTATCGTTTCACCAGATCAACCGCTGAAATCATCTGCGTCTCCATGTCATCCGAGCAAAGCCTCAACAAAGTCACGTGCTATGAATGGGCGAAGATCATCAATGCCTTCACCTACCCCAATGAAACGAATCGGCTTTGGGCACTGGCGGGCAATCGCTGCCACCACACCGCCCTTGGCGGAACCGTCCAGTTTGGTTAGCACCAGCCCGGTCACGCCCACCGCTTTGTCGAAGGATTGAACCTGCTGCAAAGCGTTTTGGCCGATATTGGCATCGAGCACCAATAAGACTTCGTGTGGGCCGCTGGGTTCAGCCTTCTGAATGACCCGTTTAACCTTGGCGATTTCTTCCATCAGATGCAACTGGGTGGGTAGGCGACCTGCCGTATCGGCCAGAACGATGTCGATTCCTCGTGCTTTTGCAGCATTGATCGCATCAAAGATCACCGCCGCCGGATCGCCGGATTCCTGCGCAATCACGGCAACCCCATTACGTGCGCCCCATTCCATCAATTGTTCGCGAGCTGCAGCGCGGAACGTGTCGCCAGCAGCGAGCAACACCTGTTTGCCCTGTTGTTGGAAATACTTGGCCAGTTTGCCGATGGAGGTGGTTTTGCCGGCGCCATTAACCCCCGTCAGCATGATGATGAAGGGTTGTTGGGTTTCTGGAACCACCAGTGGTTTTTCTAGGGGAAGCAGTAACTCAACCAAGGCCTCGGCGAGCGCTTCACGGATGGCTTCAGGGGTTTCGAGCTTGGCTTCTTTGGCTTTTTGTTTAAGGGTTGCTGTTAAGTGTTGGGTGGCCTCAACGCCAACGTCGCCCATCAACAGCAAGTCTTCCAATTCTTCCAGTAGTTGAGCATCGACCTTGCCCCGAGAAAACAGGTTTTTAATCTGTCCCCCCAACTGGGTCCGGCTGCGCGAAAGGCCTTGGAATAGGCGCTCGCGCCAAGAAGCTTTGGGGGGCGTTTCAGAAGGTGCAGGTGCATTATCTGCATCCGCTGCTGAAACAGTTTGTGATTTCTTGAGAAAGCCGAACATGGTTCGTTCCAGGATAATGCAGCTCTTTTCGGGATATCCGATAAGATGCTGGCCCGTTGATTTGGCTGAAAATTCTAGCAGAAAGCCCCTTCTTGCCATGAAAAAACCCATTCTGATTTTTGTTGCCCTGATTTGTGCGATGTTGGGGCTTGTCCGCTCAACCCTCGCGGAGTCTCAGTTTTCCGATTTGGCGATCTACAGCCAAACCTTACCCAATGGCATGCGCTTACTGGTGAAGGAAGACCATCGCTCCCCTACGGTAGCCCATATGGTCTGGTACAACGTTGGCAGTATGGACGAGGTCGACGGGCATTCTGGCCTTGCCCACGCCCTTGAGCACATGATGTTCAAAGGTACGCCGAAACTGGGTCCCGGCCAGTTCAGCAAGCAGGTCGCGGCGGCGGGTGGGCGGGATAACGCTTTTACCAGCTTGGATTACACCGCCTATTTCCAGCAGATTCCGAAAGAAAAACTGGGTGAAATGATGGCCTTGGAGGCTGATCGGATGCGCCACCTGACGGTTGATCCCAAAGAATTTGCACAAGAAATTAAGGTGGTGATGGAAGAGCGGCGGATGCGGACTGACGACAATCCCCAAGCAACGCTGTTTGAACAGCTCAATGCGGTGGCATTTCAGGCGCACCCTTATCGTCGCCCGATTATTGGCTGGATGAACGATCTGGAAGCGATGACGGCAGCAGATGCCAAACGCTGGTATCAGGATTGGTATATTCCGAACAACGCTACGTTGGTGGTGGTCGGTGACGTTAATCCAGCGGAAGTTTTTAAGTTGGCCCAAAAAACCTACGGGGCACTTAAACCCCGTGTATTGCCTGAACGGCGCCAACAGCACGAGCCGGAACAGCGGGGCGTCCGTCGACTGGAAGTTTCTGCACCTGCCGAATTGCCGGTCTTGGTGATGGCGTACAAAGCGCCTTCTCTGCGTAAACCGGCGGAAGAAACCACCCCCTATGTTTTAAAAATGCTCGCCGCTATTTTGAATGGGCATGAAGCGGCTCGGCTGAATCAGCAACTGGTGCGCGAACAAGGGCTGGCTGTTTCCACCGGTGCAGATTACGACATGACATCGCGTGGCCCAGCCCTGTTTTACCTTTACGGTAGCCCTAGTCAGGGCAAAACGGTTGAAGCACTCGAAGCCGCGCTACGGGAACAGATTAAGCAAATTCAGGAAAGTGGCGTAACCGAAGAAGAGCTTAAACGCGCCAAAGCCCAGCTACTGGCTAGCGAAATATTCAAGCTGGACTCGGTATTTGGACAGGCCATGGAAATCGGGATGCTGGAATCTGCGGGCCTGTCATGGCGCGATCAGCCTACCTTATTGGCGGGTTTGCAGGCGGTGACTGCCGACGCTATTCAGGCACAAGCCAAAGCCCTGTTTTCAGATGCCAGTCTGACCGTTGGTGTGCTTTGCCCCACATCAGCCGCCAAACCCCCTGCACGCCGGCCAAGCTCGCCGGTTCGTCACTGATTAAGGGAACTCCTCATGTCATTAAAAACCATTGGTTACCCGCTCAATAGCTGGCTGCTGATCGCGGTATCTCTGCTTACTTTGTTTACGCCGTTAGCTAACGCAGCAGCACCGATTCAACATTGGGTAACGCCTTCTGGAACGCCGGTTTATTTTGCCGAAACTAAAGGGCTGCCCATCGTTGATGTGCGTGTCGACTTCAATGCCGGTTCGGCCCAAGACCCGGTTGGTCAATCAGGTTTGGCTGCACTAACTCATACCCTGCTCGATTTAGGAGCTGGCTCGGATGATGAGGCCAGTATTGCGCGTAAATTTGCTGACCTTGGCGCACAACTCGGTGGTTCGGTTGAAATGGACCGAGCGAGCATCAGTCTGCGTTCGCTCAGCGCTAGCGACAAACTGCCGCCAGCGATGGCCTTACTTCGTCAGATTTTGTCCGCACCCCACTTTGACGCCAAGGTGTTGGAACGGGAACGCCAACGTTCTATGGCTGAACTGAAAGATGCGCTCACTCGCCCTGAGGTTCAGGCTAATCGCGCCTTCTGGCTAACCGTTTACGGCGACCATCCCTATGGGCGTCAGATGGATGAAGCGAGCTTGACTGCACTGACCCGTGACGAAGTAGTGACCTTCTTTCGCCAGCATTACACCCGCAATAACGCGGTGATTACGCTGGTCGGTGATCTGGACCGGGCGCACGCCGAAAAGTTGACCGGCAAACTCAGTGAAGTGCTTGCGCCAGCCGATTTGGCATCTGTTGCATCCATTCCTGAAGTGAGTATTGCCGCTGGCAAAACCGTGCAGATCGAGCATTCGGCATCACAAGCGCACATCCTGCTCGGGCTACCCACCATTCCACGGGGGCATGCCGATTTTTTCCCGCTATTGGTCGGTAATTACACGCTGGGCGGCGGTGGTTTTGTTTCTCGGCTAATGCAGGAAGTTCGCGAAAAACGTGGTTTTGCTTACAGTGTTTATAGTTATGTTGCCCCGATGCGTCAGGCCGGGCCATTTCAAATAGGACTGCAAACTAAGCGCGATCAAGCGGCAGATGCGCTAAAACTTACCCGTTCCGTCTTAGAAAGTTTTGTTGCGGAAGGCCCGAGTGACAAAGAACTGGCTGCCGCCAAAGCCAATCTTGTCGGAGGTTTTCCGCTGCGGCTGGACAGTAACAAAAAACTCTTGGAAAACGTTGCCGTGATTGGTTATTACGGCCTGCCGCTGGACTGGCTGGATACCTATCAGGCCAAAATCAGCAAAGTGAGCCGCGATGAAATTCGGCAGGCATTTAAGCGACATATTCGCGGCGAGAATTTGAACACAGTGATTGTCGGTGGTGGTGAGTGAAAGCAAAGGGTAATAGTGCTGCGAACACTGTTCGCATCATTGGGGGCCAATGGCGGCGTTCCTTATTGCATTTCCCGGACAGCGTAGGTTTGCGTCCAACCCCGGATCGGGTGCGGGAAACGTTGTTCAACTGGCTGGGGCAGGAACTCAACGGACAGCGTTGCCTCGATTTGTTTGCTGGTAGCGGAGCGCTGGGTTTTGAGGCCGCGTCCCGGGGGGCTGAAAAAGTTGTGTTGGTGGAACAGTCCCCAGTTGTTCGCCGGGCGCTGGTCGACAATCAGCAACGATTGAAAGCCGGTGCGCAGATCGAGATTCTTGGCGGAGATGCCCTCAAAATCGCGGCTCAAATTGGCGGGCAGACGGATGCCCCAAAATTTGACGTGTTGTTTCTTGATCCGCCGTATCACCAAGGTTGGTTAGAAAAAATCGCGCCACTGCTCGGAAACTTACTCAAACCAGAAGGCTCGCTCTATGTCGAGTCTGAACACCCGCTGGGAACCTTGGGTGACTGGGGCACCGTCCGTGAAGGCAAAGCCGGTCAGGTTTATTACCACCTGATGCGGGTTATTTGAGGAGGGTGGGGGGCGGGGCGTTAAGCTTCGTCGCCACCGGTTCGGCACATGAGACGAGCGTCGTTATCTCTAATGGCTTGCTCGACTTCCATGAGGACGGCGCCTACGTCGGCAATATGTTCATCAAGAACAACATTCCCGGTCAGAACGTAATCGGGCGTCAGTAGGCCGTCTTCGTACAAGCCCCAAATCTCCTTGCCGAACTGTGAGTTGCTCAAAGTAGGGGCGAAAGCGCTGAAGTACGTTCGCAAGTTGATTACGTCACGCTCAAGCATTTCAGCTGCAGTGCTGTTAGCTGCTGCATCGATCGCCTGTGGCAAGTCGATGATAACCGGACCGTCTTCGCCGACAAGGATGTTGTACTCCGACAAATCCCCGTGAACGATCCCAGCGCACAGCATCCGCACCACTTGATTTACCAGCATCCCGTGATATTCCAGCGCCAGAGTCTCGTCGAGCTCAACGTCATTGAGGCGCGGCGCCGGATTGCCCTCTGCATCCGTCACCAAATCCATGAGCAAGACACCTTCGTGGCAAATATAAGGCTGGGGAACACGTACGCCTGCATTGGCTAAACGATACAGCGCATCTACCTCGGCATTCTGCCAAACCTCTTCCTGCATCTTGCGGCCGTAGCGGCTTCCCTTTTCCATAGCCCGCGCTTGCCGGCTATTTTTGACTTTACGACCTTCCTGATACGAGGCCGCCTTTTTGAAACTACGCTGATTGGCTTCTTTGTAAACCTTGGCACACCGAATGTCTTCACCACAACGAACGACGTATACCGTCGCTTCCTTGCCGCTCATCAATTGCCCAAGAACTTCGTCAATCAAGCCCTCTTCAACGAGGGGGAGGAGTCGCTTGGGTGTCTTCATCTGGCGGGCACATTTTCGGTACTCGAACTAGATGAAACTGTGTCGTCACAAGAATCGTCCACATTAACCGATTTTCCTGCAGCCTTATCAGCCAGTTTCTGAAGGCGCTTCTCCTCCTGCTTATTCTTCTTAGACAGATCTCTCTGCCGTTTCTCAAACTGGTAATTTGTCTTTGCCAAGTGCATTCCTCTGCTTGTCGCGGTGACGGTATGAACACGTGAGGTGAAAGTGCGTCAAAAGAGGCGGTCTTGCACCGGCATAACACCGGACACGCGGAGTTTAAATTTATCGGATACAAAAAAGGCAACCCGGTGGGGTTGCCTTTTTGCCTTGAGACACAAGGGAAGTTCGGTGGTGGCCAATCGCGGAATCGAACCACGGACACGCGGATTTTCAATCCGCTGCTCTACCAACTGAGCTAATTGGCCATAAAAGGAGGCCGCATTATAGGGGGCGCTAATCAGCTCGTCAAAGAAAAATTTGTATCGGAGTGATTTTCTTTAGGGTTGGGCTGTAAGGTGAACGTAAGATGGGTTGAATAGTATGCCCACTGCTGTATTAGCAAACTTCCGTTTTACCAAAGGAGGAATCCATGCAAGATATTAACGAAAAGATTCAAGCGAACCCTAAGTTTCAAAAGTTCGTAAGTATGCGTAATGGCTACTCAATTATTATGACTGTGCTGATGATCGTGGTCTATTTTGGCTACATTCTGTTGATTGCCTTCAACAAAGAATGGTTAGCTACCAAGTTGGTGCCGGCTGTGACGCAAGTTACAAGCAATCCAGAAACCGGTGAAGCAATTACCACCATCATCTCTGCTGGTACCGCAACGTCCTACGGTATTCCACTCGGTGTTGGTGTGATTGTATTTACCATTCTGCTGACCAATATCTACGTTCGTCGTGCGAACACTGAGTTTGACACGATCAACGCAGAAATCATCAAGGAGGCTCAACAGTGATGCGCTCTAACAAACTCATTCTGGGGCTGCTGGCCCTTTGTGCCGCTGGTGCAGCTTTCGCCGCTGGTGCCGATCTTGGTAACACGACTAAACAAGCAACCAACTGGACCGCAATTGTGATGTTTGCGATTTTCGTTGGTGGTACGTTGTTCATCACGAAATGGGCTGCAAGCAAAACAAAGTCAGCTGCTGACTTCTATACGGCGGGCGGTGGTATCACTGGCTTTCAGAATGGCCTAGCGATTGCGGGTGACTACATGTCAGCTGCGTCTTTCCTAGGTATTTCCGGTCTGGTATTTGCCAACGGCTTTGACGGCTTGATCTTCTCGATTGGCTGGTTGGTGGGTTGGCCTATTATTACCTTCCTGATGGCTGAACGTCTGCGTAACTTGGGTATGTATACCTTTGCTGACGTTGCTGGTTACCGTTTTGCGCAAACGCCGATTCGGACGTTTGCTGCAACTGGTTCCTTGGTCGTTGTGGCTTTCTACATGATTGCCCAGATGGTGGGTGCTGGTCAGTTGATCAAGGTTCTGTTCGGCCTTGAATACACAGTTGCCGTTGTTATCGTTGGCGTGATTATGATGATGTATGTGTTGTTTGGCGGTATGACTGCTACAACATGGGTACAGATCATTAAGGCTGTGATGCTACTGTGTGGCGCAACGTTTATGGCGTTGGCTGTGCTGTTGCAATTCGGTTTCAATCCAGAAGCACTGTTCGCTAAAGCGGTTGAAGTTCATAGCAAACACGACGCAATCATGTCTCCAGGCGCACTGATCAAAGATCCAATCTCCGCGATTTCCGTAGGTATGGCGCTGATGTTCGGTACTGCTGGTCTGCCACACATTCTACAAAGATTCTTTACGGTTCCATCCGCAAAAGAAGCGCGTAAGTCTGTGGGTTGGGCAACAACATGGATCGGTTACTTCTACATCCTGACCTTCATTATCGGCTTCGGCGCGATCGTGAATCTGACTGCGGCACCAGAAACCTATTACGTAGGCGGTGAGTTGGCTAAGGGTCTGAAGGGTGGCGGCAATATGGCTGCGGTTCATTTGGCTAATGCTGTTGGTGGTGACCTGTTCTTGGGCTTCATCTCTGCAGTTGCTTTCGCAACGATTCTGGCTGTGGTTGCTGGTCTGACACTGTCTGGTGCATCTGCTGTGTCACACGACTTGTACGCAACAGTGATTAAGAAGGGTCAGGCTGATTCAGCTTCTGAACTGCGCGTTTCTAAGATCACAACACTGTGCCTAGGTGCATTGGCGGTGGTTCTGGGTATCGCGTTTGAAAAGCAAAACGTTGCCTTTATGGTGATGCTTGCGTTTGCGATTGCGTGTTCAGCTAACTTCCCAGTTCTGTTTATGTCTGTTCTGTGGAAGAACTGTACGACTAAGGGTGCCGTAACGGGTGGGTTCGTAGGTCTGTTCCTGTCTGTTGGCTTGACTGTGGTTTCCCCAGCTGTTTGGGAAGCTACATTGGGTAACCCTAAAGGTTCTGCATGGTTCCAGTACTCTTCTCCAGCTATCTTCTCGATGACAGCGGCCTTCTTCACTATCTGGTTGGTGTCTATTCTGGATAACAGCGAACAGGCCAAGAAAGAACGTGCATTGTTCCCTGCGCAGCACGCTCGTTCCGAAACCGGTATGGGTGCTGCTGTTAGTGGCGGTCACTAAGTTCTGAGTAACTTAGAACAGGTAAAGCCCGGACCTAGTGTCCGGGTTTTTTTTATCGATTTTTTGGCTAAAATGAAAAAACCGGATCACACCATGCGGCGGTCCGGTTATATTTGGGCAGAGCAAAAAAATGGTAGGGAGTGGGTCGGTGCAGAACCTAACCACCCCCTGAATCTCAATAAATTGAGACTCCAGAGACCAAAAGGAGAACAGCAATGCTATTTTCAGCGGTTTCTCTGACATCAGGCTTACATCCAGCAATCAAGATGGAAATTGGATAGACAATTTAACCCGCAATACAACCCATACCTGGAGAGTCATGCGAATACTGTTAGCTGAAGACGATTTGATTATTGCGGATGGCTTAAGCCGCACGCTTCGTCAATCTGGATTTGCGGTGGATCATGCACCGACTGGAACGGCGGCAGATGCTGCTTTGTTGACCACGGATTACGATTTGCTGATTCTGGATATCGGGTTGCCAGGACTGAATGGCTTGGAAGTACTTCGCCGTCTGAGAGGGCGCGACAATAAAATACCGGTGCTAATTTTGACGGCCCTAGATGGTTCGTCTGACCGGGTGCGTGGCCTCGATTTGGGCGCAGATGACTACCTGTGCAAGCCATTTGATCTGGCGGAGTTGGAAGCGAGAGTTAGAGCCTTAACTCGCCGATCATCCGGAACAATTCCGCGGATTCAATTGGGTTGTTTAAGTTATGACCAAGTAGGGCGTGTCGCTGAGATTAACGGACAATTCCTTGAGCTTTCGGCTCGTGAGTTGGGCTTGCTGGAAATTTTGCTGACGCGTGCGGGACGTTTGGTTAGCAAGGATCAGTTAGTCGACCATCTGTGCGGATGGGGTGAGGAAGTCAGTCATAACGCCATTGAAGTGTATGTCCATCGGCTGCGTAAAAAACTTGAAATGGGCGGCGTGCGCATCCTGACTGTTCGTGGCCTAGGTTATTGCCTTGAAAAACCTCAGAAAACCGAAACGCCAGAAAACTGAGCAGGAGCGTTCCCTGTTTGGTGAGATTCTAGATTGGATGCTTGCCCCGCTCTTGTTTGTCTGGCCGATTAGTATCGCGCTGACCTACTATTTTGCGAATAACGTTGCCAGCTTCCCCTACGATCAGGCGCTACGCGAGCGTGTTTCAGCTATTGCTCGGCTGGTAGTTTTTGATGCTAAACCGGCAAAGGCCCCCAGTATTTTGCTGCCCCAGTCGGCCAAAAGTCTGTTGCGTTCAGACGAGGTGGATAACATCTATTTTCGGGTGAAAACGCAAACAGGGGTTTTCTTGGCAGGGGATAAAGAGTTGCCGCCGATGGGCGCTGAAATGCTTAAAGGGGTGATTCCTGGAGAGGTGTATTTCCGGGATATTGAGCACAAAGGGCAGGATGTTCGGGTTGCCTACACTTTTTTAGATGATGAGCGGTTGCCCGTGAGCGAATGGGTATTGGTTGAAGTGGCGGAAACGCTGGAAAAACGTTCGCAGCTGGCCAATAAAATCATCGCCAGCGTGATTGTTCCGCAGTTCATTATTATTCCATTGGCCGTGTTGCTGGTTTGGTTTGGCTTAACTAAAGGCTTGCAACCCTTGACCCGCCTTCGCGAAACAATCGAGCTAAGGGCAGCTGGTGACTTGTCACCTATCAGTACTCAGCGAGTGCCGGAAGAACTGTCCCCGTTGATCGATACCTTCAACAGTATGCTGATTCGTATGCGGCAAAATATGGACGCACAACATCGATTTATTGCCGATGCGGCCCACCAAATGCGAACCCCTCTGACAGGGTTGAAAACGCAGGCTCAGCTTGCTTTACGTGAAATTGACCCGGAGCAGCTCAGGACTTCTTTGGTCCAAATTGCGACGGGGGTGGATCGTGCAGCACGCTTGGTGAACCAGCTTCTGACCTTGGCTAGAACAGAGGGAGGGGATATGAACCAGCACCCTAAATCGCCCCTTGATTTCAACCTGTTGCTACGCGAGATCGTTGAGGATTGGGTTGTGCGTGCCCTGAATAAAAATATTGATTTGGGGTTTGAGCCGAGCACATCCGAAGCCAATATTGACGGTAACTCCTTCTTGTTGCGCGAGATGAGTAATAACCTGATCGACAACGCACTCCGCTACACCCCCGAAGGAGGGAGAGTCACCGTGCGGGTAACGGCGCATGGAGATTTTGTAATTTTCGAAATTGAAGATAACGGGATCGGGGTTTCAGAAGAACAGGCCGAGTTGGTTTTTGAGCGGTTTTATCGTGTCAGTGATTCAGGGGCTGAAGGGAGTGGTTTAGGTTTGGCTATTGTTCGAGAGATTGCCACCCAGCACCGAGCGTCAGTGTCGTTGCGGCGTAATCCACTTGAAATTGGCACGGTCGCTCGCGTTGTTTTTCCTACGGTGTCATCTCGTCCGTGATGGCCTATTTTGTGCTTTTGGTATGAAAGTCATGCCTGACTGAAGGGCTTACTAAGTTCAAGGAAACGTTATGCGTAAACAATCTCTGTTATCGGCTTCGGCGCTATTCGTCGGGTTGTGTTGTATTGCTGCGACAGCCCAGGCTGATACTTGGCAAAGTTTGGTGAGTGAGCCGGGACGCCGTATCGAAATAAATACGGGCGGTATTATTCGTGAGGGTAGCAAGGTAACCGTGAGCAGTAAGGTTAGCCTAGACAATCCTTTGGATGATTTACGCAGCAATTCAAAGTACCAAGTTATTGAAACCACGACAAAAT
>JBEGTT010000012.1:0-4981 GCA_041179245.1 Pseudomonadota bacterium
GCCAAGACCAAGGAAGTTCTGATGCAAATGCCTTCTAAGACGGCACTGGCGATTGCTCAATCGCTGAAAGAAGGAAACAAAGCAAATCTCGTATCAGATAAGGCATAGCTAAAGAAAAACAGCCCTACCTCCGGTATCGAAAATGGGGATGTGGCTTTTGCACGTGTCTGAAGAGGGCAGCTGCTGAATCAAACTTTCTAGGCCCGCTTGAAGATTCTGTTTGTTATTTCCGTGCTTATACAGCTGATGTACTGCCATCGTTATTCTCGTCACTGTCCAGCACCTTGTTGTGGCTGACCGCTGGCAGGAGGTGAAGGAGGCTATCTTTCGAAGCCAGTATCCTTTGATCAGTTGAAAGCGGAAGTGACGAAATGGATTCGGTTCTAATTATCACATCCGCTGAGTGGCTGCAACGGGTGCTAAGCAAACATAGTTCTACGACTAAAATCTAGTCAAGTGAAGCCAAATCGGAGTCAAACACTTTGACTGCATTACCTCCCAGTGATTTCGCCAAGTACATCGCGAAATCAGCCTGGGTCATCAAATCTTGTTGAACCTCCACGCCACCATCAAAAACAGTTAACCCAATACTCGCAGAGCATAGATAATTTGTCTTTTTCTCCTTATTTCCATCCAAGTTGACAGCAATGAAATAAGGTTGATTAACTGCCGTCCGAATTTTCTCAGCAATGCCTAACGCTGTTTCTGTAGAGTCATCACGCTTGGAACCCAAGCCACCCAGCACAATCACAAACTCGTCCCCACCAAGACGAGCAACTGTATCCACCTCTCGGACATGACTCACGAGCCTATTTGCAAATTCGACCAAAAGTTGGTCGCCTGCCGCATGACCCAAGGTGTCATTCAACGGCTTGAATTTATCCAAGTCCAAGAGCAGCAATGCACTAAATTCCGCATTGCGCTTATTGTTGGCGATAATCAAACTCAATCTATCCTCAAGCATCCGGCGATTCGGCACATGCGTGAGTGGGTCATGCAGTGCCAACAGTCGTACTTGCTCTTCCGCTAATTTTCTCGGTGTAATGTCTGTGTGCGTCACCACCACATGACCTAGGCTCGCATCCAAAGGAGTTACATGCATCGTGAACCAACGTCTCTGTGCAGGAGAGTGGCAGGCATACTCCAGAGTAAAACTCTCCGACCTGCCTTCTAAGACCTCTTCAATGCCGCTTTGCGCTAAAGCGGCTTCCGGCACAGATTCGTTTGATGAGCTTCCGCAAACACTGAAATAATTGCACCCAATATCTGTATTTGGGGCTACCTTACTTTGGCAGTCAGTATTTTCAATGGCGAAACGCTGCCATGATTTATTCGTTGCAACGATCACACCATTACTGTTCAGCACCGCAATTTCACTGAACATTGAATCCAGGATGGCTTGTGCAAATGCTCTGTGTTCTTTGAGCTCTAATTCAAATTGTTTTCGCTTAGTGATGTCCCTAGCTAAGCCAAGCATAAAGTGATCACCATCGTACTCAATATAACTGGTGTTGATTTCAACAGGGAAATCCGTTCCATCTTTACGTTTATGGCGACTTTCAAACAACATGCTCTTTTGTTCCTTCATTCGGAGAACAGTATCTGCCCATTGAGCCTCACAGGTGTCCATTTCATTGTCGACATCGGTAACGGACATGGAGAGTAGTTGTGCCCTCGTATAACCTAAAGCGCGAGTTGCTTCTTCGTTTACGTACCTTAAGCTGCCAGAACGGTCAGCCAGATAGGCAGCTTCCCCAATATGATTCATGGCAAAACTCAATAGATCAAACTTGGAGCGAGTGTGGCTGTCTTTTTTGATGAAATAGGTAAGAAAAGCACTGACCGTTAGTACGAAAATGGAGACCCAAGTCGACAATTGCCATTCGTTCGTCCAAGTGGTCATCTCAGCTTGTTGATCAAGCCCAACAATCGCGAAAATAGGGAAGTTGTTTATCCTTCTGATCGCCGTAATGCGGGTAACACCATCAATCGGAGAAGTTGAAACAACGAGCCCCTCTAATTCACCTGAACTGACTTGGTTAACTCCCTTAGACCCTGAAAGTTGTTTGCCTAGCTGGCTCTCTAAGCTAGGGTAACGAACAAGAATCTTGTTATCTTTGTCACGCAAGCTGACGATATCGTGAGGCTTAAGCCCGATTGAGGCATAAAACGACTCGAAACTTCGTTCAAGGCTCAAACTGGCAACGATAACACCAGCGAAACTTCCATCGGGTTGATTTACCCGTCGTGCAATTTGGACGCCCCATTCGTTTGAGATTTTTCCCTTAAGTGACTCAGATACGAGGGGCCGGTCAACCTGTCCTACTGTTTTAAACTCAATAAAGTACTGCCGGTCACCAATTTTGACGCCAGCTTCTTTACCAAGGGAGCTAGCAAATACATATCCATTTGCATCAGCCACAAATATATTCATCACACCCGGTGTTCTACGCATTCTGTTCGCTAGAACACCCCTGATCTCTTGAACGCGTGACTCAGAAAGATGCGTGCCCATAGCGAAATCTTGAGGACTTAGACTGTCTAGTGCCTCGACAAGTGACAGATCAGCTGAGTCCAACTTGCTAGCCGCATGCTCCTCAACAAGCCGGACTAAAGAAAGGGCATGCTCACCAGATTGCCGTTCGTGAAAAATATGCGAATCTGAAAGCGTATAGGCTTGGTACGCTATAAACATGAACAAAAACGCCCACAGAGTGGCTAGTTTTTTTGTAAGTGTAGAAATATGATGCCTCTTGTGTTTTCTCTAGGCGCCAATAAATTAGCCTAGTTTGACAAAGTCATTTGCTCCAACTTCCTCTTTGCAATGTAACTCAAATGCGTATTCACAGGAGGTGAAAATCAATACGCCGTATTGAATCTGTGGCTCACCTCTTGACTCAGATTATTGCCAGTATTTCGTTCGCTGCTTTAGGACAAATGATTGAAGCCACTGCTACGTCTATTACGACGTCGTGTTGTTGAACAAGTATCCTCATTGGCAATGGCGATTGGATGCAGCATAGGTATATCATGCGCTATGCGTAGGGCTGACGAACAACAGCTCGGACATACAGGCACCGCAGTTAGGCTATTGATGTGGATGAAATTACCGCAATTAAATTGCTTAAGCACCATTTGGAAAATCGAGCATGAGCAAAATTACCCCGCTTTTAACCACTAAAGACCTGAGGAAGGAAATTAAGGTTGCTGCCAATGAAATCAAATTGGAGCTTCGATATTTCCATCAGCAATTACGTATCCCACACTTATCTTTGATTGAAAATCCAATCAATCTTGAAAAACCGCTTAAGTCATTTACTTTTACGGAAGTCCTTGTGCGGGAGGAATTCAAGTCGCTTTTGCGGCCAAATATGCTTTCTGCACTTGTACGTTTAGACAAGGAATGGTTGCGGCAAGTACAAGCCCTAGAACGCAGCATTAGTGCTACTGAATCAAACGAACTAACCAACCTCAGAAGCGATCTGAATAATCTTAACGAATTGGCTCACCAAATAACCAGCTGCTTAGAATTTGCAGCAAAGAAATTACCGTAGGCTAGGCACCATCCTGAAGTTATAGCGGCGTCGAGATAGGTTGTGCGAGTTGATAAACTTCCCCCAGATTGCCGCTGATGGCATCAATCAGAAATGAATCCATCTGCCCTGACCCATTTAGTTTTTTCAGGTGCTCCATAACAACCTTTGCAGGCAGCTTGTCACGATATGGGCGGTCCTGAGCAAGTGCTTGGAAGATATCTGACGCTCGGAGGATGCGAGCTGCTATTGGCACCTCGTCTCCATGCAGATGAAAAGGGTACCCTTCACCATCAGGGGTTTCATGGTGGTACGCAGCCCAACGGGCTATATCCTCGAAACCAGGAATACGCGAAAGAATGCGATAAGTTTCGTAGGCATGACTGGCAATCTGACGGCGTTCATTCTCATCAAGCGGGCCGGGTTTTTCTAGAATGGCATCTGGTACCCGCAGTTTCCCGAGGTCATGAAGATAGGCGGCAAGCTCAATCTTGGCACAATCATCCGCATCAAGTGATAAGTCCTTCGCCAGCAGAGACGACAGAAATTTGGCGATCCGAGCAACGCCTTCAGAGTGTTCGACAGTAAAACGACTTTTTGCATCCACAACATGTGAAAACAGTCGGGCTACCCCAATCAAAATCTCGTAGTTGGTTTCTACCTGTTCAGCTTGTCTCGAAAGATTGCTCATGTAATGAATAACGGGTTCCGGTTCAAGGGCAAGCCAGAAGGCCTCTTTCTGGGATACCACAAGGAATGCAGCTACCCAGTCTGGATCAAACATAATCCCAGATTGGGCTGATACGGTTGCCCTAATGTAGGGAACTTGTTCAAGCAAATCGCCCTTGATCATCGCCACCGCTGCAAGTACATCAACTCGATCAGCGATAAAAATCAAGTTAGCGATTCGTGCATCGTCATCGTATTTATCCCGCAGATCGGACCAATGGACATGATGAAGTCGAATGGGCGCAGCAAGGTTAGCTAGCGGTGAAAAATTCCCGAGCAGGTAGGCGCCGAACTCTGCATGCCCCTGAGCACCTTCCCAATCGAACTCTTCGACTAAATGACGGTGAAGGTCAGAGGAAGAAACCCCAATGTCGTGCAATAGGCAGGCATCAAAAATTCGCTCTCGATCAGCCTTTGTCCAAACAACCTGTTCAAGGATTTCCATCGCCATGATGCCAACACGCTTGCCGTGATGCACATCATTAACCCCTACTAGATCAAGACAGTCTGAAAGGGCATGAACAACACTGCGGAAATTAACGTAAAGAGACATAGGCTCACAAGGTAGTGGAGATTGGCGGCAAATTGAATAGTTTAACTTGTTTCGCGAATTGTTCCGGCTGATCTAAGTTTTGAACAGGAACAGTGTAAGTAAGCCCTGTTGCACAAATCCGAATGGATTTATGGCATAGCGACAGTCATAGGCGTTCCAAGTTGAG
>JBEGTT010000013.1:0-2884 GCA_041179245.1 Pseudomonadota bacterium
GCCAAGACCAAGGAAGTTCTGATGCAAATGCCTTCTAAGACGGCACTGGCGATTGCTCAATCGCTGAAAGAAGGAAACAAAGCAAATCTCGTATCAGATAAGGCATAGCTAAAGAAAAACAACCCTACCTCCAATATCGGAGGCGGGGCTGTCGGAAATCAGAAAAGTCATCTATACAACCAACGCGATTGAGTCAGTAAATATGTCCCTAAGGAAAATCACAAAATGACCGTGATTTCTTCCCGTCTGACTAGGTCATTTGCCATTTCTATTCGGTCAATATCTAGCGCATCTTGAGACGAAATCAGGCCAATTGGCACGCCGTTATCATCAACAACGGGTATATGTCGAAACCCACCTTCGTACATTAGGTGAAGGGCATGCCCAAACGGTTTATCTTTGTGAATGGTTTGAACGTTTCTTGTCATGATGCTCACCACACTTGTTTCTGCTGGATCATTTCCAAGGGCAATAGCCTTAAAAACGATGTCTCGCTCAGTGCAAATTCCTAACAAGGATTGCTTGTCCATCACAAGCGCAGCAGACGACTTCCATTCCCTCATGATTACGGAGACATCGCGAACACTGGTATTTTGGTTGACGATTGGGAATGAGCGGTTACCAATAACTTCGGAAACTTGACGATTAGGCATTTTCCTTCTCCTTGGTGATTTTTACTGTATTAAGAAATTGTTGCGTCAGTAATAGTTGACAAAGATAGTTGGATAAAGTTCAGCAGAAGGCAATTGCAAGAATGGCGGGGTCATCTATGAGGTTGATCAGGCAATAGCCCTGCTCCATCATCTAGTTCATATGTTAATCTGAACTAACTAAGTTATGGATCGGCGTGGCGGCGATGATGTTTGATATCGACTCGGGTGTTCTGTCAGTGGTGGTGTTCTTGGCGACTAGTCTGATAGCTGTTGTCGCAATTATTTTTTCGTACTTGGCCAAATCTGAAACATCAGAGCGTCGGTATTCGATCCTTGTAGGGGGTTTTCTTGTTGTTTCGTGGTGCCTGATTTCTTGGTATGGAAGTCACTACTATATCCATACCAATGTGCTGAAAATTGTCGAGAGTTTAAACGTCCATTCTGAAACTACTATTTCTCAACTGGGTGAAGAATTAAACGAAAAGCTGAGGCTTGTATCCAATCTTCCCAAGTTTCTTGCTGAGGAGGAAATGGTTGTTAACTCATTGAGTCGCAGGCAGCTTAAAGACTTCGTTGGCAAAGGAGATGTGGGTTCAGATAAGGAGTACCTCGAAAACCTTCCTGAAGTCGTTAAACTTAGTCGAAAATTGAACTCAGCGTCTAAGCAGCTAGACGTGGCTCCAGTATGGGTTATGAATACTCATGGTATGGACATTGGCGCTAGTAACGTTGGGACTGAGACGAGCTTTATTGGAACGAACTATTCTCAGAGGCAGTATTTCAAGGAGTCCATAGAAGGACAACTTTCTACCCATTATGCAATTGGCAAGATAACGAAGGTTCCTGGACTGTTTTTCTCCGCACCTGTTTATGTATCAGAACATGTTGCAGGGGTGCTGGCAGTTAAATTTGATATACCTAATTTTCGACGTTTGCTTGCAAACTTCAATGCTGTTTTAGCAGATGCCAATGGTGTAGTGATTGTGAGTTCATTGAAGGAACTTGAGGGATATACGCTTCCAGAATCAGGCGCGAAGAGGCTGCCGCCAGAACTGTTGAAGTCAATTTATGGGAAAACGAGTTTCCAAGAATTTCAACTTTCACAGTTAGGTGAGAATAACAAACCATACTTGATCTTCAAGTCTGAATCGAACCATCGTTATCTGTACCGTGAAATGAAGTTACAAAGTACGGGACTAAAACTCATCACCTTACTTCCTTTGACGGAGGTTGAAGCTGTCGAAAATTCATTTGGCATGGTATTTTCTCTGATTCTCTTCGGCGGGGCACTGTTTTTAGCTTCGTTTTTGTCTCTAGTGCTCTACATGAGAGCGTTGGCTCATTCAAAGCAACAGGCCGAGTTAGCACGTGAAGCAGCAGAGCTAGCCAACAAAAGTAAGAGTACCTTTCTTGCAACGATGTCCCACGAAATTAGAACGCCGCTAAATGGCATTTTGGGAATGGCGCAAATTCTGTCGGCAGATGAGATTTCGAATCATGAGCGTATCGACTTTACAAAAACGATACTGGATTCTGGCAATACATTACTAACCTTGCTCAACGATATCCTCGATTTATCAAAGATAGAAGCGGGGAAAATCGATCTTGAGTTTAGGCCTTCTTTGCCGGCCGAGATCGTGAAGGATATTTCGTCATTGTTCTTGGAGCTGGCAAATTCTCGGGGAATTGCCCTTTCCTATCACTCGCTCGTTGACGAGAATATTCCTTTTCTTCTGGACACCGTTCGCATCAGGCAGATGTTGAGCAATCTGGTGGGTAACGCAATTAAATTCACTTCTTCCGGATATGTTCTGGTTGAAGTGGCTGTGGTTGGAAACCACAGTGGTATGTCTGTACTGGAATTTTCAGTAACTGATACTGGGATTGGCATTCCCAAAGAGAAAATTGGTTTGCTGTTCCAGCCATTTTCTCAAGCAGATGGATCTACCACGCGAAAGTTCGGCGGGACTGGGTTGGGTTTATCAATTGTTCGTATGCTGGCAGAACTTATGGGCGGTGAGGTTGGGGTTTCTAGTGAACAACAAGGCTCACGATTCTGGTTTCGGGTACAGGCAAAAGCAGCCGATCCAAGTATGCATGTGGATATCGCCCCCACGCCAACCCAAACGCTGCCAAGGATTGATAAAGGGGCAGAAGTAGATAACCAGCACAGATGCGATGCACTTATTGTGGATGACAATTTAATTAACCAAAAAGTCATCGAAAGTGCA
>JBEGTT010000014.1:0-3212 GCA_041179245.1 Pseudomonadota bacterium
ACAGAGGCGGACGAGGCATACAGGAACGGCACTTCCTCAGCCTGACAGTAGTTGAGCAACTCCAGGGTATATTGATAATTGTTGTCCATCATGTAGCGGCCATCGGTTTCCATGGTGTCCGAACAGGCGCCTTGATGCAGAATGGCTTCGATTTCACCGTCGTAGTGCCCGGCCTGAATCCGCTCGATAAAGTCATTTTTATCGATGTAATCGGCAATTTCGCAGTCGATCAGATTCTTGAATTTATCGGCTTTGGTCAGATTATCAACCGCGATGATATTCGTCACACCACGATCATTCAGCGCTTTAACGATATTTGAACCAATGAACCCAGCGGCTCCAGTCACAACGATAGTCATAATTTTCCTATTTATTTAGAGAGCCGCAGCCAGTTCTTCACGGGTCACAACGGCAGTGCCTAATTTTCCGACAACGATACCTGCAGCCTGTGTCGCTGCCCGAATGGCTTCTGCCCAACCCGCATCGGCAGCGAGCATGACTGCCAATGTGGCAATCACCGTATCGCCCGCGCCAGAAACATCAAAAACCTCACGTGCAACGGCGGGTTGATGGAAGGTTTCTTGGTCAGCGAATAAAGTCATTCCTTCCTCACTACGTGTCACCAATAAGGCTTCTAGTCCTAACTTAGCCCGCAAAGCAGTCGCTTTGTCGTTTAGTTCAGCCTCATTCGCCCAGCTTCCAACGACTTGCTTGAGTTCTGAGCGATTCGGCGTAATCACGGTTGCCCCCGCATATTTGGCCCAATCGTCACCCTTAGGGTCGACCAAGATCAATTTTCCAGCCTCTTTGGCCAACCGAATCATGTCCGAAATATGGGTCAGGCCCCCCTTGCCATAATCGGACAGGATGACCACATCACAGGTTTGAATACGGCGGGCAAATTCATCCAGCTTGCTTTTCAGCACTTCATGCGAAGGCCACGTTTCAAAGTCGATGCGTAGCAGTTGCTGCTGGCGGCCAATCACGCGAAGTTTAACGGTGGTGTCAATCGCCGGATCAACCTGCAAACCAGCATCAATCCCGCCCGCTTCGAGCATTTTTTGCAAGGTTCTACCGGCTTCATCATCACCGACTACGGACAACAGAGCGGTTGTTGCCCCAATCGCGGCCGCATTACGCGCCACATTCGCCGCGCCACCCAGCCGCTCTTCGCTTCGTTCGACTTTGACCACTGGCACAGGGGCTTCAGGGGAAATCCGATCCACCGCACCAAACCAGTAACGGTCGAGCATGACATCACCTACCACCAGCAAACGAACCTGTTTTACTTTTTCCAGCATATTCATGGCACCAAAAACAATTTAGGGACGTCCGATGGGTAAATACTCAATACCAGCTTCACGAACCACTTTGGGATCGTAAAGATTGCGGCCATCAAAAATAAGCGGATTTTTAAGTTTAGATTTAATCACTTCAAAATCAGGGCTACGGAAAACTTTCCATTCCGTGACGATTACCAGTGCATCAGCACCTTCCAGTGCTGCCACTGGATTCTCGGCGTAACTCAGGCGTGATTCATCGCCATAAATCCGTTGGGTTTCGTGCGTCGCTACCGGATCAAACGCGGTGACAGTTGCACCCGCGGCAAACAAATCAGCAATTAACTCACGGCTAGGGGCTTCACGCATATCGTCGGTATTGGGCTTAAAAGCCAAGCCCCACAAAGCGAAATGTTTCCCCTTCAAATCGTTGCCAAACTTGGCTTTGATCTTGTTAGTCAGCACATGTTTCTGGGCATCGTTGGCTTCTTCGACGGCATTCAAGACCTTCAAATCAATCCCGGCATCATCCTTGGCGGTCTGAATCAGCGCTTTCACATCCTTGGGGAAACAGGAACCGCCGTAACCACATCCGGGGTAAAGGAAGTGGTAACCAATACGTGGGTCTGAGCCAATGCCCTGACGAACGCACTCAATGTCAGCACCGAGTTTTTCAGCCAGATTGGCGAGTTCGTTCATGAAGCTGATGCGTGTCGCCAACATGGCGTTCGCGGCATACTTGGTCAGTTCTGCACTTTTCACATCCATGATAATCAGGCGTTCATGGTTGCGCTGGAACGGTGCATACAATGCGCGCATCAATTGAATAGCACGCTCATCCTCCGCCCCAACCACAATCCGGTCTGGCCGCATGAAATCTTCAACTGCCGCACCTTCTTTGAGGAATTCTGGGTTGGACACCACACTAAACGGTGTATCTACACCCCGTTTTTTAAGTTCATCAGCCAAGGCAGCCTGAACTTTGTCAGCTGTGCCGACCGGAACCGTCGATTTATCGACGATGACCTTGTATTCGGTCATGTACTTGCCGATGTTACGAGCGGCAGCAGTCACGTATTGCAGGTCAGCGCTACCATCTTCATCAGGCGGCGTGCCCACCGCGATAAATTGAATCGCCCCGTGATTGACGGCTTTTTCAATATCCGTTGTGAAATGCAAACGCCCAGCCGCCACATTGCGCTGCACCATGTCTTGTAACCCCGGCTCAAAAATCGGGATACCGCCATCAAGCAAAATCTGAATTTTCTTGGGATCCACATCTAGGCACAGCACATCATTGCCAACTTCTGCCAAACAGGTGCCACTCACTAGGCCCACATAGCCTGTACCCACCACGGTAATTTTCATAATTTTTTCCTACGAAATTTATAAGCTTGAATCGAATTCTTCACTACGGCGGGGCGGGTAAGTTTCCCATCCCCCACAAGCGGGACAACGCCAATAATGTTGGCGCGCTTTAAATCCACAACCATCACATCGATACCTTGCCAAACGCCGGGTATAGCCCTGAACAATGGTTCTCGCCAATTCAACATCGGGGCGGCTTTCTTCAGGCACCAGCGGCATGCGAGCGGTCAACATTTTGTCCAACCCTAACAAGGTCGGATTACGTTGCAACTCTGCCCGCACTAACCGGTAAGCCGATTCGGAACCTTCGCACTCCAACACCAGTTGGTAGACGACTTCCAACAAATCCAGTGAAGGGTAATTTTCAAGGTATGCCTTCAGCAAGGTAATGCCTTCCTGATGGCGTTCCAGTTTTCGGTAGGCATCAAGCAAACGCTGCGCCGCCAATGCAAGATAAGCGGGGTCTTGTTGCTCGATCTTTTGCCATGCCGCGATTGCCTCAAGCGGTTGAGCCTGCTGCAAACGTAAATCCCCTAGCAGCAAACTGGCACGAACACATTTGCG
>JBEGTT010000015.1:0-5451 GCA_041179245.1 Pseudomonadota bacterium
AACAGCGGCTTCCTGAACCGGCGTAAGAGTTGGATCTGTAGCTTGCGTCATGGCAGTTTCCATCAAAAATCAAATCAGAAGGATCAGGTTATCACGGTGAATCAATTCTTCTTCATCCACATAACCGAGCAGACTTTCAATATCTTGGCTTGGCATCCGAGCGATGCGGCGTGCTTCGCTACTGGCGTAATTAACCAATCCTCGCGCAACTTCTTTACCGTCTGGTGACAGGCATGCCACGGCAGCACCCCGTTCAAATTCGCCCGTCACGGTGATGACCCCTATCGGTAGCAGGCTTTTCCCTGCTTTAAGCGCTTCAATGGCGCCATTGTCGAGGTGGAGTTGCCCGGCGAGTTGCAGATGGTCGGCTAGCCATTGCTGGCGTGCGGTGAGGCGTGGTGTGCTGGCCAGCAGCAGCGTGCCAACAGGTTCGCCGGCAGCGAGACGAATGATAGCGTCAGGGTTGTTAGCGCGGCCACTGGCGATGGCGGTATGTGCGCCGCTACCTGCCGCACGTTTGGCCGCAATCACTTTGGTAATCATGCCGCCGGTGCCAATCCGTGTGCCGGCACCGCCGGCCATTTGTTCAAGTTCGGGAGTGCCGGCTGCAGCTTCCTGAATCAGCGTGGCATTCGGGTCTTTACGCGGGTCAGCGGTGTATAGACCAGTTTGGTCGGTGAGGATAAACAGCGCGTCCGCGTCGACTAAGTTGGCGACCAGCGCCCCTAAGGTGTCGTTGTCACCAAATTTGATTTCATCGGTGACCACGGTATCGTTTTCGTTAATGATCGGGACGACACCCAGCCCCATCAGCGTGGTTAAGGTTGAGCGGGCGTTGAGGTAACGAGTGCGGTCCGATAAATCGTCATGGGTCAGCAAAATCTGCGCGGTGAGCAAACCGTGTTGCGCAAAGGCGGCGTCGTAAACCTGCGCCAAGCCCATTTGCCCAACGGCCGCAGCGGCTTGCAGTTCGGGCAGCGCCTTCGGACGTTTATCCCAGCCCAGTCTTTGCAAGCCACAAGCAATGGCGCCAGAAGAAACCATCAGCACTTCTTTGCCATCTGCCCGCAAAGCGGCAATTTGGCGTGCCCAATCTTGAATCGCGGCAACGTCGAGACCGGTGCCATTGTTAGTGACCAGCGCAGAACCCACCTTGACGACAATCCGGCGGGCTTGAGCAAGGATATTTGGCGAGTTCATAGGGAATGATTAGTCGCGAACGTAGATGACTTCGACTTCGCTATCGTCAAAATCGTCGTCATCCAGATCGTCCTCATCTTCACCGCTTTCAGTACCCTCTTCAACGGTGAGTTCGGGTACATAAGGGATTTCAACTTCCATTTCTTCAGCCGTTGGAACCGCTGGAATTGTCTGGAGCGCTTCTTCGATTCGGTAGACCAGATCCCGCGTGCCTGTGCTGCTGATGGCGCTAATTTGGAAACAAGGGCCGTCGTAACCGCTGACTGCTCGGTAAGCCGTAAGGAAGGCTTCGACACGTTCCGCACGATCTTCTTCAGGGATTAAATCAAGCTTATTCAACACCAGCCAACGGGGTTTTTCGCCCAAGCGTTTGCTGTGTTTGACTAATTCAGCAACGATAGCTACGGCTTCCTGAACCGGGTCGGTGTCGGGATTGAATGGGGCCAAATCAACGAGATGCAACAGTAAGCGGGTCCGTTGCAAATGCTTCAGGAAGCGCACGCCTAAACCAGCGCCGTCGGCAGCGCCTTCAATCAGACCGGGAACGTCAGCGACCACAAAACTTCGATTGTCATCCACCCGCACCACGCCAAGATTGGGGTGCAAGGTAGTGAATGGGTAATCAGCAACTTTTGGCTTGGCGGCAGAAATAGCGCGAATCAACGTGCTTTTGCCAGCATTCGGATAACCTAATAAACCAACGTCGGCAAGTACGCGTAGTTCCATTTTTAGATCTAGCTCTTTGCCTTCTTCGCCCCTAGTACATTTGCGAGGGGAACGATTCACGCTGGATTTGAAGTGGATGTTGCCGAGGCCGCCTTTGCCGCCTTGGGCAATAAGCACTTTTTTCCCATCTTCAGATAGATCGGCAATGACTTCGTTGGTATTCAAATCAGAAATAACCGTACCCACGGGCATGCGCAACGTGATGTCAGTACCGGCGGCTCCGTAACAATCGGCGCCACGGCCGTTTTCGCCGCGCTGACCAATAAATTTGCGGGTATAGCGATAGTCAACCAAGGTATTGATGTTGCGATCGCCCACTGCCCAAACGCTGCCACCTTTGCCGCCATCACCACCGTCGGGGCCACCCATCGGAATATATTTTTCACGTCGGAAAGTAGCGACGCCATTGCCGCCATCGCCGGCCTTAACGTAGATTTTTGCTTCATCAATAAACTTCATGTGAACTCGCTTTCTTCCCGATGCTACAAACTAAAAAGCCCTATCCGGCGGATAGGGCTTTGAGTTCCGCCGATCTGAATTACTCAGCAGCAGGAACGATACTGATTGTGCGACGCTGTTTTGGTCCCTTCAGCGCGAACTGAACAGTGCCATTGGTCAAAGCAAATAGGGTGTGGTCTTTGCCACAGCCTACGCCCTCACCTGGGTGGAATTCAGTGCCGCGTTGGCGAACGATAATGTTGCCAGCCAGTACAAATTGACCACCGTAGCGCTTGACGCCAAGTCGTTTGGATTCTGAGTCGCGGCCGTTACGTGAACTACCGCCAGCTTTTTTGTGTGCCATTTATTAGCTCCTAAAAGAGTGCTATGCCGAAATTAAGCTGCGATCGCTTCGATGCGCAGTTCGGTATAGTTTTGACGGTGGCCTTGATGCTTTTGGTAATGCTTACGGCGACGCATCTTGAAAATTTTGACCTTGTCATGACGACCGTGAGAAATCACGACTGCCTTTACTGAGGCTCCTGCAACTAACGGAGCGCCGACTTTCACTGATTCACCTTCGCCTACCATGAGGACCTGATCAATTGTGATTTCTGCGCCAACGTCTGCCGGTATCTGTTCTACTTTAAGTTTTTGGCCAGCGGAAACACGATACTGTTTACCACCGGTTTTTATGACCGCGTACATGTTGAACTCCAAGAAATAGGGGCAAGCCCCCGGTAAAATGAGTCGCGCATTATACGTAAATTTCTATTTGCGTCAATAAGTTGCGCGATTTTTAGGTCCGTTTTTAGCCGTTAGGAAACCTTTTTTACTTGGCTAAGATCACGCACCGCACCGCGGTCAGCGGAGGTGGCGAACAGTGCATAGGCTTGGAGTGCCTTGGAGATAACGCGTTTGCGATCTTTAATGGGTTTCCATGCAGCGTCACCTTTGGCTTCCATGACGGCGCGGCGGGAGACTAAATCGCCCTCGGAAATCATCAACTGAATGCTGCGATTTGGGATGTCGATTTCGATCGTATCCCCCTCTTCAACAAGACCAATCGCACCACCATTGGCGGCTTCGGGTGAGGCGTGGCCGATGGATAGGCCGGAGGTGCCACCTGAAAAACGCCCATCGGTGAGTAGCGCGCAGGCTTTGCCTAGGCCCATCGACTTGAGATAACTGGTGGGGTAAAGCATTTCTTGCATACCTGGGCCGCCTTGTGGACCTTCATAGCGAATAACCACGACGTCACCTTCGACAATGTGGTTGCCCAAAATGGCTTCAACGGCATCATCTTGGCTTTCGAAGACGCGAGCCTTGCCGGTGAATTTAAGTATGGAGTCATCGACACCAGCAGTTTTGACGATGCAGCCCTTTTCGGCGATGTTGCCGTAAAGCACGGCCAATCCACCATCGGTACTGTAAGCGTGGGAGATGTTCCGAATACAGCCGTGGCTGCGATCAATATCCAAGGACGGATAACGGTTGCTTTGACTAAAGGCCGTTTGCGTCGGAACACCGCCGGGTGCCGCACGGTAGTAGTCCAGAATTTGATTGCTGGCTGCGCGCTGGACGTTATAGGTATCGAGTGCTTCGCCCAATGTATGGCAGTGCACCGTGTGGGTGTCGCGGTGGATCAGGCCACCTTTAGACAACTCAATGAGGATGGACATGATGCCGCCGGCGCGATGGACGTCTTCAATATGGTACTGCTGCGTGGCGGGTGCAACCTTGCACAGGCAAGGGGTTTTGCGGGAAATACGGTCAATGTCAGCCATCGTGAAGTTCACGCCGGCCTCTTGGGCGGTGGCCAGTAAATGAAGCACCGTATTGGTCGAACCACCCATCGCTACATCCAAGGTGATGGCGTTTTCAAAGGCTTGGAAATTGGCAATGCTACGGGGAAGCACGCTGGCGTCGTCTTGTTCGTACCAACGTTCAGCTAAACGCACGATACGGCGACCCGCTTCGAGGAACAGTCCTTTACGGTCAGCGTGAGTGGCGACCAGTGTTCCGTTACCAGGGAGGGATAGGCCCAGTGCTTCGGTCAAACAGTTCATCGAGTTAGCGGTAAACATGCCTGAACAAGAACCGCAGGTCGGACAGGCGGAGCGCTCAAATTGGTCAACTTCGGCGTCAGAAACGTTCTTGTCGCCGGCTTTGATCATGGCGTCAATCAAGTCAACCTTGATGGTTTGTGTACCAAGTTGAACCTTGCCTGCTTCCATTGGCCCGCCAGAAACAAAAATGGCTGGAATGTTCAGGCGCATTGCAGCCATCAACATCCCCGGGGTGATTTTGTCGCAGTTCGAAATGCAGACCATCGCATCCGCGCAATGGGCATTGACCATGTATTCCACAGAGTCAGCAATCAAGTCACGGCTAGGTAGGCTGTACAACATGCCATCGTGGCCCATCGCAATGCCGTCATCAATGGCGATGGTGTTGAATTCTTTGGCGACACCGCCAGCCGCCTCGATCTCACGCGCGACCAGTTGCCCCATATCCTTCAGGTGGACGTGGCCCGGAACAAATTGGGTAAAGGAATTAACCACGGCAATAATGGGTTTGCCGAAGTCGCCGTCTTTCATGCCAGTGGCGCGCCAAAGTGAGCGAGCGCCCGCCATGTTGCGGCCGTGGGTGGAAGTGTGGGAACGATATTGGGGCATGGGAATCTCCGTGTTTCATCGGGGCGGGAACTATAATCGCCGAATTCCAGAATTCTAGCCCAGCTTGCCACACTCTCCCATGCTCATTCATCCCCAGTTTGATCCCATTGCAATTTCCGTTGGCCCGCTAGCGATCCGCTGGTATGGCCTGATGTATTTGCTGGCCTTTGTTCAATTTTCTTTGCTGGCGCGGCGCCGAATGGCGACACGGCAAGCGGCGGGGTTGCCGACGTGGTCACTGGAGCAACTTGATGATCTGCTGTTTTACGGCGTTCTGGGGGTAGTGCTGGGAGGTCGTTTTGGCCAAATTCTGTTTTACGAACCCGCGTATTACTTAGCGAATCCTTTAGAAATGTTGATGGTTTGGCATGGTGGCATGAGCTTCCATGGTGGATTTCTAGGCGTATTG
>JBEGTT010000016.1:0-3818 GCA_041179245.1 Pseudomonadota bacterium
CGGCTGAAACGCCGATTGTCCCTCCGTCTACACAGAATCTTCAGCCAACTCAAGCGACCAGTGAAAACCCTCGGAAAGACTTGGGCATGGTGGTAGTCGGGCTGGTTATTTTATTGGTAGCCATTTTGGCCTATTTTCTTTGGCCAGTCGGTGAAAAGGCGACACAAGGCCCTGTGTTGCCACCGCCTTCGACTGAGGCGCCCATGCCATCGTCTGTCGTGCAGCCGGTCGGTGACAATGTTCCTCAACAGTTGGCACCAAACGTTGTCCCATTGAGTGTGCCTCTGAATGCTCCAGCTGGCTCCGCACCTCAGGCAGTTGCCACTGCACCAGTTGTCCCCGCAGCCCTGATCAAACTCAATTTTTCGGGAAGCTCTTGGGTCGAAATCAAGGATAAAAATGGGAATGTGGTTTTCTCCCAAACAGGGATCGCTGGTTCGGAAAAAGAGATTAATGGGCAGGCGCCATTCAGTTTTCATATTGGTAATGCGGCAGTGGTGAAAGTCCAATACAAGGGACAGCCCGTTGATTTACAGCCCTTTACCATCAATAACGTGGGTCGCTTGAAACTGGACTAATGGGCAAGAATATTGGGGTTAACGCGGCGACAGCAGCTCATCTGACTTTGCAGGGAGGGCCGCTTCGGCGTTTGACCAAGTCCTGCTTGGTGGGGAATGTGACTGTTGGTGGTGGCTCGCCGGTGGTGATTCAGTCAATGACCAATACGGATACGGCAGATTATCTGGCGACGGCGATTCAAACTGCCGAACTGGCCCGTGCAGGTTCCGAGTTGGTGCGCATTACGGTTAATACGCCAGAGGCGGCCGCCGCCGTTCCCAAAATTCGCGAACACCTAAATCGCATGAACTGTGATGTGCCGTTGATTGGCGACTTTCATTACAACGGGCATCGCTTGCTGACGGATGAACCGGCGTGTGCTGAAGCACTGGCGAAATATCGAATAAACCCGGGTAATGTTGGATTCGGTAAGAAAAAAGATGAACAGTTTGCTCAGATGATCGAATTAGCCTGTCGTTACGACAAGCCGGTGCGGATTGGAGTGAATTGGGGAAGTCTGGATCAAGACTTGTTGGCGCGCATCATGGACGAGAACAGTCGTCGCGAAGTGCCATTAGATTCGGTACAGATGATGCGTTACGCCATGGTTACTTCAGCCCTTGAATCCGCCCGTAAGGCTGAGGAATTAGGCTTGCCGGGTGAGCACATCATTCTGTCCTGCAAGGTATCCAGTGTGCAGGATTTGGTCGCGATTTATCAGGATTTGTCGGCACAGGCCGATTACCCCTTGCACTTGGGTTTGACCGAAGCGGGTATGGGCTCCAAAGGGATTGTGGCTTCAACCGCAGCCCTGTCTATCCTATTGCAACAGGGTATTGGTGACACCATTCGTATTTCGCTGACACCAGAACCGGGTGGTTCTCGAACCCAGGAAGTGATTGTTGGGCAGGAAATTTTGCAGTCCATGGGCTTGCGAGCATTTACGCCGATGGTTGCTGCTTGCCCAGGCTGTGGTCGGACAACCAGTACCTTTTTCCAGGAGCTGGCTGCGCAGGTGCAGGATTTTGTGCGTGGGCAGATGCCAGTTTGGCGTACTCAATACGACGGCGTGGAAAACATGACCTTGGCCGTGATGGGTTGTGTGGTTAACGGCCCCGGTGAGTCAAAACATGCCAATGTGGGCATATCGTTGCCCGGCAACGGAGAAACACCGATTGCACCTGTATTTGAGGATGGCGAAAAAACGCTTACCTTGCGTGGTGATAACATCGCCAATGAATTTATCGAAATAATCCAGCGCTATGTCGCGCGGACCTACGTTAAAAAACTGTAAAAACTTATGAGTCAATTGCTGCAATCTGTCCGTGGGATGAATGATGTTCTGCCTGTTGAGGCGGGATTTTGGGAAATGTTCGAAGATACCGTTCGTCATTGGCTGAAAAGCTACGGCTATCGTCCGATTCGCATGCCCATCGTCGAGCCGACTCCCCTGTTCAAACGGGCCATTGGTGAAGTGACGGATATTGTTGAAAAGGAGATGTACTCCTTTGAAGATGCGCTAAATGGCGAACAGCTTACTCTGCGTCCCGAAGGAACCGCGGGCTGTGTGCGGGCAGTGATTCAGCACAACTTGGCTGCCCAGCATCCGCAACGCCTGTATTACATCGGTCAGATGTTCCGCCATGAACGTCCCCAAAAAGGCCGTTATCGCCAGTTTCATCAGGTGGGTGTTGAATCCTTTGGCTATACCGGGCCGGATATTGATGCCGAGATGATCCTGATGGGCGCTCGCCTGTGGGATGACTTGGGCCTGGATGACATCCGCCTGCAACTCAATAGCTTGGGCCAGCCTGAAGAAAGGGCAATCCATCGCTCAGCCCTGATTGCCTATTTTGAGCAACATCTTGATGTACTGGACGATGAAGCCAAACGCCGCTTGCATAGCAATCCATTGCGCATTCTGGATACCAAAAATCCGGAGATGCAGGAACTGTGTACTGCTGCACCTAAACTGATCGATTACTTGGGCGAAGCTTCGCTGGCGCACTTTGAGGGGGTGCAGCGGATTTTGAAAGATGCTGGGATTCCGTACAAAGTGAATCCGCGTCTGGTTCGCGGGCTGGATTATTACAACCTGACTGTTTTTGAGTGGGTGACGGATCGACTGGGTGCTCAGGGAACGGTGTGTGCTGGTGGCCGTTACGATGGCCTTGTTCAGCAACTGGGCGGTAAACCTACGCCTGCCTGTGGTTTTGCAATGGGGGTTGAACGGCTGATTGCACTGATTAAGGAAGCCGGTGGTGAGCCAGCAATGCCGGGGCCAGATGTCTATGTAGTGCATCAGGGCGAATCGGCAACACGTTTGGCTTTCCGGGTAGCGGAAGATTTACGTGGCAAAGGCATCAGCACGTTACTCCATTGTGGTGGTGGTAGTTTCAAATCACAGATGAAAAAGGCTGATGCGAGCCAAGCAACCTACGCGGTTGTGATTGGTGATGATGAAGCGGCGCAGGGCGTAGTTCAGCTTAAACCTTTGCGTGATGAAACGAGTGCCCAACAGGCCGTGCCGGTAGATGATGTGGCGGATGCCATCATCGACCAGTTGTTCGATGCCGATTAAGGAAAGGAAATTTCATGGCAGTTTATGATCTTGAAGAGCAGGAACAGCTTGATGAAATCAAGGCTTGGTGGAGTCAGCATGGCAATCTGATTACTGGCGTTACCGTGGCTGTCGCTATTGCAGCCGTGAGCTGGCAGGGGTGGACTTGGTACCAAAATAAACAGTCAACCGAGGCCTCAGTGATTTTCGCTGTTCTGCAGCAGGCTAACCAATTACAGGACAACGGCCGAATTAAGAATCTGGCGGGTGAGCTAACCGAGAAATACAGCGGCACAGCCTACGCGCCACTGGCGGCCATGATGGCTGCGCGATCTTCAGTTGAGGCAGACGACCTCAAGACAGCCCGCAGTCAGCTAACGTGGGCCGTTGACCATGCCAGCGATGAAATTCGCGCCTTGGCTCGATTGCGTCTTGCGGGGTTGTTGTTGGATGAAAAAGCCTACGATGAGGCTATTAGGGTGTTGTCCGATGAGAAATTGCCTGCGTTCGCTGCCCAAGTGGCTGCTCTGAAGGGTGACATCCTTTTGGCGCAAGGCAAGAAGCTGGATGCCAAAGCGGCTTATACGGCTGCACTGGCAGCGGTAAAACAAAATGGTGATAACAATGGTTGGCAGCAATTGCTGCAACAAAAACTCGATGCCTTGGGTATACCAGCCGGTGTACAGGGTGGTGCAGCATG
>JBEGTT010000017.1:0-7669 GCA_041179245.1 Pseudomonadota bacterium
CCTCGCCGCGATCGACCCGGGCCTGACGGCGGGCGGCGGCCTCCTCGATCTTCATCTTGGGCATGCCGGACTCGACCGCCTTGGTCATGCCGCCCATCGCCTCGATTTCCTCGATGATGCCCCAGGCCTTGTCGGCCATGTCCTGCGTGAGCTTTTCCATCATGTAGGAGCCGGCCCACGGATCGACGACATTGGTGATGTGGGTTTCTTCCTGGATGATTAGCTGCGTGTTGCGGGCAATGCGCGACGAGAACTCGGTCGGCAGCGCGATCGCTTCGTCGAGCGCGTTGGTATGAAGCGACTGGGTGCCGCCGAAAACAGCGGCCATCGCTTCGATAGTGGTGCGCACGACGTTGTTGTACGGGTCTTGCTCGGTCAGTGACCAGCCGGAGGTCTGGCTGTGCGTGCGTAGCATCTTGGACTTCGGGCTCTTCGCGTTGAAACTGGTCATGATGCGGTCCCACAACAGGCGACCGGCACGCATCTTGGCGATTTCGAGGTAGAAGTTCATGCCGACTGCCCAGAAGAACGACAAGCGGCCAGCGAAGGTGTCGACGTCCATGCCGGAAGCGACGCCGGTGCGCACGTATTCCATGCCATCAGCCAGTGTGAAAGCCAGTTCGATTGCCTGGTTGGCACCGGCTTCCTGGATGTGATAACCGGAAATCGAGATCGAGTTGAACTTCGGCATGTGCTGCGCCGTGTAGCCGAAAATGTCGGCGATGATCTTCATCGACGGCTTGGGCGGATAAATATAAGTATTCCGCACCATGAATTCTTTGAGGATGTCGTTCTGGATGGTGCCGGACAGCTTGTCCTGCGGCACGCCCTGCTCTTCAGCAGCAACGATGTAGCCGGCGAGAATCGGCAGAACGGCGCCGTTCATGGTCATCGAAACCGAGACCTTGTCGAGCGGGATGCTGTCGAAGAGGATCTTCATGTCTTCGACCGAGTCGATCGCTACGCCGGCCTTGCCGACGTCGCCCAGCACGCGAGGATTGTCCGAGTCGTAGCCACGGTGGGTGGCCAGGTCGAAAGCGACGGAAACGCCCTGGCCGCCGGCGGCGAGCGCCTTGCGGTAGAAAGCGTTGGAAGCCTCGGCGGTGGAGAAACCAGCATACTGGCGGATGGTCCAAGGTTTTACGGCATACATCGTCGGTTGCGGTCCACGCAGGTAGGGCGCGAAGCCGGGCAGGGTGTCGGCAAATTCGAGATCGGCTACATCAGCCTTGGTATACAGCGCCTTAACTTCCAAACCTTCTGGTGTCTTCCAAACCAGATTTTTAGTATCGCCACCGGGCGACTGTTTGGCCGCTGCTTTATCCCAAGCATCCAAGTTGTCTGAATTGAAATGTTGATCTGCCATGACGCACCCCTAAAAATTATTGCAGATTTGGCTCTGCTCGACCTTTCCCGCTTTACCCGCTCCGCTCGTTATTTAATCGACATTTGTCTTTCAAAAACATGTCGCAAATTGCAAACAGATATTGCTCGGAAACCAGCAGGAAGTTAACATCCTTAATCGTCGCATAATACGTTATCCATAATTATGAGCGCAAGCCACCCCCTCAAGTGAATCTTAATGAGGTGGAAACACCTTCCAGAAAGTACTCATGCCGGCTCGAATTGCACCTACTGCGCTATACCAAGAAGTGGCTGAGCGCTTGCGCCAGCGCATCTTTGCACATGAAATCACCCCCGGCACTTGGATTGACGAACAAAAGCTCGCTGATCACTATGGAATCTCTCGGACGCCGTTACGCGAAGCGTTAAAAGTCTTAGCCTCAGAAGGATTGGTGGAGCTAAAACCCCGGCGTGGTTGTTACGTCACCGAACTTTCCCCCCGTGACCTCGACGATATTTTTCCGCTGATGGCCTTGCTTGAAGGCCGGGCGACGCATGAAGCGTTGCAAAAAGCGACCGATGCTGACATTGCTTTTCTCGCCGAAATTCATGCTCGACTGGAAAAATGCGCCACTGAAAACCGGATGACGGATTTTTTTGAGGCCAACCAAGAATTCCACAAAAAGCTACAAGAGCTGGCAGATAACCGCTGGCTACTCTCTGTCATTCAGGATTTGCGAAAAGTCCTGAAGCTCTCTCGCCTGCACTCGCTATCGCTGGAAGGCCGCTTGGCCCAATCACTACTCGAACACCGCGACATCATGGCGGCGATTCAGGTGCGAGATATTTCTAAAGCCGAAAAAGGTATGTACGACCACATTTTGGCAGGCAGAGAGGCCTTAGCCAAAATGCGCACGGCCCCTCAACCAAGCAACTAAACAACGCTCGTCAAAACCCCCCAAGCCATTTTTACGGCCAACACCAGCAGAATCACCCCGAACACCCGTTTTAATGTTGCCACCGGCAAGCGATGGGCTGCTTTTGCCCCAAATGGCGCGACAGGCATGCTCGCCAGCACAATCCCCAGCACCGCCGGCCAATACACAAAACCCACACTATGCTCAGGTAAACCGGGATGCCCCCAGCCATTGACGAGGTAACCCAAAGCGCCACCAGCCGCGATGGGCAATCCGACTGCCGCAGAAGTGGCAATGGCGTGCTGCACTTTCACGTTGCACCAAGTCAGAAAGGGCACGGTCAGCGTGCCGCCGCCAATTGCCACCAAACACGACAATAATCCGATCCCCGCACCAACACTCGACTGAACCAATCCTGAGGGAATTTCGCGATGTGGTGATGGCTTCGTATTGGTCAGCATCTGCCAAGCCACACCAGCGAAAAACAAAGCAAAGAAAATTGCCAATGACCGGCCAGACACCTGCGCGGCCAGCCATGTCCCGATTAGCGTGCCGAGCAACACACCCGGCGTCATTGCTCGCACCACATCCCAACGCACAGCGCCGTGTTGGTGGTGCGCCCAAATACTAGAAAGTGCGGTAAAGATAATCGCAGCCATCGAAGTGCCTAAAGCAAGGTGCATGATCTCTGTGGGTAGAAAACCTTGGGCAGAAAAGATCATGACCAGTATCGGCACCATGACGCCACCGCCACCAATGCCCAATAAACCCGCCAGAAAACCGGCAAAAATCCCCAATAAAATATACGCCAGCCACCAAACGTTTAACCCCATGTCCATGCTTGATTCCAACTTGATTTTTTCAAGGGCGTAAATGGTAACAGCCACTGGTGCCATGGTTTTAACTTGCCCCTATAATCCGGAAAACTTTGTGGATTTTCAGACCATGATCCCTGCAATAACGTTGTTGTTGATGTTTCAGTTGATTGGCGAAGTGCTATCCAATCTATTAGCCATTCCCGTTCCCGGTCCCGTTATCGGTATGGCCCTGTTATTCATAACCTTGATCGTTCGGGGGGGGGCAAGTGAAGCCCTAAAATCAACCAGTAATGGCCTTTTGCAGAATTTGTCCCTCCTGTTTATTCCAGCGGGAGCAGGGATTTTGTTGCACTTGAATCGTTTAGCGGATGACTGGTTGCCAATTACCTTGGCGGTGTTGATCAGCACCTTATTAACCCTGAGCGCGAGCGCGTTGCTGATTCAATGGCTGGATCGTCGGAAGGCAGCAAACCATGACTGACCGGATCTTTCAACTTTGGGCTTATCTCTCTGCTACGCCGCTGATGGGGCTGACGCTGACCTTGTTGGTCTATTTGGTAGCACTCGCCGTGCATCGTCGATGTGGCGGTCATCCGTTGGCTAACCCCGTATTAGTCGCGGTGACGTTGTTGTGCGCCCTGCTTTGGTTATCAGGTGTTTCGTACAGCCGTTATTTCGAAGGAGCGCAGTTCGTTCACTTTCTGTTAGGCCCCGCGACTGTGGCACTGGCATTGCCTTTGTATGCCCAGTTCAACCGGGTTCAGGCGCTGGTTATTCCGGTGACTGTCGCGTTATGGGTGGGTTCTTTGGTGGCGATTGTCTCGGCTATGGTGGTGGCTTGGTGGTGGGGAGCCTCTTGGACGAGTGTTTTGTCCTTAGCGCCAAAGTCGATTACCACCCCGATTGCGATGGGGGTGTCGGAAAAAATAGGGGGCTTACCTTCGCTGACGGCGGTGCTGGTCATTATTACGGGTATTTTTGGCGCTGCCGTTTGTGAACCTTGGCTGAAATGGTTGAAAATCCGCGATCAGGCGGCACAAGGATTTGCGATTGGAATGTCAGCACATGGCATTGGTACAGCTCGGGCTTTTTTGATTAGCGAGGAAGCGGGTGCTTTTTCAGCGTTGGCGATGGGATTAAATGGTTTTCTAACCGCGCTGCTGGTTCCATTTGTCATTCCTTGGGTTAAGCTGATTTTGAATCCATAAGCAGCTTTTATATTTGCTTGCATGCTAATCTACGCCAAATAATTTACCCCTGTCACAGCCATGAGTAATGCACACATTCTGATTGTCGAAGACGAGCCTCTGTTGCAGGAGATCCTCAAGGAAAACCTAGATGAGGCTGGTTATCAGACGAGTGTCGCTGATAACGGAGAAATGGCTTGGGGGCTTCTGACCGCCAGCGAGAATACCTTTGATGCAGTTATTCTTGATCGGGTGATGCCGGATATAGATGGCATTGAAGTTCTGCGAAGAATCAAAGCCAATGCCGACCTCAGTTCCATCCCGGTCATTATGCAGACTTCACTAACCTCTGATGAGGACATTGCTGAGGGGCTTAAGGCTGGCGCGCTGTATTACCTGACCAAACCTTTCTCAGCAGAAGCCCTGCTGGCCATTGTGGCGCACTCGGTTGAAGACCGCCGGATGTCGATGTCGCTTCAGGAAGAGGTCAAGAAAACAGGCGCAACCCTTAAGTTGCTCCAGTATGCGACCTTCCAGTTTCGAACCCGTGAAGAAGCGCGTGCCTTAGCAGCGCTTGGCGCTCATGCCGCGCCAGATCCACAGCGGGTAGTTTTGGGGTTGTCTGAATTGTTACTTAATGCGGTTGAACATGGCAACCTTGGTATTGCCTATGCGGAAAAAAGTACCTTCCTATTGAATGGGTCATTGGAACAGGAAATTACGCGTCGTCTGAGCGCTCCTGAATTTAAGGCAAGAGTGGCAACCCTTTCCATTCAACGATTCCCCGATTGCTTGCATTTCACGGTTACTGACGAAGGAAATGGTTTTAACTGGGAGCAGTATCTTGAGATGAGCCCAGATCGCGCTTTTGATATGCACGGACGGGGGATTGCGATGGCCAAAATGCTCAGCTTCGATGAGTTGCAATATCAAAGCAAGGGCAATGTGGTGGTTGGAAAAGTCTGCTTAAGGTCCGAAGGCACCTAGGTTTCTGATTCAGGTAACAACGCAAGCAGTTGTTCAGCTAACAACTCGCGTATCGGGGCCAACTCGCTACCCAGCTCTAATATGACGCTTTCAGCGACATTTTCTTTCAGCGCCCCTTCAAGTAAAGACGCCTTTTCTTTCAGCAAAGGCATTCCCAGCGTTCCGGCAACCCCTTTTAGCGAGTGCGCTAACCTGCGCGCTTCGTCTCGGCTAGCGGGTGTGTGAATTCCCTGCAATGCGGAAAGTAGGGCTGCAGAATCGCCGGATTGGGCTAATGCAAATTTGCGCAGCATGCGTAGGTAGGGTTTTACTCGTCCCCCCAAACTCGATAAACCGGTTTCTGGATCAAAGTTTTTAAGGCCGCGTAGCAAGGACAAGGGATCTTGTTCTTGGGATAAAGGTGTAGAGGGTGCATTCAGAGAAGGGATGATTGGGGTGATTAAAGGTGCGTGAGTGGCACCTGTGTCGGGCAGCAGTGATTCAATCGTGGTGTATAGGAGACCCGGAGAAACGGGCTTCCCGAGGTGGGCATTCATTCCTGCAGCCATGCATTCTTCGCGGTCTTCATCGAACGCATTGGCTGTCATGGCGATAATCGGGGTGTTCTGATGCCATGAAAAACTGCGGATTTGTTTGGTTGCGGTTAGGCCATCCATGACCGGCATTTGAATATCCATCAGGATCAAATCATAGGGCGATGTGCGCGCTTTTTCGACCGCTAGAACGCCATTTTCAGCCACATCAATCATGAAACCGGTGCCGTTAAATAGGGATAACGCGACTTCCTGATTAATTTCGTTATCTTCTGCTAACAATATTCGTAGCCTTGGGTATTTCGCACCCAGTGCCCGAATGTGCGATTCATGATCTGTCGTACTGGGTACGGCAGTCATGGGGGGGGCAGCCATCCCCGCTTCACCTGCATTGATACGAACGGTGAACCAGAAACAGCTTCCTTTGCCCTCTTCGCTTTCTACCCCCGCTTCTCCGCCCATCATTTCGGCTAGGCGTCGGCTGATGACCAGCCCTAGCCCGGTGCCGCCAAACTTTCGGGTGACCGAAACATCACCCTGCTCAAATGCTTGAAACAAACGGGCACAGACGGCTGCTGGGATACCAATTCCCGTGTCGATCACATTAAAGCGAATTAAAAACTGCTTTTGATGGTGCTCGTCAATCGTGGTTTCTAGCAGTGATGCCTCGATGGTGACGCTGCCCTTCTCCGTAAACTTGACGGCGTTACCCAAAAAATTGAGCAGAACTTGGCCGACTCTTAAGGGGTCACCCTTTAAGGCATCCTTAAGTTCCGGTGGGATTTTCACCAGAAGTTGTAATCCTTTGTTTTCTGCTTCGTAGCGAATCAGATCCATTTGGCGTCTGAGCAAAGGCTCTAGATAGAAGTTGATATGTTCGAGGACCAGCTTGCGTGCTTCAATTTTGGAAATATCTAAAATGTCGTTAATCATGCCCAGCAAGACTTGGGATGTTTCAAGAACTTGCCCCAATTGCCGCCGATGTTCTGGGTTTGTTATTGCTTGGTGCACGATCCGGGTCAAGCCAATGATGCCGTTCATCGGTGTCCGTATTTCGTGGCTCATATTAGCCAAAAATGCACTTTTCGCTTCGTTGGCCGCTTCCGCAGCTTCTGTTAATGCTTCTAATTCAGAGGTGCGCTCAGTGACTAGACTTTGCAAATGGTGGCGGTGGCGGTCAAGTTCCTGGCCGATACGTTTACGTTCGGTCATATCTTCTTGGATGGCCAGATAACTTCTGATACTTCCATCCGGTTGTCGAATGGGCGACACACGGGAAAAAATTATCCGCTCCTCGCCATTCTTGCGGCGATTGATAAATTCACCTTTCCAGGAATGTTCCTGATTCAGGGCCGACCACATCGCCCCGACCGTGCGCTTGGGTGTATTTCCAGAGCTGAGCACGGTGATGGGCTGGCCAATCAATTCTTCTCGCGTGTAGCCGTACATGTCGAGAAAAGCCTCGTTCATGTATTCAATGATCGAATGCTTGTTGGTAATTACTGTCCCGTTGGGACTCTGTTCTACGGCGAGGGAAAGGTTGGTGATTTTTGCAAATGCGTGGCGCAGTTCTGTTTCATCCCGAACCTGTTCCATTGAGCCAATTCGGTGGCCGCTTGGGTCGTAGAGCGGAGAGGCAACAGCAAAAACAACCCCTTGTTTTCCTGTCCGATGTTCGGTTTCTGCCTCGGCAATCAAGATTTCCCCATCGCGGCTTACCTTGGGGTAGTGAGCCTGAATCACCTCAAGCGGAAGCCCCAAACAATCAACTAGGATGGGGCGCCGAACGCTATAGAACGCTAAAGCGTAGGCGTAATCCCCCTTGCCAAGCATGTCTTTTGCCTTTAAACCGCTGAATTCTTCCATTGCCCGGTTCCAGAAAA
>JBEGTT010000018.1:0-7422 GCA_041179245.1 Pseudomonadota bacterium
AGAATTCGGTGATACACCACCGGGTTGCGATGCGTTGTTTAAACATTTACACCAGTTAACCAAGTTACTTTGTGAGCAGGGGCAGTGCAATTATCTCTTGTCTAATGGACAGGTTCTATTCGCTCATTGTTCGACGCAGCTTTGTTACCTCGTTAGGAAAGCGCCTTTTTCTGCAGCCCATTTGCGTGACCATGACATGACTGTGGATTTCAGTGCTGTGACTAGGCCGGAAGATCGGGTAGCGGTTATTGCGACTTCGCCACTAACGGATAACGAAAATTGGGAATCAATGCCTGCCGGTAGTTTGTGGTGTTTCCGGGATGGGGAAGTTCAGAACTATCAGGATACGACTCCGGGGCCACTAGATTATGCTTCGGTTTTGCAGCGGGGATTAGTTCACCAAAGTGGCGCTGAGCCCACTCCCTTATAAGCACATATCGATAAAGTATTTCATTTGCGGCGATGGTTTGCCGAGAATGACTCAACCGCCGGATTTAATGGATAACTTGCCGGGGCGGAATACAAATACCGGCTAAAGCGTCGCTTGCTCCAATTTCCCCGGGGGCCGCTAACGCCGGTCTTTAGGGGATAAGGAGTTGATCATGGTTTTAACCCTCGAATTGCCTATTCGCAAACACACCAATATTCACGACCCGCTGGGCGCATACGCCATTCACTTTGGTGGTTTGCCCGATTGGTTTGACGATATTTCAGTTGCGGAAGCACGGTATCTGGCCCGCAAGTCATTGTTGAATGGTGTGCCTTTATCAGCGGCAGATCACTTGGTTTTCTAGTATCGCTTCGGCGGAAATCACCACAAATCCACGCTGGATTGCTGAGACTTCGAACCAATCGTGAATTTAGAAATACGGCTGGTGAGTGTATTGGCCAAGTCTTCTAAGGCATCAGCATGCTCGGCGGATGTTTTGGCCATGCAGGCGTTTTCATCTGCAGTAGCGGCGATGTTAACCACATTCCGGGAAATCTCAGCCGAAGCCGATGACTGCTCTGCCAACGCGCTTGAAATGCTGGAAACGGCTTCCGCCACTTGCTCAGCCCCATTGCGAATCGCTGCGATGCTATTTCCTGCCTGACTGGCTAGCGTAACGCCCCCTTCTACTTGCACAACACCGGTTTCAATACTACCGACGGCATCACGGGTACCGGACAGTATTTTGCCAATCATGCCCTCAATTTCTTGGGTCGAGACGGTGGTTCGCTCAGCGAGTTTTCTAACTTCATCGGCAACGACTGCAAAGCCCCGACCTGCTTCACCTGCACGCGCGGCTTCAATGGCGGCATTGAGCGCTAGCAGGTTGGTTTGGTCAGCAATTCCTTTGATCGTATTAACAATGGCGGCAATGGCTTCTGACTCTTGGCCGAGTTGAGTGACGGAGGTGGAAGCTTCACGCACCGTCGCCGCTATCTGGGCCATGCTGTTGACGGCTTGGTCAATAATCAGTGCCCCTTCAACCGATGTTTTACCGGCGCTGTCGGTGATTTTTTGGGTATCAATGGCGCAATCACGGACATGGCTAATACTCGTTTCCATTTCTTCGACACTGGCGGCCATCGTAGCGGCGGCATCGCTTTGCAAGCCAGATTGAGCGGCTACATGGTGAGATGCTTTAGAAAGTTCTTTTGCGCTACTTACTAACTGCATTGATGCGGCTTGGATGTCGGCAATGGCGTCAATCATGCTCCCCGCCATTTGTTTGGTAGCGATGAGTAATTGGCCGACCTCGTCTTTGCCATGAGGTGGTAGTTCCACCACCAAGTTGCCTTGAGCAATACTTTGCATGGCACTAACGGTTCCTTGCAAAGGCGAAGTCACCCAGATTTTTAAGCTGACATAGGTCACCAAACATAAAATCGCCGCTAGTAATAGACCGGCCAAAATGAGACGGTTGCGCACAGCAGCAGCCTCTTCTGACAGTTCGTCTAGATAGCAACTAGAAGCAATGATCCAATCCCATTTGGGGTAGTGCATAAATACGGCAATTTTGGTGCGGGGTTCAGTTTCGCCCAGACTGGGATTCATGAACTGATATTCGATCTGCCCATTCTTTTTATCGATCATGTCCTTGATATAAGCGACCCCGTTCGGGTCAGTGGCATCAAGTAGGTTCTTGCCTTCCTGAGCGGGGTGAATAACCAGCGTGCCTTTGTCTTTACCGGCATCAAGTCCGAAGATGTAGCCACTTTTGTTAAATCGGACACCTCTAATTTTTTCCTTGAGTACAACCAACTCAGAGGTGAAGTCCAGACCAATGAATAAAACGGCAACGACTTTGCCCGATTTGTCCTGCTGTGGAATATAGCGAGTCATGTAGTCACGTCCGAACAAGCGAGCTTTTCCTGTAAAAGCCTCGCCTTTCAGCAAACGCTCACGGGCTGGGTGTGTAACACCGAGATTGGTGCCAACGGCACGTTCGCCGTTTTCCTTTTTGAGTGATGTCGTGACGCGGACAAAATCATCACCTTCGCGGGCAAAAATCGTCGCAACGACGCCCGTGATGGCCGTGAAGTGGTCAATGTTTTCAAAGTTCAGATTAAGGGTCGAACCACCTGACTTCAGTAAGGGAGTTGCCTTGCCAGCGATGTCAACCGATGCTGATGCATCAAGCGTAAAACCGCTGGGGTACTGGGAAATAAGCACGTTACCGAGTTTCTCGGCATTTTTTTCTAGTGAGGAACTGTAGGCATCAATGAGGTCAACCGCCTGCTGATTGGCTTGACGAATATTGCCAACATTTTTTTCTTGCAGGACACCGCTGAGCCAAACGGTCAATACGGTAATGGCGACGAGTAATAAAGAAATCGTGGCTGTTGCCTGAACGCTATTAAGTTTGGTGGCGATTGGCCAGTCACGGGTTGAGCGTAACGCGCTAAAAATCATATTTTTCCCTCGGGCTTGGGTGATTTGGTGACATTCAGAAGCGAGCGAACACCCTTTTGCCAACTCTTCTATATATTATATCACCCGGCAATTACCCGATCGACACTGATGCGGAACCAGAAACGGCAGTGTTTGGCGAAGTGTACGTGAGAGAAAGCTGAACGCAGAATTCCGTACCTGCTTCGGTACTTTGGACGCTGATACTTCCTTTGTGGGCTAGCACGATGGATTTGGTGATGGCGAGTCCGAGTCCGTTACCTTCGTAGCCATGTTCATCGAGTCGTACAAAACGCTCAAAAATTCGTTCTTGCACTGACACTGGAATCATTGGTCCGGTGTTACTAACGGTGATCAAAGCAACCCCATTTTGTGATTCAAGGTGAATGCTGACGTTGCCATCTTCGGGCGTATGGTGAATTGCGTTAGCCAGCAAATTGCCGATGGCGCGTTCAAGCATCAGGTTATCTCCGAGTACCGCTATATCCTCTCCTGAGATGCTGATGGACTGCGCGTTGGCAAGAATGCCGTAGTAGTCACACAGGCGTTGGCACAGTGGACGTAATTGAACGGTACCTTTTCCCGGAATCACCAAACCATGATCCGCTTTGGCCAGAAACAGCATGTCGGCAATAATTCGCGATAGTCGGTCATATTCTTCAAGATTAGAGGAGAGCAGGTCGCGGTATTCGTTGATGTCGCGGGTTTGGCTCAGGGAGACTTCTGTTTGCATGCGCAGGCTGTGAATCGGGGTGCGCAATTCGTGTGCAAGATCAGCAGAAAAATCTGACAGGCGTTGGAACGATTCTTCCAGCCGCCCCAGCATGGCGTTAAAAGCGCTGACCAGTTCGGCCAGTTCAGTGGGTATCTCCTGTTCGGAAATACGCTCTGACAATTGCCCGGCAGAGATGCGCCCAGCGGCATGTGCAATGTCACTGACCCGGCGCATACCCTGCCGAGAAATCCACATGCCGACCAGTACCGTCAAGCAAGCTGCCGCTAAAACAGCGAGCCAGAAATCCCGTTGTAGGTGGCTCAGAAAATCGGTGTGGTGGGCAATGTCGCTGGCAACGGTAATACGCAGGTTTTCGCCCCATCCGCTTTGCGCAGTGCCCGTTACCATGCGAAATTGTTGTTCCCCTAGGTCAATGCGTTCAGGGGCTGCATGAGTGAGATGGTTGGTTGTCAGTCCAGAGGGGATGGGATTGCCGTGAGGCCAATTAAAAACGATACCGTGGCGCCCTTCAACCAAGACGATTAATCCATGCTCACTGGCGAATTGGTCGTTGAGGCGGGTGGCAAAAGCAGAGATGGACGGTTCATGGATACCGGTTTGACTGACCTGCGCCAGTTTACTGTGGAGTTCATGGGCATCCAACTCTGCCATGTGGTCGTCGGCAGCCTTACTAAGGTAGAGGCCCAGCGCGGTAAAAATCAGCGTGGCTAACAAGGCAAAAGCCACGGATAGGCGCAGCGTGATGGAGTTTCGCCAGTGGCTCATGTTCATCAGCGGATTTCCAGTACGTAACCCATACCCCGCAGGGTATGAATCAGCTTGGGATTGAAGTCATCGTCGACTTTGGCGCGAAGGCGGCGAATGGCAACCTCGACCACATTAGTATCCGAGTCAAAATTCATATCCCAGACTTGCGAAGCAATAAAGCTGCGTGATAACACTTCGCTTTGGCGGCGGAGAAACAATTCAAGCAGGGCAAACTCTTTAGCCGTCAGGTCAATTCGCTGGTTGGCCCGAGTGGCACGGCGTTTTAATACATCAAGCTCAAGGTCGGCTAAGCACAGTTTTTCGACCTCTTTGGCCCGCCCTCGTCTGAGCAGCGTCCGCACCCGAGCCAGTAATTCAGAAAAAGCAAAAGGTTTCACCAGATAGTCGTCAGCGCCCAGTTCCAAGCCTTTAACGCGATCTTCAACCTGATCGCGTGCTGTCAGGAACAACACCGGAAAATCTCGCCCCGCTGCACGGAGTGCTTTCAGCACCTGCCAGCCATCCAAACTCGGCAGATTGACGTCAAGAATCATCAGGTCATAACCACCACTCAAACCTTCGTGCATGCCATCAAGGCCGTTACGAACTAAATCCGCAGAAAACCCGGCCTCGCACAGGCCTTGTTTAAGATAGTCGCCTGTTTTGGGTTCGTCTTCAACGATGAGGATTTTCATGGTCATATTTTGCCCGACCCACTGCGGCTTTGTCCGTAGATTACAAACTTGTAATCCTGCGGTCAGGGAATGGTTGGGAATAGATAGCCAGAATTCGGCTTCCCTCTTTAAAGGAAGTTGCCATGCGCCTGATCCTATCTCTCTTGGTTGCCTTTAGCCTGCCAGCTTTTGCGCAACACGATCATCACGGTGATCACATGGGGGCTGCCATGCAGCAAGCCCCTTTAACCGTTGGTCTCATCAAGAAAATCGACAAAGCGAATGGTGAGATCGTCATCCAGCATGAACAGCTTGACAGTATTGGTATGCCCGCGATGACCATGAGTTTTGGGGTGGCCGATAAGTCGTGGTTGGGCAAGCTTAAAGTGGGCGACAAGATCCGTTTTGCTGCTGAAATGAAAAGTGCTGGCCCCATCGTCAGTCGCTATGAGCTAGCAAAATGAAACGCCTTGGGCTGGCAATTCTGCTTGTACTGTCATTCAGCACTCGCTTGTGGGCTGAGTCGTTGCCGGGTGCAAATGTAGAGTCGTTGTTGTCCATTGCTCGCGAACATAGCCCCGACCTTCGGATGGCACGCCAAGAGGAAGAAGCTTTTCAGGCGCGAGTCCTACCTGCTGGGGCATTGCCAGACCCCGTACTGCGGATTGAATTAGAAAACATTACCCGCAACGGAACACAGGCCGCAACGATCAACCCCGCAGAAGTGGGTGACACCAAGTACAGCGTGCTGCAGCCCTTGCCTTTTTGGGGCAAGCGAGACCTTAAGCGCGAGATTGCTACGTCCGAAGCGGATCAAGCGAGTGGCCGAACCTCGGTGATGTGGACGGAAATCGCTACCCGCATTAAAAGCCTGTTTGCCCAATACTGGGTTGCCAGTAAAAGCTTGCAACTGACGCGGGAAAACATTGAATTAACCCGTCGGCTGGAAAAAATTGCCCAAGCCCGTTACGCCGGTGGCTTGGCGGCACAGCAAGACGCTATTCGGGCGCAGGTTGAACACAGTACGCTGGATGCGGAACTGGTAGGCTTGGAATCTGAGCACCATCATTTAAGCGCCTTCATCAATGCCATGCTCTCGCGTTCGGCCAATGCATCGCTGTCCAAACCGGTGGTTTTGCGGCCCATTCCCTTGGCGCTGGATCCTGATGATCTGAACAAGCGACTGTTGGCACGCAATCCTCAGGTGTTGATTGAATCTGCCCGTTTGGGCGGTGCGACGAAAGCCCGTGATTTGGCTTATCGCAATCGTTATCCCGATTTCACGTTGGGGGTGGTACCGACGCAGGTGCAAAATCGTGTTGATGCGTGGAGTCTGATGTTGGAAATGAATATCCCGCTGCAACAAAGCAGTCGCCGTGCACAAGAGTTTGAATCTGAGCGCATGTTAGAAGCCGCCGCCTCGCGTAAAGAAGGGCTACAACACCGCCTCAGTAGCGAATTGGTTGCTGCCCTCAGCGAGCTTGAATCCAGCCGCTCTACTGAGCAAATTACCCGAGACCGTTTGTTACCCCAAGCGGAGCTGACCTTTACATCAGCGTTAGCGGCTTATGAAACCGGCAAGGTTGATTTTGCAACGCTCCTCGATGCGCTGCGCCAGATTCGTAACGCCAAACTTTCGATTTTGCGGACACAAGCCAACCAGCAAATGCGCTTGGCTGACATCGAACGTCTTCTAGGAGAAGACCTGTGAAAACTGGATCTACGTTGATTGCGCTAGTCGTTGCGCTCGCCATCGGCGGTTTTGCCGGTAGCTATTTCTCCCAGCCCAAAAGTAATGGCTTGGCACAAAGGGCTGACGCTTCAACACCGGCCAAAAAGCTGCTGTATTACCGTAACCCAATGGGGTTACCAGATACCTCCCCGACCCCTAAAAAAGACCCGATGGGGATGGACTACATTCCTGTCTACGAAGGCGAGGAGGCGGCGAGTGCCAATGATGGCAGCCTCAAGATCAGCCCTGAGAAGGTTCAGAAGCTCGGTGTGAAAAGTGAGCCAGCCAAGCTGCAACTGCTGGACAAAACCGTGCGTGCCAGCGGGCGGGTGGAAATCAACGAAAGCCGAACCTATGCGGTAGCAGCCAAGTTTGAAGGTTATGTTGAAAGCCTGCACGTCAATATTACCGGCCAAGCGGTGGGCAAAGGCCAGCCGTTGTTTGAGGTTTATAGCCCAGAGCTGGTATCTGCTCAACGGGAATATGCCTTAGCGGCGCAGGGTATTGAGAAACTCAATGCCGCCGGTGGTGAAGCGCAAGGGGCGATGCAACAACTGGCCCAATCCAGCCTGCAACGTTTGCGCAACTGGGATATTTCGGAGGAGCAAATTAAGTCGCTAGCGAAATCAGGTGAAGC
>JBEGTT010000019.1:0-11451 GCA_041179245.1 Pseudomonadota bacterium
CACGACCGGGAACACTGAGTAAACCGGAAGGCTTGTTCAGGATCAGCAGGGTGTCGTCGGCAAAAAGGAGAGGTAAAGGGTGGTGTTCAGACATGGGGCGCGATTCTATCGGATTCGATGCCTTGATTTTGCGGCAAAATGGCGTCCCTTTTCCGAAGTGCTCGCATTACTTTGAATAATCCCAACGCTCCCTCAGTCGATATTCCGCCACAAGTCCAAGCTCGTTTGCTGACCAAGAGTCGGTTGCATCTTGAATTCCCGCCTGCGCTGCCGGTTAACGAACGCAAAGACGATATTGCCGCCCTGATTCGCAAGCATCAGGTGGTGATTGTCTGCGGTGAAACAGGTTCCGGGAAAACCACACAGTTGCCGAAAATCTGTCTGGAACTGGGCCGGGGTGAAAAAGGGCTGATCGGACACACCCAGCCTCGCCGTTTGGCTGCTCGTTCAGTGGCTAACCGCTTAGCCCAAGAAATGCAAACGCAGGTCGGTACAGCGGTGGGTGTGAAAATCCGGTTTCAAGATCGCACGGCCCCGGATAGTGTGATTAAGTTGATGACCGACGGCATCTTGCTCGCAGAAACCCAGCGCGATCCGTATCTGAAAGCCTACGACACGATCATCATTGACGAGGCCCACGAACGCAGCTTGAACATCGATTTTTTGCTTGGTTATCTGAAACAACTGTTGCCCAAGCGCCGGGATTTGAAAGTCATCATTACCTCGGCGACCATCGATGCCGAGCGTTTTGCGCAGCATTTCAGCTTGAACGGGAAACCTGCGCCGGTGATGGAAGTCTCGGGTCGTCTGTATCCGGTCGAAGTGCGCTACCGTCCGGTACAACAGGATGACAAAGACGACGAGCGTGACCTTTACGACGCGATTACCGATGCGGTCGATGAACTTAACCGCTTAGGCCCCGGCGATACGCTGGTGTTTCTGCCCGGTGAGCGCGAGATTCGCGAAGCGGCGGAAGCGTTACGCAAACGCCACCCCGCCCATACCGAGATTCTGCCGCTGTTTTCGCGCCTATCTGCACAAGAGCAAGACCGCATCTTTAAACCCTCTGGCGCGCGGCGCATTGTGCTGGCGACCAATGTGGCGGAAACCTCGCTGACCGTCCCCGGTATTCGTTATGTGGTCGATACGGGGTTGGCGCGGGTTAAACGCTATTCCTACCGCAACAAGGTTGAGCAGTTGCAGGTGGAAAAAATCAGCCAAGCGGCAGCGCGGCAGCGCTCTGGGCGTTGTGGCCGGGTGGCAGCAGGGGTATGTATCCGGCTGTATGACGAGCTGGATTTCAACAATCGCACGCCGTTTACTGACCCGGAAATTTTACGTTCATCGCTGGCGGGCGTGATTCTGCGGATGAAGTCACTGCACCTAACGGACGTTGAAAGTTTCCCCTTCCTTGAACCGCCACCGCCCAAAGCCATTGCCGATGGTTACACGCTGTTGCAGGAACTGGGTGCTTTGGATGACAGCAAGCGCCTGACCAAAACCGGCCAGATTTTGGCAAAGTTACCGCTTGACCCCAAAATTTCCCGGATGATTGCCGCCGGTAAAGACTATGGCTGTCTCAGAGAAATGCTGGTGATTGCCGCAGCTTTGTCGGTGCAAGACCCGCGTGACCGGCCACAGGAACGCCAACAGGCAGCAGACGAAAAACATCGTCAATTTGCCGACGAGAAATCAGAATTCCTGAGTTGGCTAAAACTCTGGCAGTGGGCGGACAACGCCTTTGCCACCAAACACTCGACCAAAAAACTGATCGAACAATGTCACAGCAACTTTCTGTCTTGGCTGCGACTGCGTGAATGGCGCGAAGTCCATAGCCAGTTGTTGGCGCTGGTGCATGAACAAGGCTGGAAAGAAAGTGAATTCCCCGGAAATTACGATGCGATTCACAAGGCGTTGCTGACCGGATTGCTCGGTAACATCGGTTGTAAGTCCGAAGATTCAGGCCATTACCTCGGTGCACGCGGCATGAAGTTCCTGATTCATCCCGGTTCAGCGCTGCAAAAAAAGGCCGGGAAGTGGATCGTTGCCGCTGAAATTACTGAAACCACCAAGTTATATGGTCGCTGTATCGCCAAGATTGAACCAGCTTGGCTGGAAGAAGTCGGTGCGCATCTGATTCGTCGCAGCTATTTCGATCCGCATTGGGAAAAGAAAGCCATGCAAGTGGCGGCGTGGGAGCGTTCTACCTTGCACGGTGTGGTGATTAACGCCAAAAAGCGCGTGCATTACGGCCCATTAGCCCCTGCTGAAAGTCGTGAGATTTTTATTCGCCAAGCGCTGGTAGGCGGCGAGGTGGATGAAGCTTTTGCCCGTCGTTGGCCGTTTTATCAGCACAACCAAAAGCTGATTCGCGATATTGAACATCTGGAACACAAGCAACGCAGGCAAGACGTGTTGGTCGATGATGAACTGATCTTTGCTTTTTACGACCAGCGTATTCCGCAGGCTAATGAAACAGAACACGCCATCCATAACGGTGCGACCTTCGAGGATTGGCGCAAGACCATTGAGCGCACCGAGCCGAAACGCCTGCATCTCTCCAAAGATGATCTGATGCGCCACGAGGCAGCGGGCATCACCACCGAGGCGTTCCCGCATCACATCAAGATCAACGGGCTTGAATTTGCACTGTCTTACCACTTCGAACCAGGTAGCCCTCGTGATGGGGTGACGATGGCGTTACCGCTGGCGCACCTGAATCCGTTGCCCGCCAAGCGCTGTGAATGGCTGGTGCCGGGCTTGCTCAAAGAAAAAGTGGTGCAGTTGGTGAAAACCCTGCCTCAACGTATTCGCGCCAAGCTAGTGCCCGTGCCGGATTTTGCGGCGGCATTTGTGGATTGGTTGGCGGGACAGGAGGATAAAAGACGGGAAACCCGTTTGAATGCGGGCATTGTGCCGACGCTGATTGAGTTCATTCTGGAGCATTACGGCTTGAATGCGCGCGGTTGGGCGATTACGCCGGATGCTTTCCGCCCGGATGCGTTGCCAGCGCATTTCTCGATGAATTTCAAACTGATCGACGAACATGGTCGTCAGTTGGATATGCAGCGTAGCCTGACGCAGTTGCGGGCTGAGTGGGGCAGGGATGCGAAACAGGAGTTTGCCGACTTACACGAGGCTCCCGCTGAATTCACCGGACTCACTGGCTGGACATTTGGCGAGTTGCCCGAACTCATGGAAGTACCCGTGAGGGGGCAAAGCGTGGTGGGCTTTCCTGCGCTGGTCGATGATGGTGAAACGGTCAGTCTGAAAGTGTTTGATACACCAGAAGAGGCTAGGCGCGTGCATCGCAGCGGCCTGCTGCGGCTGTTCATGCTGCAATTCAAAGAACAAGCTAAATATTTTGAGAAGAACATCCCGGAGCTAACGAAGCTGGGCATGTTGTATATGCCGTTGGGGAGCCTAGAAGAGCTACGGCAGCAGATTATCGAATTAACCTTTGAGCGCGCCTGCCTTGCCGAGCCTTGGCCTGCCGACCAAGCGGCATTTGCGACTCGTTGCGCTGATGCCAAGAATCGCTTGGGGCTGTTGTTGCAGGAGGTCGCCCGGTTGGTTGGCGTGGTGCTCACCGAATGGCAGGGCGTAACTAAAAAACTGCCAGCGTTCAAAACGCATGCCACAGCGCTACAGGACATTGATGCGCAACTCAAACGGCTGATCCACAAGAAACTGGTCAGCGGAGCACACAACAGCACACCGTTTGAACGCTTGCAACACTTTCCCCGTTACTTGAAGGCGATTAGCGTGCGGCTCGATAAACTTCGAACAGACCCGGTACGTGATGCCCGGCTATTGGCTGAATACCAACCGCTCTGGACGAACTATGAGCGACGAGCTTTGCAACTTGCCAAACAAGGGATTAATGATCCGCAACTTGAACAGTTCCGCTGGTTGTTGGAAGAACTGCGGGTCAATCTGTTTGCTCAAGAGTTGAAAACGCCTACGCCAGTTTCATCTAAGCGCTTACAAAAAATGTGGGAAGGAATGGGGAAGTAGTTTGCAGATAGTTTGCAGACTTAACGGACGTTAAAAAACCGCCTTCTGGGAAACCCCCCGGCGGTTTTTTTGTATACCTAAACGTACTTAGCTATTATTTTTTTGCAACGGCAGCCTTGAAGCTTGCACCAGCTGAGAACTTAGGCACTGTTGTTTCTGGAATATCAATTGAAGCGCCTGTCTTCGGATTCTTGCCGGTGCGCGCTGCACGGGTAGATGATTTAAAAGAACCAAAACCCACTAAAGTTACGCTATCGCCAGAGGCTACAGCCCCTGTAATTGCAGCAACAGCAGCATCGAGCGCACGGCCAGCAGCAGTCTTGCTGATATCAGCTTGTGTGGCGATTACGTCGATTAGTTCACTCTTGTTCATAACATCTCCTTGATGATTTAGCGCAGCTTTAGAAATTCCGGAAACACTTGCAATGCTTACGGTGTCAATAGATTAGTGGTGCGGATTGTGGCATGGGTTACCCAAAAAAGGGAAGGGAAAATTGTCATTTTTTAGCGGCCACGCAAGAACATCGCGTCAAGTTGTGCCATGCTTAATGCAAACCAGGTGGGGCGACCGTGGTTGCATTGTCCAGCGCGTTCAGTTTCTTCCATTTGGCGGAGTAGTGCATTCATTTCTGGGGGGCTAAGTTGTCGGTTTGCCCTGACTGCTCCGTGGCAGGCGATGGTTGCTAATAGCTCATCCCGTCGGGCGGTGCTGGTGTTAGAAAATCCCTGTTCGCCTAGTTCTTTTAAGACAGTGTCGACCAGCTTGGCGGGGTTGCCTCCCTGAAGTAGGGCTGGAATGGCCCGAATGACGATTTCTTCTGGACCGGCAAGGCCAAGCTCAAAGCCCATTCCGAGCAAGGTTTCTTGATGTTCTTCAATGGTGGCTATTTTGAGGGTATCTGCCTGCAGTGTGATGGGTATCAACAGGGTTTGGGTGGCAATACTTTGTGCATCTATCGCAGCCTTTAGTTTTTCGTACACGATGCGTTCGTGGGCGGCATGCATGTCCACCACAATCAGCCCGTTCTCAGTCTGGGCAAGGATGTAGACCCCTTGTAACTGTCCTATGGCAAAGCCCATTGGGGGGAATTGGGATTTTGTCGATTCTGGTATGGCAACAAAGTCGTAATAGCGCTCGTTTTGGCGAGGTTGTTGAATTTCCAGCTGGGTCTGTTGTGTTCGGTAGTGGTGTTGGGGCGGATATGGCGTAGAAAATTGCGGAGCGCTGTCTTGGCGCTCTTGGTGTAATTGAGGGGGCGTGGTCGGCGCAGCGATATTTTTGGGTACGGCTAGGGAGGTCAGTGCTTTTTGAATCGAATGAAAAACAAATTGGTGGATGGCGCGTGAATCTCGGAAACGAACCTCCGTTTTGGCCGGGTGAACGTTTACATCGACTGCGCTAGGATCAAGCGAGAGGAATAGACAGACACTTGGTTGGCGGCTGCCGTGGAGAACGTCGCGATAGGCTTCACGCAAGGCGTGGCTGATTACTTTGTCGCGAACGAAGCGCCCGTTGACGAAGGTGTAAGTTTGATCTTTGATCGAGTCGGCGTAGGTGGGGTCAATAATTGCGCCATGCAGCGATAGTATGCCGCCATCGGCCAATACCTCGCGCGAATGGTCCATGAACTCATCGCCCAAGATCGCCTGAAGGCGTTGTGCAAGGTTACCCGGTGCCCACTGGAAATGATTTCTGCCATTGTGAGTTAGGCTAAAAGCGGCTTCTGGGTGGGCTAAGGCAACCCGTTTAATCACTTCCTGGCAATGGGCAAATTCAGTTCCAGCAGATTTCAAAAACTTACGGCGGGCGGGGGTGTTGAAATACAAATCCCGCATTTCCACAATGCAGCCACCCATCAAAGCGGCAGGTTCCAATTGAGCATCTGCACTACCGACCAGTTTCCAGGCCTGTTGGCTGTTCGTGGCTCGACTGGTGATCGAAAGGCGCGCGACAGAGGCAATGGAAGCTAAGGCTTCACCTCGGAATCCCAAGGTTTCGACGGTTTCTAGGTCTTCCAATGAATGAATTTTGGACGTTGCGTGGCGGGTGAACGCCAGTGCTAAGTCTTCTTTCTCAATTCCACAGCCATCATCAATGACCCGAATGAGTTTGGCTCCACCTTCTTCAAGGTGAATCTGAATGCTTCGACTTCCTGCATCAAGACTATTTTCCAGCACTTCTTTAAGGACTGATGCCGGACGTTCGACTACCTCGCCAGCGGCGATTTGGCTAATCAGAATGTCGGGGAGGGTTTGGATTTTCGGCATAAATTTGTGAGGGTGTGAATAGATTAGGGGAGTGACCGGATGACCACTCCCCTAACTATCTAAAGCGGCAAAAAAATCAGGAAACCAGCGGTTTAGCGCTGACTAGAACCCCATCTTCATCAGCGTACAACCATTCACCAGGGCGGAAGGTTACGCCACCAAAGGTGACAGCAATGTCACGGTCGCCGACATTTTTCTTGATGCTTTTTTGTGGGTGAGTATTCAGCGCACGAACACCGATGTCGATGCCGTTAATGTCACCGGAGTCGCGGATACAGCCGTAAACCACCACGCCTTCCCAACCATTTTTCTGGGCCAAAATGGCTAGTTGATCTCCGACTAACGCGCAGCGCAGGCTGCCGCCACCGTCGATCACCAGCACTTTGCCTGCGCCATCTTCGGCAAACGCTGTGCGAACTAGCGAGTTATCTTCAAAAATCTTTAGCGTAACGATTTGACCAGAAAAGGTTGTGCGGCCACCGTAACGCTGAAACATGGGAGAAACCACAAACAGGGATGCGCCCATGTCGGATTCAAATTCATCGCAAAGATCAGGGGTTTTGAAAGTCATTAGTGGTCCTTAAAAATTAGAGGGCTAAATTACGGGTTCAAGGTCTTCGGCAAAGTCGAGCACAACCTTGCCATCGACATCCAAATCAATGGTGACCTTGCCGCCCTGCGCTAGTTTGCCGAACAGCAGCTCATCGGCCAGTACTGAACGAATACTGTCTTGAATTAAACGACTCATCGGACGGGCACCCATTAATGGATCAAATCCTTTTTCAGCCAGCATGCGTTTGAGCGCAGGGGAGAAGGTTGCATCTACCTTTTTCTCGTGCAGTTGCTCTTCAAGTTGCATCAAGAACTTGTCGACTACCTGCATGATGATTTCCTTGTCCAGCGAGGCGAAGGAAATGATGTTGTCCAGACGGTTGCGGAACTCCGGCGTAAAGGTACGTTTAATTTCGCCCATTTCATCACCCGCTTGTTTGCTGTTGGTAAAGCCCATGCTTGATTTTTGCAGGTCAGCCGCACCGGCATTACTGGTCATGATGATGACCACATTACGGAAATCCGCCTTGCGACCGTTGTTGTCGGTCAGCGTGCCGTGATCCATTACCTGCAACAAGATGTTGAACACGTCAGGGTGAGCTTTTTCAATTTCATCCAGCAATAACACGCAATGAGGTTTTTTGTTAATGGCTTCAGTGAGCAGCCCACCTTGTTCAAATCCAACGTAGCCAGGAGGGGATCCAATCAATCGGGAGACCGCGTGACGTTCCATGTATTCGCTCATATCAAAGCGGAGTAACTCAATACCGAGGCAGAAAGCGAGTTGTTTGGCGACTTCTGTTTTGCCAACCCCTGTGGGGCCCGTAAATAGAAACGCACCAATCGGTTTGCCTGGGTTGCCAAGGCCTGAACGAGCCATTTTGATCGATCTGGCGAGGGCATCAATGGCCTTTTCTTGACCAAAAACCACCGATTTCAGATCGCGTTCCAGCGTTCTTAGTGCGGTGCGGTCATCGGTTGAAACGTGCTGCGAAGGAATCCGGGCAATACGCGCCACAATTTCCTCGATGTCCTGTTTGCCAATAATTTTCTTCTGGCGTGATTTGGGCAGAATGCGTTGCGCTGCACCAGCCTCATCAATCACATCAATGGCCTTGTCAGGCAGATGCCGATCGGTGATGTAACGTGCAGACAACTCAACGGCAGAGGTGATGGCTGCACTGGAGTATTTAATGCCGTGGTGGGATTCAAAACGAGACTTTAGCCCCTTCAGAATATCCACTGCCTCGGTCACACTTGGCTCATTGACGTCGATTTTCTGGAAGCGCCGTGACAGGGCGTGATCTTTCTCGAAAATTCCTCGGAACTCGGTGTAGGTCGTTGCCCCAATGCACTTCAGTTGCCCATTGGATAACGCAGGTTTCAACAGATTAGACGCGTCCAGCGATCCACCAGAAGAAGAGCCTGCACCGATGATGGTGTGGATTTCGTCAATAAATAGGATGGCATGTGGCGTGTCGGCCAACTGCTTTAGAACACCTTTCAACCGTTGCTCAAAGTCACCACGATATTTAGTTCCCGCCATCAAACTGCCCATATCGAGCGAGTACACCACGCCGTCGACCAGAATATCAGGTACATCCCGCTGGTAAATTCGGCTAGCCAGCCCTTCGGCAATGGCAGTTTTGCCAACACCCGCTTCACCTACCAGCAAGGGGTTGTTTTTTCGGCGACGGCAAAGGGTTTGGATTACGCGTTCCAGTTCAAGATCACGCCCGATCAGTGGATCAATTTTGCCTTGTTGCGCCAATACGTTCAGGTTGATCGTGAAATTTTCAAGGGGGCTGCTTGACGATGGTTTTTCCTCGTCGTGCACACCCTCTGGTGTGGCTTGAGGTTTGTCTGTGGTGACTTTGCTGATACCGTGAGAAATGTAGTTCACCAGATCCATGCGGGTAACGCCCTGCTTCTGGAGGAAATAGACGGCGTGGGAATCTTTTTCGCCGTACAGGGCGACCAAAATACTGGCACCGTTGATTTCTTTTCTACCCGAAGACTGTGCGTGGAGAATGGCCCGTTGAATGACCCGCTGAAATCCTAGGGTAGGTTGGGTGTCAATTTCATCTGAACCAGAAGCCGTTGGGGTGTGTTCATTGACATGGTTGGTCAGTGTTTTGCGAAGTGGCTCAAGCTGAGTTCCTACTGCATGCAAAGCCTGAGAGGCACTGGGGTTATCCAACAGTGCCAGCAGCAGATGTTCAACCGTAATCAGTTCGTGACGTTTCTGGCGCGCTTCTACGAATGCGAGATGCAGGCTAACTTCAAGTTCCTGGGCAATCATCGATCTTCCTCCATCACACAAACCAGCGGGTGCTGATTCTGTCGGGCTTGCGTTGCAACCTGTTCAACCTTGGTGGCTGCGATATCACGAGAGTAAATGCCACACACAGCACGACCCTCATGGTGAACTTGGAGCATGATTTGCGTGGCTTGTTCGCGGTTTTTGGAAAAAAACCTTTGCAGGACATCAATGACAAAATCCATTGGCGTGAAATCATCATTCAGCAACAAAACACAGTACATGCGCGGAGGCCGCAGCATGGCCTCCTGCAAGTCTTTGAGCGCAACAGCAATATCTTTAGTGGTACCCATCAGGTGGATTCTAAACAGTTTGAAGTGTTAATGGCGTGATCGGTTTTTACAGCGTGGCTAGTTTAGCCAACATAGCCTCACGTCCGATCAAGTGCACCAGCGCATCAACCGATGGCGCTTGGGCTTGGCCGGTGATGATGACGCGCAAAGGCATCGCCAGTTTGGGCATCTTTAAGCTGTGTTTAGCCAGTGTTTCTTTGATCAGAGCGGCAATCGTCGGAACTTCCCAAGCAATATCCGCCAATCCTGCCGCGAAATCCGCCAGCGCTGGGCGAACTTCATCGGTTAGGTGTTGGGCCAGCACGGCTGCGTCTGCGGAGGTATTGGCATAGAAGAATTTCAGGGAATCAGCCAACACATTCAGTGTGTTGCAACGGTCTTGGTACAGCGCAACCGCTGCGGCTAATGCCGGGCCTTGAGCTAAATTTGCACCACGTTGTTCTAAGCGCGGGCGAACTCGTTCAGCCAGTTCCGCAGCCGGCATTTGTTTCAGGTAAAGCTGGTTCAACCACAACAGTTTTTCGGTGTTGAACTGGGCGGCTGATGGCGTGATGTGGTCAAGGTCAAACCATTCGACCAGTTGCTCGCGGCTAAACACTTCATCGTCACCATGCGACCAGCCGAGGCGGGCCAAGTAGTTGATGACCGCTTCGGGTAAGAAACCATCTTCATCGTACTGCATCACACTGACTGCGCCGTGGCGCTTGGATAGCTTGGCACCATCGTCGCCCAGAATCATCGACAAGTGTGCGTACAGCGGAACCTGTGCCCCCAGTGCTTTGAGAATGTTGATCTGGCGCGGGGTGTTGTTCACGTGGTCGTCACCGCGAATCACGTGGGTAATGCCCATATCCCAATCATCCACACACACACAGAAGTTATAGGTTGGCGTGCCATCGGCGCGGGCAATAATCAGGTCGTCCAGTTCGGTATTGGCAAACTCAATGGTGCCTTTAACTTGGTCATCCCAGCTCACCACACCGTCGGTTGGGTTTTTAAAACGAATAACGGGCTGAACACCTTCGGGAACGGTTGGCAATGTTTTGCCAGACTCTGGCCGCCACAGGCCGTTGTAGCGGGGCTTTTCGCCGTTGGCACGTTGCGCTTCACGCAGCGCATCCAGTTCTTCTGCTGGCATATAACAGGGGTAGGCGGTGCCGGCGGCGAGCATTTCCTGAATCACCGCTTTGTAACGATCCATCCGCTGCATTTGGTAAAACGGACCTTCGTCATGGTTGAGTTCTAGCCACTGCATGCCGTCCAGAATGGCCTGAACCGCTTCGGGGGTTGATCGTGCAACATCGGTATCTTCAATGCGCAGAATGAATTGGCCGCCGTGGCGACGGGCATAGGCCCAAGAAAACAGCGCAGTACGAGCGCCACCAATGTGCAGAAAACCAGTCGGGCTGGGGGCAAAACGGGTACGAACCATGTTGGAAGTCATTCGTTATTTAATAGGTTGTCGTGCATTAAACAGAGAGAGTGCAGCAAAGATTCCGGTCACCATAAACATCATCAATTCGATTTACATGGGGCCAGAATTTGTTTTCGGCAATCCAAGGCAAAGGAAATACGGCGATTTCTCTTGAGTAAGGGCGGTCCCATTCCTGGCTGATAACGTCCGCTTGGGTATGAGGGGCCATCTTCAGTGGGTTATTGTCTGCCGTCCAAATACCTTCGGCGACGTGTTGGATTTCTTGGCGAATACTAATCATGGCAGCGATGAACCGATCCAGTTCAGCTTTGGATTCAGATTCTGTGGGCTCCACCATGATAGTGCCGGCCACTGGGAAACTGACCGTGGGTGCGTGGAATCCGTAGTCCATCAGGCGTTTGGCAATATCGGTTTCGGTAATGCCGGTGCTTGCCTTGATCGGGCGAATGTCCAGAATGCATTCGTGAGCAATCCGTCCTTTGCTTCCCTTGTAAAGAATCGGGTAATGCGGTTCTAGTGCTGCGGCCACATAGTTGGCATTGAGAATCGCGTGTTCCGTTGCTTTA
>JBEGTT010000020.1:0-4081 GCA_041179245.1 Pseudomonadota bacterium
TGCGTCAGCAAAAACTGAAAGTTGCTAACGAAATCAAGAACGGCATTCGTTATTACCGGGAAACTTTTTTCCATGAAATCCCGCGCCTGCACGCCGCGCTGGAGGATCAACTGCAGCTGCATTTCCCGGATACTCAGTGGGATGTGCGCGGGCTGATTCAACCGGGTAGCTGGATTGGAGGTGACCGCGATGGCAATCCGTTTGTCACCGCTGAAACCCTGACCGCTGCGATTACCTTGCAAGCCGAAGCGGCTTTTGATTACTACCTCGACGAAGTATTAGCCCTGCGCGACGAGTTGCCCCTGTCCAATCTGTTGGTCGGTGTTAGCCCAGAAGTCAAAGCACTGGCTGACGCTTCTCCAGATACTTCATTACAACGGGTGGATGAACCTTACCGCCGAGCACTCACAGGCATTTACGCCCGCCTGAACCGTACCGCCGATTCCTTGCTGAATGGCAAAATCCCTGCGACGGATGGCTATCCCAGCAGCCACGAATTTCTGTCTGAGTTGACGGTATTAGCCGATTCCCTCCGCGCTAACGGTGGCGGCATTCTGTGGCGCGGGCGTTTACGGCGACTCATTCACGCCGTTGAAGTGTTTGGTTTCCATCTAGCCCCCGTCGATCTTCGCCAAAATTCCGATGTGCATGAGCGCTGCGTGACCGAACTGCTGGCACAAGCCGGTCGGCAAGCCGATTACACAATGTTAGCGGAACCTGCGCGAGTGGCTCTTTTACTCAAAGAGTTGGGCTCCCCGCGTCCGCTTCGTTCTCCTTGGCTCACTTACAGTCAGGAATGCACCGATGAATTGGCGATTTTTGATGAGGCCCGCCGCCTACAAGGCATCTTCGGGCCGACTTGCCTGCCGAATGTGATTATTTCCAAAGCCGACAGTGTTTCCGATTTATTGGAAGTCGCGCTACTGCTCAAGGAAAGCGGCCTTTCCGGGCGCATGAACATCATCCCGCTGTTTGAAACCATTGATGACCTACGCCGTAGCGCTGACATCATGCAACGCGCTCTTAGTCTGCCGCTGTACCGACAGCTCGTTACTCGTCGCGGTGACGAACAAGAAGTGATGCTCGGTTATTCTGATAGCAATAAGGACGGCGGTTTCCTGACCTCCGGCTGGGAGTTGTACAAAGCCGAAATCGAACTGACTCGTGTATTTGCAGCGCACGGGGTTCGGATGCGCCTGTTCCACGGTCGCGGTGGCTCGGTGGGTCGCGGCGGTGGTCCGTCTTACCAAGCCATCTTGGCCCAGCCTGCCGGTGCCGTTTCCGGCCAGTTACGCATCACCGAACAAGGCGAAGTCATCGCCTCGAAATACGCCAACCGCGAAGTCGGGCGACGCAATCTGGAAACCCTCGCCGCTGCCACGCTCGAAGCCACTTTAGTCGACCATCACAATCGCGCCGAAGAGGCGGCTGACTTCCATCCGATCATGGAACGGTTGTCTCAATTGGCCTTTGAAGCCTATCGCGGGCTGGTTTATGAAACACCCGGTTTCACCACCTATTTCCGCCAATCCACCCCGGTGGCCGAAATCGCTACCCTGAACATCGGTAGCCGCCCGGCTTCACGCAAACCGTCTGAACGAATCGAAGATTTACGCGCGATTCCGTGGGTATTTTCATGGGCGCAATGCCGCGTGATGCTGCCCGGCTGGTACGGCTTTGGTTCGGCCATTGAGCAGTTGCTGAAAGAACAACCAGACGCCATGCCGACCCTGAAACGGATGGTCAACGCATGGCCGTTCTTCCGCACCTTGCTCTCGAATATGGATATGGTGCTGTCTAAATCAGACCTCGCCATTGCCTCGCGCTACGCCCGCTTGGTCGAAGATAGCAGCCTGCGCGAGCGGATCTTTGCCCGCATCATCACTGAATGGCAAACCACCCGTCGTTACCTGCTGGAAATTACTGAGCAGGAAGACTTCCTCGCGGACAACCCACTGCTCAAGCGGTCAATTCGCAACCGTTTCCCGTACATGGACCCATTGAACCATCTACAAGTTGAATTGCTCGCCCGCCATCGCGCCGGCGATCAGGACGAACACATCCGCCGCGGCATTCATCTAACGATTAACGGGGTCTCGGCTGGGTTAAGGAATAGCGGGTAAAATCTGCGGCCACCGAATTTATAGCTGACACCCATGACCCCCCGTAATCGCACCGTATTTTTTGTTTCCGATGGCACCGGCCTAACGGCTGAAGCACTTGGCCATAGTTTGCTTAGCCAGTTTGAGGAAGTCACCTTCCGCCAAATTCGGATTCCCTTTGTTGATTCGGCGCTAAAAGCTGAACAGGCCGTTCTACGGATTAACGAAACTTGTGAGAAAGACGGTATTCGCCCGATTCTACTGACCACGCTGGTGAGTCAGGAGCTGAACGAAATCGTGCATCAAGCGGATGCGTTTTGCCTGTCATTTTTTGAAACTTACCTCGCACCGCTGGAAGCTGAACTGGGGTTTCATTCCAGCCATACCGTTGGCCGTTCGCGCAGTGCGACGGATAGTTCAGACTACAAAAAAAGAATTGAAGCGATCAATTACACGCTGGCCCACGATGATGGAATTACCGACCGCGATTTGGAAGAAGCAGACGTGGTGTTGGTCGCCGTCTCGCGTTGCGGCAAAACACCGACATCGCTGTATATGGCGATGCAGTTCGGACTGAAGGCTGCAAACTTCCCGTTGATCCCAGAAGACTTCGAGCGCGGCAAGCTCCCCGGCACCATTGATCGCCATCGCCACAAATTGTTTGGTTTAACCATTCAAGCCGAACGCTTGGCGCAAATTCGGGAAGAGCGCAGACCCAATAGCCGCTACGCTTCGATTGCCAATTGCCGTTACGAAATTGCGGAAGCCGAAAAGATGATGAAACGTGAAGGGATTCGCTGGCTGGATTCATCGTCGAAATCGATCGAAGAAATCTCGACAACTGTCCTGCAAGAGCTGAATTTGCGCTAATACAGCGGAAGATCAAAGACTCTGGCGATACGCCTCGAACAGGCAAATTGCCGCAGCGGCACCTACATTCAACGACTCTACTGCGCCGGGCATCGGGATCTTCACCCGTAGGCTTGCCATGTCGATCAATGCTTGCCGCACACCTTGGCCTTCGGAACCAAAAACCCAAGCGCTAGGTGTTCTCCAACGGGCCTCATAAAGCGAAACGGCACCATCAAGGCAGGTGACGATGGAAGTCCCACTGAAACCTGCAAGGAAGCTTGCCAGATCAGCCTCTTCGATAATATTCAGGACAAAATGCGCTCCCTGCCCTGCCCGCAGCACCTTGGGTGACCATGCCGACGCACAACCGGGGCTGAGCAAAACCTGACGAATTCCGGCGGCTGCCGCCGTTCGTAAAAGGGTGCCGAGGTTACCGGGGTCTTGAACCGCATCCAATAACACCGCATTGATATTCGGATTTGGCTGGGTAACGGTCTGGGGTGTTTTTGCCACCGCCAGCAAACCACTGGGTGATTCCACCAAGCCCAATTCACGCATCAAACTATCTGATAAAACGGTGAGTTCATGACCTTCAACGACACGCACCAGTTCCGCTGACTTTTGGTAGGTCGATAAGCACGATTCGGAAATCACCAATGTTTCGACAGCCCCCATCGCTTGTTCAAACGCTACGATGAGGTGCGCGCCATCGAGCAGCGTTTTCCCAACCTTGCGCCGTTCCCGTCCGGATTCAGCGAGTTTTTTGAGTTGCTTGTAGAAAGGGTTATCCCGTGACTGAATGTGTTTCATAGACCATAGAACCGTGCTACTGGCGCAAAGGATTTGCGATGCTCTGGGCAGGGGCCGTGGGCATCGAGTGCTGCGAAATGTGCCGCCGTGGGGTAACCCATGTGACGATCAAAATAGTACTGGGGATACTGCGCGTGTAAAAGCAGCATTTCCGCATCCCGTGCTGTTTTTGCCAAAATGGAAGCAGCGGCAATGGCGGTAATTTTTCCATCACCTTTGACCACCGTTTCGGTCAGCAAGCCGCCCAACTTGGGGTCACGATTCCCATCGACCATCGCACCCAGTGGCAAAACCTGAAGTCCGGACACCGCTCTACG
>JBEGTT010000021.1:0-22968 GCA_041179245.1 Pseudomonadota bacterium
TGTGGATGAAGAAGAAGTCAAAAATCTGCGCGCCACCATTCAGGGGGAATTGCCGCAACGACATTTTGGTGATGCCGTTCGGCTGGAAGTTGCCGACACCTGCCCAGAAGCGATTTCCAGCTTTCTGCTGGCCCAATTTGAATTGCAGGAAAGTGACCTTTACCGCGTTCATGGTCCGGTTAATCTGGTGCGCCTGTTCCAGATGCCGGATCAGGTTGATCGCCCCGATTTGCGTTTTCCACCCTTTATACCCGGCTTGCCAAAGCAGTTGGAAAAACGCCGCCCCGATGTTTTTTCGAGCATCCGCAAAGGCGATATCCTCCTGCACCATCCCTATCAGTCCTTCCAGCCGGTGGTCGACTTTCTGGAGCAGGCCACCACCGATCCCGCTGTTGTCGCCATCAAAATGACGGTTTACCGGACTGGTACAGATTCCGTACTGATGGATGCGCTGATTCGCGCCGCCCGTAACGGCAAGGAAGTTACCGTTGTCGTTGAACTGCTGGCGCGCTTTGATGAGGAAGCCAATATCGGCTGGGCTGCCAAGCTAGAAGATGCTGGCGCTCACGTCGTTTTTGGCGTTGTGGGTTACAAAACCCACTGCAAGATGCTGATGGTGGTGCGCCGCGAAGTGGTCCAAGAGGAAGATCAACATGAATCTCAGGGCCAGACCATTTTGCGCCGTTATATCCATCTGGGCACCGGCAACTATCACCCCCGAACCGCACGGATGTACACCGATTTTGGCTTACTCACCTGCCACCCCGATATGGGGGCCGATGTTTCCGAAGTCTTCCAGCAACTCACCGGGCTAGGAAAACCGCAGCCGCTGAAATACCTGATGCAGTCACCCTTCACCCTGCACCCCGGCGTAATGGAAGCCATTCGAGCAGAAACCGAGATAGCCCGCAGTGGTAAACCTGCCCGCATTGTGGCCAAAATGAATGCCTTGCTGGAACCGGAAGTGATTGAAGCGCTTTATGAGGCATCCCAAGCGGGCGTTCGTATTTACTTGATTATTCGCGGCGTCTGCGCCCTGCGTCCTGGCGTTCCGGGGCTTTCAGAGAACATTAAAGTTCGTTCGGTGATTGGTCGTTTCCTTGAGCATCACCGTATTTTTCTGTTCCGCGCCGGCGGCGAAATGAAGGTTTGGTTATCCAGCGCTGACTGGATGGAACGCAATTTCTTCCGTCGCATTGAAACAGCTTTCCCGATTCTTGATCCCCGCATCAAGCGCCGCGTGCTGACCGAAGGCCTACGACCTTACGTCGCGGATAACACCCAATCTTGGATGATGGATGGTCAAGGGCATTACACCTTAACTAATCTCACCCGTCGCGGCCGGAGCAAACAACGTAGTGCTCAACAAGAACTGATGGGCCGTCTAGGGAAACCAGGCCAAGAATAAATAATGGAAAGTCCCTATAAAGGCAAAACTGGCTTGCGCCGCTTATGGAATGCCCTGCATTACTCAATGGACGGCTTAAAAGCCGCCTATCAGCATGAGGATGCGTTTAGGCAGGAAGTCCGACTAGCGGCCATTCTCATTCCATTGGCGCTCTGGTTGCCCCTTAGCCCCGCCGAAAAAGGGCTGATGATCGCCAGCGTACTGGCCGTTCTGGTGGTTGAATTACTCAACTCAGCCATTGAAGCCGTGGTTGACCGAGTTTCGCTGGAAAATCACCACTTGGCCAAACGCGCCAAGGATATCGGCAGCGCCGCTGTCTTTGTCAGCCTAGCCTGCGTGATGCTGGTTTGGGGCGTCATCCTGCGCTAAAACGGCGAGCAGCGAAGGCGGCTCAAACTGGTCAGAAAATCAGCCGCTCGACTGGCCGAACTACGGTTGATTTCAGTTTGCATACGGCCAAAGGCATCACGAATTTCTGGCGGCGCTTTGGACTCCTGAATACTCTGTTTACAGCGCCAACGCTGGCCACGTTTGGTGTGGATTAAGGCCATAGCATCAACTTCATGGTGACTACGGCAAGCGTAACAGTACTTTTTCTCGGTCATGTTGAATCACTCCCATGCAATCTGTCCGCATAGATTGAAGGCATTGGGTTACACGTTTATGACAGTTTTGGTGAAACAAAATAGTCACCCATTCGTCACGATACTTTCTTATTGCCAGTGCATGATGAATGCTTCCATAAGCAGCTTGTGCACCCACCGATGGCGGCAGACCTCTACGATTCCGAGCAAAGTAAATTATCAAATTTTGCTGGCGAAATTCAGACCGCCAGTGACCTTTGCCGGGAATCCATATTTGTTGACGACACCACGCTTAACAAGACTATTTACGACCTATTTGAGCAATCAGTTCAGACCCAAAATATCCCGATTCTCTGTAACGGCGATGTGGTCGGCTTAATCAATCGCGACAATTTCATGCGCAGTATGGCCAGGCGATTTCATTGGGAGCTTTACGCCAATAAACGCTGCACCAAGATGATGGATCTCGCCCCCGTAACAGTTGAGGCAGACACCCCGATTAGTCAAATTGCTGACCGCTTATTAGGCACCCAAAATTCAAACAGGTTATCCGATGGGTTCGTGGTCAAAAGAGGCAAAAAACTGGTGGGCACTGGCTTAACCAGTGATGTCCTTGCAGCCCTGTTGTTCTCGCAAAAAATCCTGTCAGAACAGCTTGTTTCCAGCAATTTGAAGTTGATTGAACTGTCTATTACCGATCCGCTAACGGGTGTCCACAATCGCCGACACTTCAACGAAATCCTGCCCATTGAGCTTAAACGTGCCCAACGGGATGAGCTTCACCTTGGTCTATTGATGGCCGACATCGATTTCTTTAAAAAACTGAATGACAAGCTGGGCCACCAAGCCGGTGACGAAGCCCTTATCCGGGTCACAACTGCCCTTAAGCAATGCCTAAAACGACCCTCAGACTATTGTTTTCGACTGGGGGGCGAAGAGTTCGGCATTGTGGCAACCGGAGAGTCGGCGGAACAATTGATTAACTTGGCTGAGAAAATCAGATCAGAGATAGAGCAGCTCAACATACTAAATCCAGACCACCCTCAAGGTATCGTGACCATTTCTGTTGGCCTAGCCTATTCGTCATCAGAACACCATTACTCACCCCACCAGATTTATGAGATGGCTGATTTAGCCCTGTATGAAGCCAAGTCCAATGGACGAAACCGAGTCTGCATTTCTAAGCCCATGAGCTAATTTCACCATCCCATTTGACTGTCAAAAATAGTTAACACAGAGAACCTCTCTGAACAGCTACAGTCTGCTGACAATTCAAACGGAGTTCGTTCATGAGAACAGCAAAACCAGAGTACATTCAGGCCGCCTCGGTGCTAAGCAATTCTGAAAAAGAGCGCCTTTTTAGCCGGATGGCCTCAAAAATTTCCCGGAAAGTGGTTAAGCAAAAGATTGAAGACTTAGAAGCGCTGGCCATTCAACTGGAGATAGAAGATGAGCAACTCGTCGAGTGGTTAGAAAAAGTCCGGCAGTTAAGAAAGTAGAAACACAGGGAAAAACCGTGTCGCTTGAAAAAATCAGGGAACTACTGACTAAACAAAAACTGATTCAAGGCATGGTCCACGAGCAGCAAATGCTGAAGCACAATCTGGTCGAAACCATTGTGCATCGGCAACACATGAGTGAAATCAGAGGGTTGCTCGCCACTATCCCAACGGGTGAAATTGCGAGTTTATTGGAATCTGTTCCTCTCGTTGACGCCCAAATCGTATGGAAACAGATTCCTGTTGAACGGGAGGATGATGTTCTCTGGGAATTAAACGAAAGCCTGCGCGAAGCCTTGGCACAAGGGCGCGAGCCAATCAAAACAGATAGCCAGATTAATGCTTTCGAACTGATTGATGGCCGCCTTAAACAGGTTGAAATTTCCTCTAGAAAAGACTTCGAAGGCATTTCGCCAGTGTGGATTGATCTATTGGGTGCCAGCAAAGCTGAGCTAAAGTTCGTCGGCCAATTTTTCGCGCTCGAACTTCCCTTTCCCGGTGAAAGCACCGACCTTGAGGTTAGCACCCGCTTTCATGTTTTAGATACCGGTGAGGTTCACCTGCGGTCCAACTTTTTACTCGACCGAGAGGGTAATTCCCGGAGTGTTCCTGTTGCCTTCATTGTTCACCACGGCATTCTGTTCAGCATTCGCAATGAAGAATTGCCGGTTTTTCGCCTACAACGCCGTCGTGCCAGAACTGAGCAGGGGTATGTCACCGATTGCCGAGACATCTTGCTCGATCTCTATGGGGCGGATGTTGAATACTCCGCAGACTCCCTTGAGGACATCTATGAAACACTTGGCAAAGTGGGCCGCAAGGTACTTAGCGAACGCGTGACCGATGAAGATGCTGCCGGAATTCTGGGGGATATTGCCGAAGAGGAAGATCTGAATGGCCGTATCCGTAGCAATATTCTGGATACCCAGCGCGCTTTGTCATTCCTGATGCGTAATAAAGGGTTTTCACAAAACCAACTCGAAGACGCCAAACAAATCCTTCGTAATATTGAATCGTTGAATAGCCACACTTCATTTTTGTTCGACAAAATTAACTTTCTGATGGACGCCACCATTGGTTTCATCAACATTAACCAGAACAAACGGGTTAATCAGCTCACCGTATTTGGGGTGGTATTTATGCCGATCAACATTCTGGCTGGTGTTGGTGGAATGTCTGAATTTTCAATGATGACTGAAGGCATCCCTTGGCCGGTCTCGTATGGCGCATTCATTCTTGGTTTGGGGTTCATTGGCTGGGCAACCTATGTCATGGTTAAGCATTTAGAAACGCGAAAATTGAAAGCCAAGAGCGGCAACGTGAAATAAAACCATCACACTTTCGTCACCAAGCTGTCTTTTTTGGGCGGCAAGATAGTTGGTATGAAAATAGACGATCTGACCATTCGCCAGTTATCCAGCCGCTCACAAATGCGGCTGGCCTTAGTCACCGAGACCTTTCCCCCAGAAATCAATGGCGTGGCCATGACGCTTGGCCGGATTTCTGATGGTCTGAGTAAACGGGGGCACTCAATGCAGCTGGTGCGTCCTCGTCAGAAAAGTGACCTTCTGATTGAACCCCTCGCTGACACTAGTTCATTGGCCGCCAGCCAGCCGTTCGCCCAAGCCCTCGTTCGCGGTTTACCTATCCCCAATTACGATGGTTTGCGTTTTGGTCTTCCGGCACGCAAACATCTGGCGAGCTTATGGCAGCATGATCGTCCGGATCTGGTTCACGTGGCGACCGAAGGGCCGCTAGGTTGGTCTGCGGTGATGGCCGCGCGGCAACTCAAGATTCCGGTCACCTCTAGCTTTCACACCCACTTTGACCACTACAGCCAGCACTATGGGCTGGGCTGGCTCAAGCAACCGGTGGTCAATTACTTACGCAAACTGCACAACCGGACTGAAGCGACCTTTGTTCCAACCCGCGCGACTGAATCCATCTTGCGCGAACAGGGCTACCGCAACCTGCACGTCCTTTCACGCGGTGTGGATGCTGATCTATTTAACCCTCAGTTCCGTTCGCAGGCATTACGCCAGCAGTGGGGGATTGGGGTCAATGATTTGGCCGTGATTCATGTGGGGCGACTTGCTGCGGAAAAAAATCTGGCCTTGGTTGAACGGACATTTGCTGCCATCAAACAACAACATCCCACGGCCAAACTGATTCTGGTCGGCGATGGCCCCTCGCGTGCCCAATTAGCCGAGCAACACCCAGACTACATTTTTGCCGGCATGCGTACCGGCGAAGACTTGGCCGCCCATTACGCTTCGGGTGATCTGTTTCCATTTGCTAGCCTGACAGAAACTTTTGGCAATGTTGTGCTGGAAGGCATGTCTAGCGGGCTGCCCGTACTGGCTTTTGCCTGTGCCGGCGCCGCGCAGACCATTGAACACAACCAGGACGGCCTTCTGGTGCCACCGGGTGATGAGTCAGCTTTTATTGCCACCGCGCTACGTATCGCCGCCAACCCTGAGCAAAGGGAATCGATGCGGATATCAGCCCGAATAAAAGCTGAAGGTTTATCTTGGGACAGCATTTATTCCTCGCTGGAAGATCACTTCATCCGCATCATCCGCCGGCATCAGCGGCAAAGAGCACAAGAGGAATCGTTCATTCAATTGCTTCCGGTTTAAGTAATGCCTGAGGTTCGTTCAGTTTTTATCTCCGACATTCATCTCGGAACACGGGCCTGTCAGGCCGATAGCCTATTGTCTTTCCTCAAGGAGTATCCATCGCAATACTTGTTCTTGATCGGTGACATTGTTGATTTCTGGTCAATGAGCCGTGGCATTCACTGGTCTTCAGACCAAAACACCGTGCTCCAAAAAATTCTCCGCCGCGCCCGACATGGGCAGCAGGTCGTGCTGATTCCTGGCAATCACGATGAAGCCTTACGCGCCTACGTAGGAATTTCGTTTGGAGACATTCAGGTTGAGCGCGAATGGATTCATCAGACTGCCGATGGCAAACGCTATTTGCTCATTCACGGCGATGAATATGACCAAGTCACCTATTGCCACCGGTGGTTAGCCTTGCTGGGTGATTTTCTGTACAGCCTATTGGTCCGCTTGAACCTGACCATCTCTTGGTTCCGCCGAAAAATGCACCGCCCGGGTTATTGGTCACTGGCTGGATACGCCAAACGGAAAGTTAAAACTGCTGTCAATTTCATTTTCGACTTTGAAGATGCTGTCGCCCACGAAGCCCAGAAGCGCCAGCTAGACGGGGTCATTTGTGGCCATATTCATTGGGCCAGCATGCGCGAAATCGCAGCCAGTGACAGCCTCGCCGGCACGACCTATGTTAACTGCGGCGACTGGGTAGACAGTTGTACTGGCATCGTTGAACACATGGACGGTCGGTTGGAATTGGTGCAATGGCACCATCAGACACCCTTAGCCCTCTGAAGGGGCTGGTGATTCGAGCGTTTTGATCATAAAGATGGGGTGAACGATGAATCCAAAGGAATTCGCCCACTCAACCCAAGCTGCCGGAGACGCCTTCACAAACCCTTGATCCATCGCCGTCTGCTTAATATGGCCGCCCAAGCGAACCAGCATGGACACGTAATCTTCCCCACGTAGAGCCATTGGTAATTCGGGGTCAACCCCCACCATTAAATGAGCAGCCTGACCCGCCGTCAGGGTTTTCATCTTCATCCAGTAGTCCCATCTGACGGGATAGTCATCCCAGCTCGGCACGTTGTTTTTTTCTTGACTATCCATTTTGATTTTGTAATCGCAGTGTTAAGACCATCGCTAAGATTCGCCAAGTGCAAAAACAGTTCCAAATTTTATTGTGTTTCGGCGTTATAACAGCCCCGCCATAAAACTGTCATCTACCCGTCGCCAAACTGCAAAACATCTGTCAAAGCAGCGTCATATTCGGTGATTAAAGTCCTCTGCACAAACAAAAGGACTTTTATGGAAACCTTACACCACGCCAACTCACAAACCAACATCGCGATTCAACGTAAGGCCCGCCCAAAATTGACGGTTGGTTTTGCGCACAACTCAGAAGAAGTTTTGGCTGCGCAGCGCTTGCGCTATCAGGTTTTTGCCGATGAAATGGGTGCCAGCCTCCCCACCCGTATTCCCGGTGTAGACCAAGATGTGTATGACCCTTATTGCCAACATCTGGTGGTGAAAAATGAAGCGACTGACGAAGTCGTCGGCACGTACCGGATTCTGACCCCAGAAAACGCAAACCGTATTGGCTACTACTCAGAAAACGAATTTGACCTGACCCGCTTGCAGCACCTACGGCCTCGCTTAGTTGAAATAGGCCGTTCTTGCGTGCATGCCGACTACCGCAACGGCGCAACGATTACCTTGCTCTGGGCGGGCCTCGCCAAGTTCATGCTGGAAAATAAATACGAATACTTAACCGGTTGCGCTTCTATTCCCATGCACGACGGGGGTTATGCTGCAGCCAGTCTCTACCGCCAACTGGGCGAACACATGAGCCCCACTGAATATCGTGTATTCCCACGTTGCCCGCTACCACTAGAAGCCTTGAACCATGACGTAAAGGCTGACTTGCCCCCGCTAATCAAGGGTTATCTGCGCGCAGGCTCATGGATTTGTGGCGAACCCGCTTGGGACCCAGATTTTAATACCGCCGACTTACCCATTTTGTTGCCCATGTCCAAGCTCGACCAACGTTACGCCAAGCACTTTATCGGCTAATTATTGTTCTGAGGCTCTAGAAATTATTAAGGCCGCTGAGGTTTTCCTTAGCGGCCTTTTCCGTTCCTGCTCACCTACAGCTTAGATAACGATCAAGCTGCCAGCTTCTTGAAGGTTTCAAGCACAGAGGCACCGTTGAAGGGTTTAACGATCCAACCTTTAATCCCGGCAGCTTTGCCACGTTCTTTCATACTGGGGCTACTTTCAGTAGTCAGCATAATCACATTGACCGTTTTATTGCCCAGTTCGTTGCGCACCTTTTCAACCATCGTTAGCCCATCCATATTGGGCATATTCACGTCGCACACCACCAATTTGATACCGGGATCAGCCTGCATTTTGCTCAAACCATCTTTGCCATCTACCGCCGTCGCCACACTCAGCCCAGCCGCTTTTAGGACATTGGCCACTTCGTCACGTACCGTGCTCGAATCATCAACAATCAAGATACTCGCCATTTGAATCTCCTATTCCTATTCGTAGGGTTAAAACAATTCCAGCTCACCGGCCTCAACCAAAGCGGTTGAGTCATGGAGAATTTCCTTGAAGTCTTCTGGTGACCAACTCAAATTAAAGATGAATCGCTGGTACACCTTGATCGACTCCCCGCTTTCCTCATCAGTCAGCAAGTAAAAAAAGCACAACTGTGGGTTTTCCGTCCCAAACGAGATGTACTTGTGTTTGTGGTTAATGATCAAAGGAACCTGAATGTGCTGGTTGCTGGCGGCGGTATCGCCAATGTAGCGATTCTTGAAGGCCCCCCAAATCAGGTTAGTTACTTCGGACAACAAGTTATTCACCTCACGGAAACCCACTGGCTCTTGGCGCTGACCCCGATGGTTCAAAACATCCAACAGCGGGGCTTCTTCTGTCTGAATCATCATGTAGCCACGGCACCAAGCGCTTTCCAACGGTATCAAGCTAAACACTTCACCAAAAATGACGCGATCTCGCACGATGTAAGGGGTTTCTCCACGCAATGTCATCCCCTTGAACTGACTATTAAAAGCACTTTCAGTCATTTCCGCGATGCCACGCACCAGGTCACAGGGGTAATAGAGGCTGAAGATGTAGTCGTCGATGGCTTTTTTCAGCGAGGGGAGATCATCAGCGGTATAGGTCGCACAGAAAATATGACGCGTTGCCAGTGGATTTTCAGGCAACGATCCTAATTCGCGGCGCAAGATAATCGGGAGTTCTGGGCGAATGCTATTGATGCGATACGCAATCTCAGCATTTTCTGCTGGCGATCCACCGTAGGTTTCCGAATAAAGAATGGCGCCCAAATCAATATTTGAGCGCAACACCGACATCAGACGGTGCTTTTTGACTTTCAAGGCCACCAGATTATTGGCCAGACAAAACTCACGAAACTCGTTCAAGTGGCCGAGTTCTTCGTCCAACACCAGAATTTTGCTAACTAGGACATCAGACATTCAGTGCTCCAGAAAAATTAGAACAACTCTAAAACCCCAGTTTCCTCAAGCGGTGCGGCAAGCGCCCGCAAGGTATCGAAACGAAAATCCAGAGGGCGATAAGCGCAAACACACAGGGTGGCATGTAGCTCAACCTCGCCATTGACCTGAATATGGAATTGCGAAAGATGAGCGGGACGGAGCAAATCCATAAAATCTAGGCAGTCACGATCTAACTGGTAAGGCGTAGACATCCCCAGATGGGGAAAATAAAAACCCAGTTCGCGGTTTAACGCGCCACAACATAAATTGCAGATTTCGGGAAATACATCGTCAAACCCCAACTCAGCATCCGGGCGACTGAAATAAGCCATCGTTTTTTCGTCATGATTGACGTGAAAAATCACCAGCACCTTGAAGAAAAAGTTGGCGATGGTCAGGATAAAAAACTGTTTTTCTTCAATCGCCTTACGCTTGTAGTCAGGAATCGGTTCAATCTGAATGGAGTCGCTGGGCTGCAAAATCAGGTGGCTGGTAACCGCTTTGGTGAACAAAGCATCAAGCCCTTTTTTAGCTAAATCGCTCACTATTGCCATTACAGCTTCGCCTGCAACTGGTTGACGATGGCCTGCAGATTACACAGCGCAGAGGTCACCATTTTTCCTTCGGCCTGAATCTGCTGAAAGGTGGCTGTGGTGGTTAGGTCGTTTTTGTGCAGGCTCTGGCCGTACTCCTTGGACAGGGTCTCTGACCGAGTGGCTAGATTGCGAACCTCATCAGCCACAACGGCAAACCCCCGGCCATACTCACCAGCCCTTGCGGCCTCAATGGCGGCATTCAGCGACAAAATCACCACATGTTTAACGATGGATGAAAACTCGCTGTTCTGACGGTGCATCTGCCGATTTTGCTCCATCAGCGTATTCATTTCGTGGTGCCATTGCTCGAACATCAGGGAGATATTCATCAGCTGCCCGACTTCGTCGGCGATGACCTGAATACGCCCCAATAGATCTACCTTCAGCGCGGGCACTGCACCCCGATAATCCTGCAATTCAGTGATGTCTTCAGGGGTCAGCCGGCAGGGATCAGCCAACAGATTCTTAACTTCAGCCCGTAACTCGGCAACTTGATTTTCCAGAACCCCGACTAGGTTATGAGCTACGCCCAACTCACTGCGCAAGTCGGCATTTTCGCGTTCAACCGATAGTTTTTCCTGCGCCAAGCAAGTGACCTCGTGGGCATGCGCCGCTGCGCCATCCACCAACTGCTGCTGTAGATGACGCTTACCGTGTTGCAGGTAAACCGCCACAACCAGAAGCAGCAGCAACAATCCACCCAGTATGGTTTCAAGCATGGTCACGCACCCTGCAAACCGAGGCCAAGATGAATTGCCAACCCTTCCGGTAGCTCGTGATGAGGCAAGCTTTGCGCAGGGTGAGTGTGGTGGCGAGAGGTGAGGGGTGCGGTAACACGACGCGTAGAATCAACGGCAAAAGCCGCTGGCAGCGTAATCCGGGTGACAAACTGGCGGTAATCGGCACCGGTTTTATCATCGGTCAGAAGGAGTTCAATCGAACCACCTTCACGCTTCAGGAAGGCTTGCACCGCATCCATCCCGACGCCGCGCCCGGAAACCTCCGTGACCTTGCTGGCGGTTGAAAATCCTGCCGCAAAAATTAGGTTAGCTGTCTTTTGGTCATCAACCGGGCCATTCATCGAGATCAGCCCTCGCTCAACCCCCTTGCCCCGGATATAGCCTAACGCCAGTCCCTTGCCATCATCTTGAAGATCGAAGGTCAGCGCCTTCGATGTCAGGGAAACGGCCAGATGTATCTTACCGGCAGCCGATTTCCCCTTCCGTTGGCGCTCCTCTGGCAATTCGATACCGTGATCCATCGAGTTACGGTACAAGTGCATGAACACATTACGTAGCAAGTCTGAAATTTGATTTTTCACCACCACGCCGTGATCTGCGACTGTCACCACGGGGGCTGTTTTGCCCAATTCGCCAGCCAAAGAAGGCAAGGATTCAAACACGCCGTCCAGTACATGCGGCACCGACTCGGTGCCCATTAACCCCAGCTCATGCTTTAGGTCTTCCAACAAAGCAGCGAGTGTTTCCTGGCGGCAAGCATGCAGGTCATAGGCATTGATCTGTTGCAGAATGGCCTCGAATCCTGCCCGTTCCACCATCAGGTACTTCTCAGCCGCACCGCGCCTACCCGGCCCCTTGCGTCCCAGAACATGTTCATTAATGTGGGCATATTCTTCGAGCTTTTGTTCTACTACAGCGAGTTGTGCCAATAGTTTATTCGGCTCAAAAGAAGCAGACAGATTGTTTCGCAGGTCGTCGTAAGCCTGCTCTGCTTCATGGACCACATTGGTCATGTGCAGCAAACCATAGGTTCGAGCATTACCCTTAATGGTGTGCATATTGCGGAATAACTGGGTAATCAGTTCTGGATTAAAAGCACGTGTTTGCGTCAGCAGTTCGCGGTTCTGAGCGACAAATCCCCGCGCACTATCAACAAATTCATGGAATTTTTCCTGATTGACCTTAAGCACTTGGCCAATCAATTCCAATTCGCGTTTCTGGCTTTGCGCTTCAGCTTCCAAGGCTCTGAGGTGGCTTACGTCACGCACCGAAAGCATGATTTTTTCGACCACATCACCATCGTCGCAAATCGGCGCCCATAGCAGCTCTAAGGTTTTGACCCGCCCGTCGGGCATGGTTTTGCGGATTTCAGTTAGCAACAGATGTTCATTAAAATCAAAGTTCATCCGGTCTTCGCCCATACATGCCGACAAGGTAGCGTATTGCTGCGCCATGGTATCGGCACCCACGTCGGCGCCACCGCATACCACTTCCAATGCAGGCAAGTCCGCCAGCGAGTCAGTTTCCATGATGGTTTTGAGGTGGGCCGAGTATTCCGGGTGAATCATCAGGCCTTGGGTAATGGTCATTACCCCTTGTGGCAAACTTTGCAACATGCCGTGAATATGGTTCGTTTTTTCGGCCAACTCAACGGTTCGTTGCGCCAATTTCTCGGCCATTTCGTTGAAACGCTGGCCCACATCACCGAGTTCATCTTTGGTCGTTATGTTAACGCGAGCATCTAAGTCCCCCGCCGCCATGGTGCCAACGGCATCAGACAAACCACGCAAGCCGCGCATAATCGAAATATAGGCGGCGCTAAACCCGGCCAGCACCACGGCTAAACCCAGCGCAATCGTCACAATGACAAAATTGCGTTTAATTTCCAGAACCAGTAAGCGATCTGCAAACAGGGTTTCGGTTGATTTCACCAAACTGGCACTCACGGCGAGGGTTTCGGACATCGCCCGATCTACCACCGCGAGGTAATCCACCGGCGCCATTGAAAAGTCGGTGGTATCGAGCATTTTGATGGTGATCGCCTCCTGCAGGCTGGCGTAGGCCGTATTTAGCTGGCTAGCGGCAGCCTCTAGTTCTGGCGCAACCTTGGTATTGGCCTGCCCAACCTTGCGCAAACTATCCAAACTCCACAGCACTAAAGAATCAAAGTTACCGCGATATAAGGTCAGCTCATTCCGGCGGCTCCCGCGAATACTCTGTTTCGCCAGCACGACCGTGCCAACCTCAGCCGCCTGCCCGGTGGTTTCGACCAATCCGGGCAAATGAGTGGTCACCACATCTAGCAAACGGGCGCTATCTGCATCCCCATCACTGAGCAACCCACTGGCTTCATTCAGTTCTTCGAGTTCCGCACGGATCGCCGCGATCAAGTCCTGTGCAATCTGCAGATCCGCCGTTTTGATTTCGGCTTTTAATTCAGACCAATGTCCCAGCCAAATTCTCGGGGTAGGTGTTTCCGCCAACACCCGCTCCAATGCTATTTTTTCAAGTCGATCAACTGCATTCAAGGCTTGGATTCGTTTGACTTCAACCACCGGCTCTAAGGCTATGGCACCTTCATCGATCCCTTGAAGGGCTGCCGAAAACTGATGAAGGTTACCCAGCAGACTCAGCGTCTGAACCTGTACCGAAAGCGAGCTTTGTTCTTGTTTCAGGCTAGAAACACGCGCATTCAATTCTGTCAGTAACAGCCCGGTCATTACCAACAAAGGGATGCCAAACAATAATGCCGTTGCACGGAGTTTGTTGCGGAAGGACAGTCGTCCAACCAGTTGAACAATGGGTTCAAGTAATTTCATTACAAGCTCTCGTTTGATACGGGCCTTGCAAGTTACCTGCCGAACATTGCTTTTTTATGACTCGATCTAGTCTGTCGGGGTCTTTACGGTTTTTTTATAAGTCGCCCCCCCCTTCTTTTTCCTAATCTTATTCCCTTAGCGGAACTAGCCGACCATGGAAAGAGGACTGTCGGGAGCGTGCAGGGTAACTGGGTCTCGCTCCGACGAAATTCCGGAATAGATCGTTTTCAAAGGCATAGCCTTCTCTGTCAAACCTTGATGATGGTGTCGCTATAGAGCGCTACCAGCGCGTCATGGGTCATTAGTCGCATTGGCTCTACGAGCGCCTGCGCAACAAGGATGCGGTCGAATGGATCGTTATGGTGTGCAGGCAAGTCTTCAACAGCAACGGCATGCTCTGCCTCAATGGGAAGCTGTCGATACCCGGATTCCGAAAAATAGCGCAGCGCATCTTGGCCAGAAATCGGCATATCACCGCGACCTAGCGAGTATTTGATGGCGATTTCCCAAATGCTTGCGGTACTGATCCAGACATTCGTTTTCGGCGAGGCAATCAACTCCCGCGCCTTGGGTGGCAGCTTCGGGCTATCGGTGATGGCCCACAATGCAACATGGGTATCGAGCAGGAGGTTCAAGCCGACACCCCTCCCTTGAACAACTGAGTCACTTCGTCGTTGTGTACGTCGATGGTATCCGGTACCACGAATAAACCCTTGGCGACGCCAATGCGCTTACCGGCAGGGGCGGAATCCATCGGTACCAGCTTGGCAGCAGGACGCCCATTCCGGGCAATCACAATTTCTCGCTCTTGGCCTTGCTCAATGGCTTCGACCAGCCGCGACAACGACGTTTTGGCTTGAAGCATGTTAACAGCTTGCATAGCGACCTCCATAAGTTAGCTGTTAGTCTAGTCTGGTCAATCAGCAACATCAAGGAGCAATTATCCCATTTGTGTTTGTGGCGCTGACCCGTCCACCGGCCATTGTCTTTTTATCTGAACTTTCTCGGCTCAATATCCTTTGCACTCAACACCGTATTGAGGACAAATGTTAAGTTTCCACCCTCTGTTCCTCTGCTTGAAAACCACCAGATAGCGCCTTTTTTAACGGGCCAATCCGCTACTTCGCTAGCTAATAGCTTGCCGATGATTTGCCCCAGCATTGGCTGGTGGCCAACTAACAAGCAGGTTTCCAAACCACCCACGGCCAACAAAGCAGCATCCGGGGATTGCCCAATCGCTAAACGGGAGTCGGTGGCGTAAGGCAAACCAAGATGGGTTGCGGTTTCCTGAGTTCGGCGCGCTGGACTTGCCAAAACTCGGGTATTGGCAGGAAGGTGAGCGCGCAGCCACAAGGCCATTTTGGTCGCTTGTCGCCGTCCCTTTGCCGTCAGCACACGATCACTATCCAATTGCCCCTCACGAATTTCTTCAGCTTCGGCATGACGCCACAGTATTAAATCCACAGATTTTCTCCTCAATTAGCAAAGGCATTAGCGCAAGTGCCAAGTTGACAGCCAAGGCAACACAGAAATCAAAATAGAACCCAGCAGTAAGGCGCCCACTGCAGGCAATACCGCTGCGGCTACCACCCGTACTGGTTGGACAAACATCGCTGATGCAAAATAAACATTCATCCCAGCCGGCGGGCACAGGAAGCCCATTTCCATATTGGCCAAAAAGATGATGCCAAAGTGAATCGGGTCAATGCCGTAACTCAACGCCACCGGTAACAATAGCGGGACCAGCACCACAATCGCCGCAAATATCTCCATCAGCGCCCCAGCTAACAGCAAGAAGATATTCAGCGCCAGCAAGAAAACCCATTTATTGGGTATCATCGCCTGCACCCATTCCACTGCCGCATCGGGAATTCCCGCATCGACCAGATAATTGGTGAGCGCCAAGGCCATTCCCAGAATCAACATCACCCCACCAATGACCTGAACACAATCGGCAAGACTCTTGCGTAACGCGGGCCAGTCGAGTTCCCGATGCACCAGCACTTGCGAAAACAAGGCATACAGGGCGGTCAGTGCTGCACTTTCCGTCGGTGTCGCCATACCGCTGACCAATGCCCCAATCGCTACAAACGGTGCGGCCAATTCCCAACTGGCGGCTTTGGCTTTTCGGCCAATGTCCCGAAAGTCCAACGGAACGCGATGGTTTTCCGGCGCAGCGATGACGGGCAAAGGGTTACGAAGGAAGCCACCGAGTAACAACAAACTGCCCACCATCACCAAAGCAGGCAACAGGCCCGCTAAAAACATGGCATTGATCGGTACCCGCGCAATGATGGCGTACATTAGCAAAGGCACCGATGGCGCCAGCAAAACCCCCAACGCACTGGCACTGGTCACTAGCCCAATCCCCTGCTGACGAGGGAATCCAGCCTGAATCAGCAAAGGCAACAACAAACCCCCCAACGCCAGAATGGTCACGCCACTACCGCCAGTAAAAGCGGTAAAGAAAGAACACAGCAACGCCGTTGCCAAGGCTGTCCCCATTCGCCCGCCCCCAGAACAGGCCGTCAATAACGCGCCCAAGCGCTGGGCTGCACCACTTTGCGCAAATAACAAACCGGCCAGTGTGAATAAGGGCAATGCCGGCAAAGATGGATTCACCGTAATTTGATAATGACTCAGGGGAATCGCGGCCAGCGGTTGCCCTTCTTGCCAGAACAAGAACAGGGACAAACCGCCCAGCACGGCAAAAATCGGGATGCCAGCATAGCTATCCGCCGTAGACGAAACAGTACGCAACGCAAAACGTAGCCCAATGAGCAGAAATCCCAAAGGCATCGCTGCTTGAATCCACCAAATGGGCACACCATAAGCTAGCGTCCGACCGGCCTCAATTTCGGTCATCACAAATTCAGCGCTGGCATAAGTCAGCAGGCCACAAATCAAGGCAGTCACGAGTGAAGTGAGCCTTTTTGGCAAGCCAGCGCCGAGAGAGGTCAAATGACCGCCACGTTCAGCAAATAACGCGCCGAACATGGCGAGTACCAGCCCCAGATGCTGCACCAGCAAAGGCGCGTTATGGATGCCCGCACCGAACAGCGGACGCAGCACCATTTCAAGGAGTGGAATCACCAACATCAGGCCCAAGGCGAGTGCTGACAGCCCTTCATCCCAACGAGGGCAGTGTGGAAAAAATCGGTTTAACACTTATTTCTTCCCCGCCCGAAATGCCTTGAGGTGAGCAAACACTTCGTCGAAGGTGGCTGCTGGTACCATCGCCCCTCGAATTTTCGGATACAACTTGTCAGCGAGCGCTTGCCATTCCTTAGCTTGTTCCGGTGTGGGGGTATGCACAGTCAGGCCGCGTTTTTTCATCGCATCTACGGCCTCGTCCACTTCCTGCCGCGCCTTGGTTCGCATCGCCAATCCTGCCTTTTCGGCAGCAATTCGCACGGCGGTTTGCGTCGCAGGTGTCATTTCGTCCCACGCTTTTTTGGTAACCACCAAAGCCCCGACAATCGGCGCCCAGTTGATATCCAACATATGGTTGGCCGTGGTGTAAATCTGGCTGGCTAAGGCGAAATAGGGCGTTGAAGGCACGGCGGTAATCATGCCGGTTTGAATCGCTGGCAGGATGTCAGCCGTTTCTAGCGGCACTGGGGTGTAACCCAGATTCTTCATGATTTCCTGTTGCTCGGATTCTGCAGCCCAGGCAAAAAACTTCATTTTTTTATAATCATCAGGCCGCACACCGGGGTCTTTGGAAAAGAAACGAACCCAGCCACCATCTCCCCACGCCAACACGACAAAGCCTTTTTCTAAAAATTTCTGCTCCATCGCCGGACGCATTTTTTCACGCACATAATCCACTTCCTCCCAACTACGGAAAGCCAATGGCAAGGCTTGCAAGGCACTGACAGAAGGCTCAATTTCACGCAACCCGACCACCGACAACAGCGCCCCTTGTAATTGACCAATACGAAGGCGACGCGCCATATCCGTTTCGCCCCCCTGACTCCCATCGGGATAAATCAGGTATTTAGCGCCATCACCGCTAGCGGCTTTCCAGGCTTCCCCCACCTCAATTAATTGCCGGTGGTAAGTGGAATTTTTCGGGGCTAGCGTGCCTATTCGCAGTTGCGGAGCCGCGATGGTTGAAAAGGTGAGCATTAGCCCGATCAACAGCACAAAACTAAACAGGGATAGACGGACAGAAAATAGTTTGGAAAGCATGATGGGGTTCTGAGTATCTGGATTGATTCGATTAAAAGAGATCGTCGGCTTTGCTAGCTAACCATCTCGCCCGCGTTTGCATGATTTGGTTAGACAGACTTAGCGGATGATCGTCGGGAGTTTGAACAGCGAGTGCTTGAGCAATGAGGTGATCGAATTGCTGCTGGTCGTGGCAAGGCAAAGCCCAACGTTCTGCTTTGGTCAGATAAGCCCCCGCACTCTGCCCCTCAGAAATCTGAATCGCTTGATCGAAATATTCTGCCGCTTTAGCAAGGGAACCACCGGGCCGACTGGCCTCAAAAGTGCCCATCAGACTCGCCAATCCGCCCTGTCCAAAACCGGGATCAAGCGCCCACGCCCATTGGGCAAGCTGGATAGCCCTCGGAAAGTCAGCCACCACTTCCGGGTTGTCGGTAGAAAGAGAAATCAAGCCGCCCCAAGCTGCTGCCGCCCAATACGCCAACCCTACCTGAGAAGCCAATAAGGGATTTTCTGTTGGATCATTTTTGGTAAGCGTTGGGTAGTGCAGCGCATTCAAGGCATGCTGCTGCGCCCGCCGATAGAGCTTTGCTGCACGTTGCCGAAGAGCGCTGGCCTTGCGCGCATCCTGATCTTCTATGAAATCTGCTTCCTGACTCACAAAGGCAAAAGCGTATTGGGTAAACCCCGCCACCACTGACTCTGCCAACGGCAAATGGTCTGGATTCTGACGGAGCACGGATTCGGACAACTTGAGATAAAACGCACTGGCTTCGTAGGCTAACTGTGGGTCACTTTCTGGTACTCCGGCCTGCGCTGAAAGCGCATCGCCCAAGCGACGACTAACAAGCTGGTCAACCGCGCAACCGCCCATCAAAAAACTCAGGCCAAGCGCCAATGTAACGCGGACAAACCAGTTTGAACGTTGATGAATTAGCGTCACACAGCAGCCCAAGGAATTGGAAATTGAAGCACTTTATGGCAGGTGTGTTACAGCGCGATGAATGACCTTAAGCGCTAAACAAATGCGGTTAGGAATAACCAGTCGTAAGTCATAATTCGCAGTTCTTATTATTTACCGGCAGCAAGCATGCTCGACGACATCAAGAAAACTCTTTGGGCCACGGCTGACAAGCTGCGTGCCAACATGGATGCGGCGGAATACAAGCACCTCGTTCTTGGCCTGATTTTCGTCAAATACGTTTCAGACACTTTTGCCGCCCGCCGTGTCGAACTGACCCGGCGTTTTGGTGATGAATCCGACGACTACTTCCTGCACGATTGCGACGAAGAACTGCTCGCCGCCGAACTGGAAGACCGCGATTACTACAAAGAGGTCAACGTCTTTTGGGTGCCGGAATCAGCCCGTTGGGAAGCTCTCCGTGCAATGTCAGATGTATCGACCGTCGGTATTGGTAAAACGCCACCTCGTAGAGAACAGCATTGGTTTAGCGAAGACGCGAAAGATGTACGGTGGGTCTCCATTCGCGACATGGGTAGTGTTGGCACATATGCAGCTCAAACTAGCGAGTTCCTGAAGAGAGAGGCGGTCGAAAGATTCAACGTCAGACAAGTGCCGGACAACACCGTTTTAATAAGCTTCAAGATGACAATTGGCCGGGTGGCAATTACTGATGGCGAAATGACAACCAATGAGGCCATCGCTCATTTCAAACTTTCTGAAGATACCGAGATAAGCAGCGAATATATTTATCTGCACTTGAAACAGTTCGACTATTCCACCCTGAGCAGCACATCGTCTATTACCGACGCGGTCAATTCCAAAACTGTGCGTGAAATGCCGATTTTGGTGCCAGCTGCTATGGTTCTGGCTGTATTCCAAGATCAAATTAGCTCGCTGTTCGATAAGCAGAAAAACACGGAACAGCAAGCCCAAACCCTCGTCCCCCTCCGCGACACCCTGCTGCCCCGCCAGATCTCCGGGCAATTGCGGTTGCCGGACTCAGTAACCCCTGTGACTTGTACCGAAGCATGAACAACCAGCAACAAGCAAATGCAGCGGCCAGAGAAAAAGAAAAGTCCGCGCGGTTCGAAACAGCAAGGACGAAGGTACTTGATGGCAAAATTACCGCGCTCTCAATTGATACCTGCATCTTTGTTGATAAAGGTAACCGTCTCAACAACGGGGTCTTCAAGCATCTTGAGCAGTTCAAGGAAAATACTTTCCAACTGGTTTTCTCCGAGGTTACGATCAAGGAAGTGCTTTCTCATATTTCCAAGGACGCAGAGGAAGCCAAGCAAAAGATGGCGAGCGGATTGCGGCGCGTTGGTTTCTACTGGCCTCTCGAAACAAATCACAAGGCATTGGCCGAGAAGATGCTGGGTGGCGAGTTGCCAAAGTCCGTGGCGTCAAAGCAGGTCAAGGACTTCGTCACCCGCTGTGGTGCCGAGATTATTGAAGCCAAGACCTCTGTTGATCTGTCTGTGGTTCTGAGTCGCTACTTCAATGTTCAAGCGCCGTTCGAAACAGCAGGCGAAAAGAAGTCGGAGTTTCCGGATGCTATCGCTCTGCTATCACTTGAGGATTGGGCGGCAAAGCACGATACGACCATCCTGCTTGTGACCAAGGACAAAGGTTGCAAACGATTCTGCGATGAATCCGCCTGTCTCGTCGCCATAGACGACCTGACCGATGCACTGAAACTGGTTCAGGAACGCGATCAACACTGTATCAACTTGTGTCAGTCACTGGAGGCGGCGATTGCAGCAGGTCAATACCCCAACTTGATCAGCGAGATTAAAGATGCAATCGCTGACGATTTCGATCTTGACTGGGTCCCAGAGGCAGACGCATCGTATTACTACGATGCGGATATGCAGCATGTTGAACTGATCAATGTTCGATTTTCTGGCGTTGCAGGTAAGCCTAAATTTAAGGCTGTCGATTACTGTGGCGACCTACTGGTTGTTCAGGTCGAAATGGAAGGCGTCGTTGAAGCGACATGCAACTTCTCATTCTCGGTACGCGATGGGATCGATCGTGACATGGTCTGCATTGGAGGCAACGAGGTGATGACCAAGGCGGAGACCGTAGTCGATGTGCTCCTAACCTTCAGTCAGCTTGCGAGCCAGACTCCTCAGGTTGATGAGATCGAACTGGTTTCTGGCTACAGGACAATCGATTTTGGTACTGTAGGGCCTGACTATGGCGACGAAGACCCGAATAGTGAGTATTACTGATGAACATCCCAACCAACGCCGAAATTGTAGAACTTCTTGCACAACTTGATGAATGCATTGCCGATGATTTGGAAAGCCAGTTTCTGGATTTCAAGCCATGGCAAGGCCCCAAAGAGGATTTGAAGATTGCCAGTGAATATGCCGCTTGTTTTGCCAATGGCGCAGGCGGCGTTGTGGTTTTTGGTGTGTCAGATAAGGTATGTGGTCGTGCTCAGGCGATTCATGGGGCCAAGAACTACGACATCGACGTCTTGCGGCGCGGTATTTTCGATGGAACGCGCCCCGGTATTGATGCAGAAGTAGTAGAGATTAGTGTGCCTGAAGGCACTGGTAAGTTACTGGTTGTCAGGGTTGCCGAGGGAGCAGGTAAACCCTATGGAACGGCTGCTGGATTGTTTAAGCAACGTGTTGGCAAAAACTGCATGCCGCTTGATCCTACCGTTTTCCAGCGTGCACAGATCAGCACGGCGGCAGTGGATTGGAGTGGCGCTCCAGCGATGGGTGTCACTCTGAATGATCTTGACCCACTGCAAATCGAACGCGCACGTCAGGCGCTGCGGAGTAAAGCCCCCTCGTCTGGTTTGAACGAACTACCCAATAAGGCCTTTCTTCAAGGCTTGGAGGCTGTACGCGGGGGGCAGGTAACACATACCGGTATGTTGCTCTTTGCTCGGCGCGAGGTGCTGGCGGCTCAGTGTCCACAAGCCCAGTTTCACTATGTTTTTCACGACAGTGAAACGTCAGTTGCCCGTAACGATCTTGAGCGTTTGCCTTTACTGGAGGCCGTCGAACGAATTGAGCAGATTTTTACCGGACCCATAAATCCCGAAAGGGAAATCGACCTCGGCTTGTTCAAGCTGCGTATCCCCCAGTTTCCGCTTGAGGGTGTTCGAGAAGCGGTGCTGAATGCACTGACTCACCGCGACTATCAGAACCCCGGAGAGGTGCTGGTGCGTCATTCGGCTAATGAGCTGGTGGTGACTAGCCCGGGTGGTTTTGTAGATGGAATTACACCGGAAAATATCCTTCGCCATGAAGCGGTACCGAGAAACCGAACCTTGGCCAATGCGCTGGTCAAGCTACGCTTGGTTGAATCTTCTGGAATTGGTCGTCGGCGAATTTTTAGGTCAGCGTTGATTTATGGAAAACGACGGCCTGAATACACAACCGATGGTCACTCGGTGACATTGCGGATATTCAATCAAGGGGCGCACGAGGCGTTGGCACGGTTGATTGCAAGACTCGATTCGCAAGGTGCTGATGTTGGTCTGGATCATTTGTTGGTACTGGATGCTTTGCGCGGGCAGGACTTTATTGATGTTGCCGAAGCGGCTAACGTGTTGCAGTTATCTCGTGATGACGCTCGGCGCGTGCTGGACAGCATGGGGCAGCCCCCCTTGAGTTTACTTGAGCGCAAGGGGCATACGGCCACGGCGACCTTTCATTTGGCGAAGGGAATTGCCAAGGAGTTGAAGGGGAAGGCGGCTTATACCAAAACGCGGGGGCTGAACCCGGTTCGCTATGCGGAGTTAGTTCGTGAGTACCTAAGTGATCATCACGAAATCAGGAACGCAGAGGTGCGGGAGCTATTGGGGCTGGGTAACTCGGCTTCGGCGCAGGTTGAAGTGTCGCGGTACCTGACGAAATGGAGTCAGTCTGATGGTTTTCTGGATCGACATGGCGCGGGAAACAATGTCTGGTACTCAAAGCGAAAGGCTTCTTAGCATTTGCTTAGCAAACTGCTAAACAACATCAAAGATGCGTGCATTATCCAAATAGAACAGTCCGTTACTGTTA
>JBEGTT010000022.1:0-44896 GCA_041179245.1 Pseudomonadota bacterium
TCAATCGGAGGAAAGGCGCCAATTTGCCGACTTTACCGTACCCCACGTCACCGTGCATGGTGCTGTTTTCATTCGCAAGGGTACCCAAGATATTCGTGGCGAAAACGACCTGCAGAAAAAAACCATCATCGTCGTCAAGGCCGATATTGCGCATGAGTACGCCATCAGCAAAGGATGGGGATCTCACCTAATCCTCGTTCCAACGGCAGCCGATGGTCTTCGCCTGCTCGCTTCAGGACAGCACGATGCGATGTTCGTCAGCAAGCTGGTCGGCATGCAAACGGTAGAGCAGCTCAAACTAAGCGATATCGTTGCGCTCCCAATAACGGCCGGGGCAACGCAAAAATTTTCGTTTGCGGTTCGAAAAGGAGACGCCGACCTACTGGCCCTACTCAATGAGGGCTTGGCCCTGAGCAAATCCAGTGGAGCCTACGATACGCTTTACCAGAAGTGGTTCAGCATCTATGAAGACAAAGAACCGGCATTGCTCGATGTACTCAAATACCTAGTGCCCCTGCTCGCTATTTTTGTCGGCTACGTGATGGTTAGCTATTACCGGCAGCGCAACGCAATGCGGCAATTGGCCGAGTCGCACCACATGCTCCAGACCATCATCGAAACCATTCCGATGCGGGTATTCTGGAAAGACAGGGAATCTCGCTTTCTTGGCTGCAACACGCTTTTCGCTAATGATGCTGGCAAAAATACGCCCACAGAGGTGATCGGCAGAAGCGATACCGAAATGCCCTGGTCACGTGAAGCACAGCGTTATCAAGCAGACGACCAAATGGTTATCACGTCGGGTACTGCCAAGCTCGCCTACGAAGAACCACAAACTACAGACGGGAAATCCAGATGGGTGCGCACGTCTAAGGCCCCTATTCTGAACCTGAGTCGGCAGGCCATTGGCGTACTCGGGGTGTACGACGACATCACCAACATCAAGGCTACAGAGCAAGCCCTACACGACAACCAAGCCCAACTGAAGTCGCTGTTCGATAACATGACCAATGGTTTTGCCTTGCACGAAGTGATCCGGGATGAGGCTGGTGTTGTCATTGATTACCGCTTCCTCTCGGTCAACGCAGCCTTTGAAAAATCCACCGGATTGTTGGGGGAAAAGGTCATTGGCAAAACCATTAAAGAGATTTTTCCCGACGTTGAGTCCTATTGGATCGAAAACTATGCCTATGTTGCCGACAAGGGTGAGTCACGCTACCTAGAGAATTATTCTGCCGGAATTGGCCGCTGGTTTTCCTCCTATGCCTACCGCCCAGCCCCCAATCAATTTGCCGTAATGGTGGAAGACATCACAGAGCGCAAGCGTGCTGCCGACGCATTGGCCGATAGCGAAAAATGCCTGGCAGATATTCTGGAAAATGTCAGCGCCTATATTTATCTCAAGGATAACCAAGGCCACTACCTCTTTGCCAATAAACTCGTCCGCGAACTGTGGGGAGTGCCGATGGAAGAAATCATTGGCTGTGGGGATGAAAAATTCTTCGATGCTGAAACTGCTGCCAATATTCGCAAAAATGACCAGCGAGTGCTGGTCGCTGGGGAAACCTTACGCACCGAAGAAACCAACACGGTCACGCAAACCGGGGAAACGGCAACCTACTGGAGCGTCAAGCTCCCGCTTCGCCGTGATAACGGTGAGATTTATGCCTTGTGTGGAATTTCCACCGACGTTACCGAAGTCAAACGTGCCCAAGAAGAAATGCTGCTAGCTTCCATGGTGTACGAAAACAGTAGCGAGTCGATGATGGTTACGGATGCGGATGGGGGCATCATCACCATCAACCCCGCTTTCACCAAAACAACGGGCTACACCCTTGCCGAAGTTCAAGGAAAAAATCCTCGAATCCTCAACTCTGGCCATCATGACAAGCTGTTTTTCCAAGGCATGTGGAATGCCATCAATACTGTCGGTAGCTGGAGTGGTGAGGTCTGGGATAAACGCAAGAATGGTCAGATTTACCCTAAATCGCTGACCATTAACACCACCTTCAATGCCGACGGTACGCCTTACCGCCGAGTTGCCCTGTTCTCTGACATCACGGAAAAGAAAAAATCCGAGAAGCTGATTTGGCAACAGGCCAATTTTGACAACCTGACCGGGCTTCCAAATCGGCGCATGTTCCATGACCGGCTAGAGCAGGAAATCAAGAAGGCAAACCGCAGTGGTCAATACCTTGCCTTACTGTTCATTGATCTTGACCGCTTTAAGGAAATCAACGACAACCTGGGCCATGACAAGGGCGACCTACTCCTGATTGAGGCCGCCAAACGGCTACAGTTTTGTGTCCGTGAATCCGATACTGTCGCCCGCCTTGGTGGTGATGAATTCACCATTATCCTCAGCGACCTAGAGGGCAATCTCGGCATTGGCCGTATCATTCACGCCATTCTTAAAGCTATGTCGTCCCCTTTTTCCCTCAGTGGAGAGGCGGCGTATGTTTCAGCGAGTATTGGTGTGGCTCTGTATCCTGAAGATGCTAGCGACGTAGAGTCGCTGCTCAAAAATGCTGACCAAGCGATGTATGCAGCCAAGCACCAAGGGCGCAACCGCTATAGCTACTTTACCCAATCCATGGATGAAATCGCTAAAGCCCGATCGCGGTTAAGCCATGATTTACGCTCAGCGTTAATCGAAAACCAGTTCTGGATTGCCTATCAACCCATCGTAGAGCTGGCCACAGGCAAAATCCACAAGGCAGAAGCCCTCCTCCGTTGGCAACACCCTACACGTGGCACGGTTAGCCCGGCAGAATTTATTCCCATCGCAGAAGAAACCGGTCTCATCATTGACATTGGCAACTGGGTTTTTCAGCAGGCTGCTAACCAGGTAGCCATCTGGCGCGAACGCTATGACGCCAACTTCCAGATTAGCGTTAACAAATCGCCTGTTCAGTTCCTCAATGACGGCATCAACACCAAGGGGTGGCTGGAACACATGCAAGACATGGATCTGCCGCAGCAAAGCATTGTGATTGAAATCACGGAAGGTCTACTGCTGCACGCAGAACCCATCGTCGACGACAAACTCGTCAAATTCCGCCAAGTCGGAATGCAAGTGGCTATTGATGACTTTGGTACTGGCTATTCATCCCTCGCCTATCTCAAGAAATTTGATATCGACTACCTGAAAATCGATAAAAGCTTTATCGATAATCTCACTCAAGGCTCGGATGACCTTGTGCTCTGCGAAGCCATTATCGTTATGGCTCACAAGCTTGGTCTGAAGGTGATTGCCGAAGGTGTCGAAACGCGCGAGCAGAGCGAGTTACTGGTTGCTGCTGGCTGCGACTATGGGCAAGGCTACCTGTTCTCCCGCCCCATCGCAGCCGAATCGTTTGAAAGTGGCTTCTTAACCAAGGCCTAAAAATACCTACTTCTTCACGCCTAGTAGGGCGACAACACCTGATCGGTAGGGGACTATACCGATCACGCGCTAAACTTTAATGATGTGGTTGATGTGGTAATGGCTGACTAATAATGAATTTGTTGCAGATGAAAAGCCGTCGCTATTTTAGGTGCGGAAGGTTTTGTGCCGGCATCTGGCAGCGGTTTGGGCAAGTGCCGTCAGGTGTTCTACGCTAGAATCGAGGGATTGACGGTCTGGGTTGCCTTTGCATCCTACGATGGAAGTTCGGTAGGAAAATCTAAAATCAGTGAGACGAAAATTCGGTATGTGTCTAATTTTGAATCTGCCCCCCTTTGTTTTTTGGACCCCAAAATCTAAGAACAAATGGGATCCTACAAGCGTTGTAGGATCAGAGGTAAATTGGTGAATTTACAGAAGCCCCAAGAGACAGGTAAGGCCTTTGCCATTACGCTCATGGAGCATCTGGTCGTCGCTACCTTTGTCCTTGACCCTAAAGGCAAGGTACTGATCTGGAACAAAGCCTGCGAACGTATGACAGGCATAAGGGCTGATGAAGTTATTGGCACCCATGATCATTGGCGCGCATTCTATGATGAGTCTAGGCCATGCCTCGCTGATCTGCTGCTAAAAGACGATTGGCAGACTATCGACAAGCTGTATTCCACGTTTGATGATCCCAGCACACCCGTTTTTGGGGTTCATGCCGAGAATTGGTGTGTTATGCCTCGCAGGGGGGAGCGGCTCTATTTGGCAGTTAATGCGGGACCGGTATTTGATGATGCCGGGCAACTGATTGCCGTTGTTGAAACCCTAAACGATATCACTGAGAAAAAGCAGGCAGAAACCAAGGTTCTTGAACAGGCTACGATTTTGCAGGTTCACTATGAGGCACAAGAACGCGAAGCGGAGATGGCTCGGAATATCCTTGAGCATCAGATTCGTCGAGACCTGATGGAACAGTCAGGGGTTAAGTTTTCAGTTATCCCGGCAACCAATTTTTCAGGCGATATGGTATTGGCCGCGCGTTCCCCGAATGGGCTACTTTATGCGTTTCTGGCTGATGCTACGGGTCACGGTTTGGCTGCAGCAGTGAGCGTATTACCCATCGTCCATGAGTTTTATCGCTTAGTTGAACTGAATACTCCTCTGGCGAATTTAGTTGATTCAATAAATTTCGTACTGGTTAATTCACTGCCGATGGGACGCTTTGTGGCGGGTGCTTTGTTAAGCCTTGATCAGCAGGCCGGTTACGGTGAAGCATGGGTTGGTGGAACGCCAGATGTCCTCATGCTTGATGACCAAGGTCAGTTGCTTCAGCGCTTACCTTCACGATGTTTGCCCCTAGGCGTTGTTTCAGGGGGAGATGTGAATACTGAGATACAGCGTTTTGAGTGGACCAACAAAGCGTATCTGCTGACTTATTCGGATGGGGTTACGGAAGCTAGTAACACCTCAGGAGAGTCATTTGATGAGAATCGCTTGCTTGCTGCGCTCTCCCACAACGATAGTTCAACAGCGATAGAGTCCGTCCGCACAGCGTTAGTTAGTCATCTCGCCGGCGCTGCCGCTCATGATGATATGTCCCTACTAGTGATCGATTGTTATTCAAAAAATGATGTTTCTTGGATAAAAAATGAATAAATTCAATGAGCTGCCAATCAGCAAGCAAATCATCCTAGCCACGGTATTCTGCCTAACAGTGGTATTTAGTGGGGTTACAGCCGTTGTCACGCAACTAAGTACCCAGCATTCCATTGAGAATACTGAGCAAAACCTAACGCAGCAGGTCAATACCATAAAAAGCATGCTTAATGCTTATTATGTGAACGTCAGATCCCGCGGCCAAAGGCAATCAGATGCGCTTTTTAATTTTTTGCCAGGGGAGATTGTTTTTAGTGAAAGTAGTGTGAAATCGAATGATGTGGAATTGCCAGAAATCAAAGCTGGCGGTGTTGTGCTCAACAATAATCATGAGTTTCTGCAGCGTTTTAAAACGCTTTCCTCAACGGAAGCAGCCGTGCTTGTCTTCAGTCAAGGCAATTTGTATCGGGCAGCAACGCTTCTTTCGAAAGATGGAAAATTCCAAGATGGCACGATTATCCCCAGTACAGATCCGGTGTCAGAGTCACTCGCCAAAGGAGAGGACTATAAAGGCCTTACTTTTCGTAATGGAAAATACTATTTCAGTGATGTAAGAGCCATTAAAAATCACAGTGGTAAAGTGCTTGGTGGTTTGTCAGTTCGTGTATCACTGGACAGCGAACTACAAGAAATTCGTACTTCTCTTGGCAGTATCGTTTCTGGAACTTCTGGTTATGTCTATGTCTTACGCCCAACTGGGGATAAAAACTCAGTAGCTGACTTCGTGGTTCATCCAACATATCAGGGCAAAAATGTGGCGGAAAGCGGTAACCCCAATTTGGTTCCGGTAATTACGACCATTGTTGAGAAAAAAATGGGGCTGCACTATTACGATTTCCCGAACAAAAATGGACATACACAGCAAAAAATTGTGGCCCTGACCCAGATAGAGGGCTGGAATTGGGTTGTGGGCATTGGCAGTTGGGTGGATGAGTACCTTGAGGCAACCTACCAACTCAGAAACACCTTGCTATTGGTTGGCGCTATCTCTGCGGTATTAACAAGCCTGATAATCTACTTCGTCGTGAACTCAAGATTGGCGCCAATTCAGCAGGTGGTCGAGGTTATTGACCGTTTTGGTCATGGAGATTTCAGCCAAGTACAAGCGATCCAAGGTAAAGAAAATAGCGAGAATGAAATCACCCATTTGATGGCGGTGCTTAAACAAACGGCGTCAAATATTCGTGGGTTGCTTGTCGATATTAGAGAGAGTTCTGTTCGTGTTGGAGAAGCCGCAGGACAAGTCGAAGAGTCTGTACGAGAAATGATGTCCAGTTCGGAAACAGAAGCTCAGGCCGCATCAAATATGGCCTCAACCATAGAAGAAATATCGGTGAGCATTAGTAATGTTGCTGAAAGTTCTGAAGAAATAGCCAAAATTTCCCAAACCTCTCGCCAAACAACCAGCAAAGCAACGGAGGTTATGGGATCAACCGTTTCAAGCATGGAAAAAATTGCGTCTGATATTCAAGAGTCAGCCGATTTGGTCAGAGGGCTTGGCGATAGATCTCAAGAGATTTCAAGGATAGTTAACGTCATTCGAGAAATTGCAGATCAGACAAATTTGCTGGCGCTCAATGCGGCTATTGAAGCAGCGCGAGCGGGTGAAACAGGTAGAGGTTTTGCGGTAGTAGCTGATGAAGTTAGAAAACTAGCGGAAAGAACGGCGCTATCAACCCATGAAATTTCATCGACAATTGACGCCATTGTTTCTGATACACAAAACGCAGCGCAGCATATGGAAAATGTCAGGGGGCAAATGTCTCAGGGCGTATCGCTGGCAATGCTAGCGAATAACTCGATTCAAGAACTGAACAATCAAGCCGCAGAATCGCTAAAAGATGTCATCGAAATAGCGGATGCGACGCGAGAGCAAAGTTCGGCAGTGCAAGCAGTAGCGACTACCGTTGAGCAGGTCGCTTCTCTTTCTGAAGAAAACTCAACAAATGCAACCCAAAATCTTGCACAAGCGATTGAATTAAAGCGAATAGCCGAGAAAATGGAGCGCGGTCTGGATGTGTTTAGGCTTTGATCGGATTAGATGATTACAAACTCAATGCTTCCGCCCTGTTCGATAAGCGCTTTAACCGGGCACTTTTCGACGGAAGCAATGATGGCACTACGCTGTTCTACGCTAATGTGTTCGGGAAATGCCATGTTAATGGTGATTTTGCCAATAGCGCCTAGTTTGGCTTTGTCGCCAATCGCCTTTAATTCAATTTCAATGCCGTCTTCGTTCACGCCGAGGTCGTGACAAGCTTTTTTGGCAAATACGGCAGCGCAGCCGGCAATACAGGCGTAAACAGACTCCAAGGGATTTGGTAAAGAGCCGTCAGTGGCGTATTGGATGATGTGATTTTTGGTAGCAACTTCGATCAATGGACCAGACTTTACAGATACTTTCACGCGGTGCTCCCAGAGATAATCGTTCAGTGTCAGAATTGTAATATAAGGCCATCCTAATTTACCGGTTAGTCTGCATGGAAATTGATTGGACAAGTTCCGTTGACTGCCCTAGGCTCAAGCTGACAAAAATTCCTAAAATTTTCTTTCTGCGGAAATGAGAAACGAAATGCCAAAAATCCCCTTATCTAGCAGCACACAGCAAGAGGAAGTAGACGCTGAAAAAATTGTTTTTGAAGGTTTGACCCGTTATGAAAGGCAAGTGCCGGTAACACAGGTTTCTTATTACATCTGCGGGGAAATAGATGAGCCTCAGTGCTATACAGAGCTTTTCCATACCTTACGGTCAGCCAGTTCCACCGATTTGATCTACCTCCATCTAAATTCACCGGGTGGTAATTTTGATACCGGGTTGCAGATCATTAACAACATGAAAGCCTCTCAGGCTAGGGTCGTCACCATCTTAGAGGCGAGAGCTTATTCAATGGCAGCGCTGATTTTTTTATGTGGTGACGAATTGGTTGTCCATGACAACTGTCAGTTGATGTTCCACACCTACTCAGGCAATTTTGCGGGTAAAGGAAATGAGCATCAGGCAGAAGTTAAAGCACTAAGCCATTGGTTTGAAAAAGTGATGACGCGTATCTGTGTGCCATTTCTTGCCGTTGCTGACATCGAAAAAATCCTCGAAGGCGGTGATGTATGGATGGAGTCTGATGAAATCCGTCGTCGCTTGAGCCGTATGCAACAAGCCCTTAAACCCGTTGTGGCACCCAAAAAAAAGGCATCTCCTAAGTCCAAATTAGAAGTGCCCGCAGGTGACTAAGGCTGCATTCGTTTGGTATCTGGGATAACGTTAATGCTGCCTTAAGGTTTGGCGGGTATTTTCCAGCTCCTACTTTCTGATCGAATTTACCTATGGATTTTCAGTTGTTCTGGCGAAACATTCGCTTCTCAATACTGGGAATGGGCATGCTGGGTTACGCAATAGCCACTTTCGGGTATGCGGCGGAATCTTCAATATCTTTAATTCGTTTGACGTCGACCCAGATTAAATCCCTTGGGATTGAAACTCGGCAGGGTGTGACCGCTAATAGCGCTCGGCAGGGAGGTTTTCCCGGCCAAGTGGTGGTGCCGCATGAACAAATGCGATTGTTAAGTACACCATTCCCGGCATTAGTCGAACAGATCTACGGTGCCCCTGGTCTGGCAGTGAAAAAAGGTCAGTGGCTTTTCCGCTTGTCGGTTCCACAAGCGCTTGAATTGCGGCGGGACCGTGAACAGGCCGCTGCAGCCAATTTACTGGCTCAGCAATCTTTGAAGCGTGACGAGTTATTGTTTGCTGAAGGCATTATTGCCGAATCCCGTTTGCAGGCTACCCGTGCCTCAGCAGTACAGGCGGGAGCCTTATTTTCTGAACGGCAGGACGCTCTGAAATCAGCGGGTTTGGTGGAGTTGGGTAACGGTTTGTTTGAGTTACGTGCTTCGCTCGATGGGGTCATTCTTGAGCAGCGTGTGCAGGTGGGGCAGCGAGTGGATGCTTCAGAATTGCTGGGAAAAATTGGTCGGATGAATATCCTATGGGTTGATTTTCAGGTGCCGGCGAGTACGGCAACCTATCTGAAAGTAGGTCAGGCTATTGAAATTCCAGCCAAGCAACTTCATGGCAAGCTCATTGCGGTTGGGCGAGCCGTGGATGCAAGCCAAAGTGTTCAATTGCGGGCGAGGATTGAGCTGGGGCGCGAGCAATTGGCGCCGGGACAATCGGTTGAGGTGGTGCTGGCAGAAAATGGGCAAGTTAGCTCGGCTGCGGGATTATCTGGCCTACGTTTGCCGTCGGCAGCACTGGTTCGTCACCAAGGTGGGCATTTTGTGTTTTTGCAGGCGGCTAGTGAACGTACACAGACAGTATTTCAGCCTCAGTCCGTTGAACTACTGGGTCAGAATGGTGATGATGTTTTGGTGAAAGCACTGGGCAAAACCGCCATTCCCTTAGATAAAGCTAATGTGGTGACACGTGGAACATCTGGACTGAAAGCCATCTGGATTGGCGTTGGTCGTGAATAAGCGTCTATGTTAAATCGCCTGATTGAGTTTTCACTGGGCCAGCGTTTGCTGGTGCTGCTATTGGCGGCCATGCTAGCTGTTTTCGGCGTCCATGCATTTTTAGAACTGCCAATTGATGCCTTCCCGGATGTGTCTACGACCCAGGTCAAGATCATTCTTAAAGCGCCAGGGATGACACCCGAGGAAGTGGAAGCCCGTATTGCGGTGCCTATAGAACAGGAAATGCTAGGAATTCCGCACGAACACTTACTTCGCTCCACCTCAAAATATGGCCTAAGTGACATCACCATTGATTTCAACGACGGTACGGATATTTACTGGGCACGGCAGCAGGTGAGTGAGCGTTTAAATGGGGTGATGGATGATTTGCCCCATGGCACCACGGGTGGCATGGCGCCGATTACAACTCCGCTGGGTGAAATGTTTATGTTCACCATTGAGGGTCCCATTTCCAATACCGAGAAACGGACCCTGCTCGATTGGGTGATTCGTCCTCAGTTACGGACCATTCCTGGTGTTGCTGATGTCAACAGCCTTGGCGGCGAAGTGAAGACTTACGAAGTGGTGCCGGATACGCTGGCGCTGACCGCTCGTGGCCTCAATCTGGGTCAATTGCGCAGCGCACTCGAAGAAAATAATCGTAACGATGGTGCTGGCCGGTTGGCCGATGCCGAGGAGGCTTTGCTAGTGCGTGCTGAAGGCGCCATTCAGTCGTTGGACGATGTGCGGGCGATTGTCTTGTCATCGGCGCGAGGGGTGGTTCGCTTGGGTGACGTGGCTCACGTTCGATTTGGTAGTCTTTCACGTTACGGTGCGGTGACCCGGAATGGAGAAGGTGAGGCCGTTGAAGGGCTGGTGTTGGGTTTGCGCGGGGCGAATGCACAAGCGGTTATTGCTGCTGTCAAAGCGCGATTAGCCGAGTTGGGGCCAAGCCTGCCCGAAGGGGTGGAGATCAAACCTTTTTATGACCGTAGCCATTTGGTTGAGCGGGCAATTAGTACGGTTTCCCACGCATTACTAGAGGCCATTGTGCTGGTTGTTGCGTTGTTGCTGGCTTTTCTGGGTAGCGTCAGACCGGCCTTGGTGGTCGCGGTGATTCTTCCTTTGTCTGCTTTGGCTACTTTTATCCTGATGCGGTTTTTCGGCTTGTCAGCTAATTTGATGAGCCTAGGCGGTTTGGCGATTGCGATCGGTATGTTGGTCGATGCTGCCGTCGTGGTGGTTGAAAATGTTGAAACGCGACTGGCGCATGATCTTCATACAGCGGGGCATAAACAGCCCATTTTGCCCTTGGTTTATAAAGCAGCGAGTGAGGTGGCGGTTCCTGTGGCATCTGGTATCGTCGTCATCATCATCGTATTTTTGCCTTTGCTTAGTTTGCAAGGACTGGAGGGCAAGATGTTCGGGCCGGTGGCGTTAACCATCGTATTTGCTTTGTCGGCTTCATTGCTCTTGTCGCTGACGGTAGTGCCTGTGTTGGCATCTTGGTTGCTCAAACAGGGTGAGCATGAGATCGAAGAACCCTATCTGGTTCGCAAGCTGAATGCTTGGTATGCCGACTTGCTTGAATGGGCATTAATTTCGCCACGGAAATTGTTTATGGGTGCTGCTGCTGGTTTTTTGTTGGCGTTGGTGATTTATACCTTGTTGGGCAAAACCTTTATGCCGACGATGGATGAAGGTGACATGATTATCCAGCTCGAAAAATTGCCGTCGATTGGCTTAGAGCAGACCGTGGTGATAGACACTCGTATTCAGCAGGCTATTTTGGAGCAGGTGCCCGAAGTGGCAGGGGTGGTGGCACGTAGCGGAGCTGATGAACTGGGCCTTGACCCGATGGGGCTGAACCAGACAGATACCTTTTTGGTGTTAAAACCGCGTGACCAATGGCGAAAATCTGATCCAGAATGGTTGAAAGATCAGTTGCGTAAGGTGTTGGAAGATTTTCCGGGAATTGGATTTAGTTTCACCCAGCCTATTGATATGCGGGTTTCCGAAATGTTAACCGGGGTGCGCGGTGATCTGGCGATTAAGGTTTTTGGTCCTGACTTGCAGGCACTGAATCATCTGGCAGGTGAAATTACCCAAGTGGTTAAAGGCGTACCAGGCGCAGAAGATACCTTCACGCTTAAAAACGACGGGGTTCAGTATTTACGAATTCGGATTGACCGGCTGGCGGCGGGGAGACTGGGTTTGAATGTGCAGGATATTCAGGCAGAACTGCGTACCTTGCTAGAAGGGCAGCCCATGGGGAGTGTGCTTGAACAAGGGCGTCGAATTCCTTTGGTCGTTCGTGGAAATGAAAGTTTGCGCGCCTCTCCCGCAGATTTCGCCGCCCAGCGGATCACCACGCCGGCAGGAGGAAGTGTCCCGCTGTCTGCAGTAGCCAACATTGAACGGGTCGATGGCCCGGTGAAGGTGGATCGGGAAAATGCACAACGTTACGTGGTGGTGCAGTCCAATGTTCGGGATCGTGATTTGGTGGGTTTTGTCGAAGAGGCGCGACGGTCAGTTGTGGCCAAGGTGGTGATGCCTCAGGGCTATCGGCTGGTATGGGGAGGTCAATTTGAAAACCAGCAGCGGGCCGCAGCAAGATTGGCGTTGGTTGTACCGGCGTCACTGGTGCTGATCTTCTTCCTCTTGTTTTCAACTTTTGGCTCTGTCCGACAAGCCGTATTGGTGTTGGTTAATATTCCCCTGGCATTGATCGGTGGTGTGCTGGGTTTGGCTATTTCTGGGGAGTACCTTTCGGTGCCGGCATCCGTCGGATTCATTGCCCTGTTGGGTATTGCAGTACTTAACGGGGTGGTGATGGTGACTTACTTCAATCAACTGGCTACCCAAGGTATGCCGCTGGAGCAGGTGGTTCGCGAAGGGGCCAAACGCAGATTACGCCCGGTTTTAATGACCGCAAGTATTGCGGCTTTTGGTTTGTTGCCTTTGTTGTTTGCGACTGGCCCCGGTTCTGAGGTTCAGAAGCCACTGGCCATCGTGGTGATTGGAGGGCTGGCCTCTTCAACGGCTCTCACACTGTTGTTACTGCCGGTTTTGTACCGACGATTTGGAATCAAAAATTAAGCTGAGCATGATGAAAAACAACACATTTAGCCGTCGTACGGCGATTCGCATTGGTTTGGTCAGTTTTCTTCTGGCGCTAATCGCCAGCCCGATTACGTGGTTTGTCGCAAAAGAAAATGCGGAGGAAGAAACAGTTTCACTGGCGATGGAGGAGTCGCGGCGACTCTTGAACGAATTTGACGCAATCCAACTTCACCGGGGGAATGCCGCACAACAGGCTCAACAAGCGGCCGATGCCATTTCCGGTGGCTTGTTCGATATTGCCGAAATTTATAATGCCCAAGGCCAGAAATTGGCAGAATCTTTGACCGATTCTGGAGAGGCAATTGAGGGTTTCTTGCCTAAGCACGGCAGTCCAAGCTACCAAGCGGCTACGTATGAAAGCTTACGTTTGCCTGATGATCGCTGGATTTTGAGGGTTTTTATTCCGATTCGGGCTGATGAGCTGAATTCGGCGATTACCGGTTATTTCGAAGGGGTTCGCGTTATTCCTGTCTGGCAGGAAGAGCAGATCTGGCAGGATGCTTTTGCCCTGGCTCTGATTGTTGCGCTGGCTTCGTTGTTGTGTGGTGCGGTGATTTACCCTGTGGTGGTTCACTTATCTCGCGACAATGAACGTAAGGCACGCGAAGTGCTGGATTCACATATTTCGATGATGGAAGCGCTGGGCCGAGCGATTGCCAAACGGGATTCTGATACCGGCGCGCATAACTACCGGGTGGCTTGGCTGGCCGCGAGTATTGCCGAAGAAATTGGGGTTCAGGACCATGCGATGCAGGCGTTGATTATCGGTAGTTTTTTGCATGATGTGGGCAAGATCGGTATTCCTGACGCCATTTTGTTGAAACCAGGGCGACTTGATGATGCCGAAATGGACGTCATGCGAACTCATGTCGACTTGGGTGGAGAGATTGTCCGGGACATTGGCTGGCTCAATGATGCCGCTCAAGTGGTGATGTGCCATCACGAAAAATGGAATGGCACAGGCTATCCAAGCCGTTTAGCTGCAGAGAATATTCCGCTGGGGGCACGGATTTTTGCCATCGCGGATGTGTTTGACGCACTCTGTTCCAAACGCCCCTATAAAGAGCCGATGAGTCTGGAAACGGCGATGGGGATTGTTCATACCGATGCGGGCACCCATTTTGACCCCACTATTGTTCCGGTATTTCTTGAGCTAGCCCCCGCGCTTCATGCCCGGCTGAATGGTTGCGATGAAACTGCTTGTCGCAAATTGCTAGAGCAGAAAATCGTCAAGCATTTCGGTTTCTAAAAGACGGAAGGGCTAATCGTGCGAATCCTTTTGGTAGAAGATGATCCGCAACTGGGCGATGGGCTTAGTGTGGGATTACGCCAGTCAGGGCTTGCTGTGGACTGGGTGAAAGATGGGTATGCCGCTGATCTTGCCCTCCAGTCTGAAAGTTTTGACTTAGTGGTACTGGATTTAGGTTTGCCTCGTCTTTCTGGCATGGATGTCTTGAAGCGAGCGCGTGACCGGGGTCAAAGCGTACCAATTCTGGTGTTAACCGCTCGTGATGCAACGGGTGATAAAGTCTCCGGCTTAGATGCGGGTGCGGATGATTATTTAGTTAAACCGATTGATCTAGATGAGCTGACCGCCCGTATTCGTGCACTGGTGCGTCGGAGTGCTGGACGGGCTGCGCCACTGCTGGTTGTTGGTGAACTTGCGTTGGATCCGGCGGCCCACGAAGTTACTTTGGCGGGCCAACGCGTTGAATTATCAGGCCGGGAATTTTCGTTGCTGCAAATGCTGTTAGAAAGCGCAGGTCGGGTGTTGACCCGCAGTCAACTGGAACAATCGCTTTATGGTTGGCAAGAAGAACCGGATAGCAACGCGCTGGAAGTGCATATTCACCATCTACGCAAGAAGCTGGGGAGTGATCGGATTAAGACCTTACGGGGCGTGGGTTACACCATTCCCAAATGAAAACAGTCTGGTTTTCGCTCCGTCGTCGTTTGCTGGCGCTCCTGATAGGGGGTGTCTCGGTGGCATGGTTGGTGACGTTGGCTTTCAGTTATGTGGATGCCCACCATGAAGTTGATGAATTGTTTGATGCCCAATTGGCTCAGACCGCACAGGCCTTATTGGTGTTGGTGGGGCATGAAGTTGATGACGATGTTGAGGATATGGGCAGTGGCGCTCATAAGTATCAACGTAGCCTACACTTTCAAATCTGGCGGGCAGATGGCCAATTATTTCTACGCTCGAACAATGCACCGCTGGAACCCTTGACGAGCAGCGATGGGTTTTCCGAGACTCGGCAGGCGGATGGCCATTGGCGTTATTTCAGTCAATGGAATGCTGAAAAAACCTTGCAGGTTCAGGTGAGTGAAAACCACACTATCCGTGATGAGTTGATTGGTCATATTGCTTGGCGCTTGTTGTTGCCAGCGCTGTTCGGTTTGCCTCTGATGGGCCTTTGGGTCTGGGTTGCCACCCATCGAGGTTTGTCCAGTCTGGATGGTATTGCACGTCAGATTGCGAGTCGGGAGCCTCAGCAATTACAAGCGGTTACCCCGGCTACGGCCCCGGAAGAAATCCGACCGATGCTAGAGGCGTTGAATGGCTTATTTCAACGGGTTGATGAAGCATTGGAAGCTGAACGTCGGTTTACCGCAGATGCGGCCCACGAACTGCGAACGCCGTTGGCGGCCTTGCAGGCTCAGCTTCAGGTGGCTTTGCGCGCGCGTGATGACACAGAACGGGATACTTCCTTGGGCCAGCTTCAACTTGGGTTGGTTCGAGCGGGGCATCTCGTAGATCAAATGCTTTTGCTGGCTCGCTTGGAGCCAGAGTCCGGCGTACCTAACCCGGTATGGGTCGGGTTGTCTGAAATTGCCGAATCGGTGTGTGCTGAACTGGGGATTCAGATTCTGGCGCGCAATCTGGAGTTTGATTTACAGGGTGATCCAGTGGTGCAGGTATTTGGTCAGCCGGATTGGTTGCGGGTGTTAATCCGTAATCTTGTGGATAACGCGGTGCGCTATTCCCCGGAAGGCGGCAAGTTGAATGTCGTGGTAGAAGCCAATGCTGACGGGGTTTGCCTGAGGGTATCCGATAGCGGGCCGGGTATTCCACCGGATCAACGAGAAGCGGTACTAAAACGGTTTTATCGACTTCATCAAGGCAAGCAACCAGGCAGTGGTCTGGGATTGGCGATTGTGCAGCGAATTACCGAACTTCATCGGGCGAAACTTTTACTAGACGACTCACCAGACGGAGGATTGACGGTGAGTGTTCGGTTTCAAAATTCCATTTAACCCGTCCGCTGATAACAATCACCCGACGTAGCCACAATCCATCCCTGCATTTCCAGTTGGAGCAGTTGCCCAAGTGCTTCCTGAGTCGACAGGCCGGTGCTGGTGACAATGGTGTCAAATGATGTTGGTTCGTAGGCCACCGCTTTGAGTAGATCAACGAGTTCCGGAGATAGTGGTGGAGCCGATGCTGCCTTATTAGTTGGCTGGCGGCGATTGGATTTGGCAAGGTAACCAATTTCTTCGAGCACATCGTCGACGGTTTCAACCAGCTTCGCCCCTTGTTTAATCAGCCGATGGCAACCTTTGGTTAGGGGGGAATGGATTGATCCGGGAATCGCCATGACTTCTCGCCCCTGTTCGATAGCCAGTCGGGCCGTCACTAGCGAACCGCTTTCGAGGGCTGCTTCAACCACCAGCACGCCACGAGAAAGGCCGGCGATAATTCGATTCCGGCGAGGGAAGTTAGCGGGCAAGGCAGGTGTTCCTAGGGCGAATTCGCTGACAACAACCCCTTCGGCAACAATACGTTCGGCCAGAGCACGATTACGCGCTGGATAAAGTCGATCTGCGCCGGTGCCAATGACGGCTAATGTTTTGCCGTTGCCTTGTGACTCAAGCGCGCCTTCATGGGCGGCGGCATCAATGCCCATCGCTAGACCGCTAATGACGCTATAACCCACCTCGCTTAAGGTGCTAGCGAAGGCCTTGGCGGTTTGTCGTCCTTGGGTGGACGCGTTACGACTGCCCACAATGGCGATGCCGGGTTTTTCGAGTTGGGCTAGGTTGCCCCGCACATAGAGCAAAGAGGGTGGGTCGGGTATATCCAGTAGGGCGGCGGGATAACGAGGGTCGTTAAGGGCCAGAATGGTATTACTCGGTTGGGTGGCCCATTCAAGAGATTGGTCGACCAAGGCATCCACCGTGTTGTCCAGCAACAGCTCCGCTTTGGCACCAATGACGCTTCGCCAAGCGGTATAGCCCATTGCGAGAACTTGTTCCGGCAGCCCAAAGGCTTGCATCAACTTACGTTGGGATTCGCCGCCTAAGCCGGGAATGGAGCACAGTTTTAGCCACGCGGCGAGTTCGGCAGAAGATGCGGGTTCGGAAGGGGACATGGGGCGCTTAGTTAAATGACATTCGTATTTTCCCAGCAGATGGGCCAATCGGCAAGCGAATCTACTTACCCGAGGAATAAACCCCTAGGGTTTAGGCAGTTTCCTAGCAGTGTGAACTACATCAACCACTTCCCATACTTCGTCATCAAGTTGACGAATGAAAGCAACGTAAGGGAGATTTCTGATCACTAGCTTGCGGGTTCCAGAGAATATCTCGCTGGCAGGAATGCTCATGGGATGCCTGCCAATTTTCTCAATCTGCTGCCAGATTCGGTTTTGAACCGAGTCGGCAACTTGCCGTCCTGCTTCAAGCTCATACCAGAGGATAATTTTCTCTAGGCTACACAGTGCAAAATCAGACCATTGGATAACCATATGCGTGGCTTATGCCGGGGGGTTTGTTTTGTTGCGGCGTGCCTCAAGGCGTGCATGAAGCACGGCTTTTGCTGTTTCGTTGGAGTAGCTTTTCATTTCACCGCTGTCCAATGCATTGATGGTTTTTTGCAGGCGCTCGCGCAGCCATTCGGTGTAACCCGCCTCTGTAGGTTGGGCTGAGTCTTCCGGGTCAGCAGCGATGACCAAGGGGAGTGTCCGAGTCTTGTAAACTTGAGTCATAAAAACCCGAAGTGCTTCAGATGGGCTAATTCCCATCTCGCGTAGAACAGAAAAAGCGCCATCCTTGACGCGGGAGTTCAGGCGAAATTGAATTGTGGTGTCTACGTCTTGCGTGGTTGACATACCGATCTCCTTTGATGAAGGTTTGTGCTGCCAGTGTATGGACAGATTAAGAAAAGTCAAATTCGCGAATCTGCAAACACAGGAACATCTTGATGCCTTGACGATCTAACACCATATAGGCTTAACTTCGCCGCTCTTGAATTTTGAATTGTGCTGAAAGTATTACGCTATGGCTTTGCTACCCATTCTTAAATTTCCTGATCCTCGCCTAAAACGGGTTGCCAGCCCTGTGACTGCATTTAATGACAGCCTGAAGCAGTTGGTCGCTGATATGGCCGAAACTATGTACGAGGCTCCCGGCGTGGGGCTTGCCGCGACTCAAGTGGATGTGCACAAGCAGGTGGTGGTAATTGATACCAGTGAAGACAAAAATGATTTGCAGATATTTATCAATCCGCTAATTACCGCGCGAGATGGTGAACAGGTTTATGAAGAGGGCTGTCTTTCCGTGCCCGGCATTTATGAAAAAGTGGATCGGGCAGAACACGTGGTGCTGAGTTATCAGGATGTTGATGGGAAGCCGTGTTCTATCGAGGCGACGGGCTTGCTTTCGGTGTGTATTCAGCACGAACTGGATCACCTGCAAGGTAAGGTGTTTCTTGATCGCTTGTCGCAACTTAAACAAACCCGTATCAAAGCCAAAATTGCCAAACAGGCACGGGAAACCCTATGAAGATTATTTTTGCCGGTACGCCGGAATTCGCAGCGGCTTCGCTTGATGCGTTGATAACGGCGGGCCACGAAGTGGTGTTAGTGCTCACTCAGCCAGATCGACCTGCTGGACGCGGAATGAAGTTGCAAGCATCACCCGTTAAACAACGAGCTGAGAAATCTGGGATTCCGGTTTATCAACCTGAAAAGCTACGTTCCCCTGAGTCGTGGGCGGCAATTCAGGCCACTGAAGCGGATCTGATGGTGGTGGTGGCCTATGGAATTATTCTGCCTCAAGCGGTGTTGGATATTCCCCGTTTAGGCTGCTTCAATGTTCATGCTTCGTTGCTCCCACGTTGGCGTGGTGCTGCGCCGATTCATCGAGCCATTGAAGCGGGCGATGCCGAAACTGGCGTGTGCATCATGCAGATGGACGCTGGGTTGGATACCGGGCCGGTGTTGAGCCGTACAGCCTTGCCTATCGCTTTAGCAGAAACAACTGCAACGTTGCATGACAAACTCGCCGCACTGGGGGCGGAACTGCTTTGCCAGACGCTAGCAAATCCACTACCTGAGCCAGTTGCACAATCCGAGGTGGGCGTGACTTATGCCCACAAAATTGCAAAAGCCGAATCCCGCATTGACTGGGAAAAATCCGCCGTTGAAATTGATCGCCAGATTCGGGCGTTTAATCCTTTTCCTGCTGCTAGTTTTGTGTGGGGAGAGCAGCTTTTCAAAGTCTGGGCCGCCAAGCCGGTTGAGGTTCTGGGTGTGGGTGTTCCGGGTGAAGTCAGTCATGCTGGCCCGGATGGGCTATTTGTTACCTGTAGCAAAGGGAGCTTGATGATTCAGACCCTGCAACCATCTAATAGCCGGCGCATGGAAATCGCCGACTATCTGGCCGGGCACGACATTCCAGCGGGGACTGTGTTTAGCTGAAGGAGAAACGAAAACGCACAACGCCAGAGCAGGCGTTTCTAACGCCGTTCCACATGAAACGGCGTCCTGAGTTCTTTGCCCAAAGCCGTTTCCAGAACTAAGGCCAAGCGTTTTCCGGCAACCACCAACTGACGATTGGTAACGGTTTGTGATCGTCGAATGAAGGTTGTGGTTAGGATAGTTTGATCCGAGAGATTTCCCGGCGGGTAGGAAAACTGGCGGCTGACCCGAAAGTTGTCGGCCCGCCAACGGGCAAAGTCGGGCCGAGTTTCTGCCAGCGAAACGTGTTCGGAAACCATCAGCGTATCAGCAAGGTGCATCAGGGCTGTGCCGCGCAAACTGGATTTCCCTGGCAGATCGTCCCAAAAGGCGTGGAGATTGGTATTCCGGTTGCTGTTGCCATCAAAAACCATCACCGATACTTCATTGCCACCCCGATCATCGCGAAAACCGTTATGCAGCGGTTGGTGGGCGTCGCCGACTAAATGCAACAGCCAGACTAGGGCATAGGCTCGCGTACTAGCGGGGTGATGTGTGTCTTGAAGTAAGGTGTATAGCGTCGCCAGGGCTGAATAAATATGGTCGTCATGCACTGAGTCATTGGCTTCTGTGTAGTGCCAGCGGGAATGTTTTTCCATATCGGGGAAACCGGGTAAACGTGTGGGTTCTCCATCCTGATGAGAAAATCGCGGGTCACGACGAATATCGTCGGCCCATGTTGATGCTTCGGCAAAGACCAGCAAGGCGGGATCACCCCCACCCCCGGCTTGGCTGGAAATGGTGGCCTTGGCCCAGCTTTCGTAATCAGGGTGTTGCTGTAACAAATGCGTGCACACTTGACGAACGGCAGGGCTGATATTGGTCCACGCTAAATGGGCTACTAGCCGATGCCCAGCACCGTTCCAGGCGCAGGCCGGTGGAGTCCAAAGTAAGCATCCCAGAAAACAAACCCGCAAAAACGGATAGTCAAATGTCAATTTCATGGAGTGGCATTATCCTCCGAGTGACAACGAGCGGGTGAGGCGCCAGAATCGGGGCATGGAAATATTCTCGACACTTGACCTAGTTGGTTTTCTGGCCGCAACATTCACCACCATTGCGTTCATACCGCAAGCGTTGAAGTCGTGGAAAACCCGGGATCTTTCGGGCATCTCTTTGCCAATGTATGCCCTGTTTACCTTGGGCGTTGGGTTTTGGCTGATTTACGGAATTTTGATAACCAGTTGGCCGATCATGATCGGCAACAGCATCACCTTCGCACTCGCCAGTATGGTACTGATCCTGAAAATCCGTGACCGTCACTAATCGTCATTAATCGCTGCTTAACTCGAACAACTGACTTCCAGATCACTCGCCCAATCCGGCGGCAGCGCTGCCAGCGCTTCGTTTTCCGGTTGCTCGGCAAAGGGTTGGGACAGGCAATCGTACACCCGCGCCACCTCGCTGAAGTCGCCTGACTCGGCTTTGCGAATTGCTTGCTCCGCCACCCAATTACGCAGGATGAACTTGGGATTCGCCGCCAACATGGCGGTTTGCCGCGCTTCATCGGGATCAATCTCAAAGCCCAAGCGCTCGCGCCAAAGCGTCAGCCACGCCGCACATTGTGCGCGATCCACATACACATCGGCCAAGCGCTCATCGGCAGCAGAAGGCTGTCGTCCCACATGGCTCAAGCGGCGAAAAAACAAGGGGTAATCGAGTTGATTGGCGGCTAAATGCTGAAACAACTTAGCGAACAAAATTTCGTCATCTGAACATTCCTGATCAAGCCCCAATTTCTGACGCGTCAAGCGATCAAAACACTGGGCATAGGCTTGTGGGTAGGAGGTTTGTACGACCACCATTGCCTCCTCTTCGCTAGCCATCAAGGGGCTCAAGGCATTTGCTAAAGCATAACAATTCCATTGCCCAATCTGGGGTTGGTTGGCGTAGGAATAACGGCCTTGCGGATCAGAATGGTTGCAAATGTGGTCAGGGTTAAACGCTTCCATGAACCCAAACGGGCCGTAATCCAGCGTCAGGCCAAGAATGGACATATTGTCTGTATTCATCACCCCGTGCATGAAGCCAACGGCCATCCAGTGCGTCATCAACTCAGCGGTACGCTGGGTTACGTCACGCAACAAATGCTCATAAGGATTGCCAGGCAAATCACGGAGTTCAGGGCGGAAATGGTCAATCACATGGTCAGCCAAGATTTTCAGAGCGGCCACATCGTTGCGAGCGGCCCAATGTTGAAATGTGCCAAAGCGGATAAAACTGGGGGCCATGCGGCACACCACGGCGGCTTTTTCCCACGTTTCCCGCCGCACCGGAAGCGATGAAGTCACCAGCGACAAAGCGCGAGTAGTGGGAATGCCCAGCGCGGCCATCGCCTCCGAACACAGATATTCCCGAATGGAGGAACGCAACACCGCGCGGCCATCGGCACGACGAGAATAAGGCGTATCGCCCGCCCCCTTGAGTTGTAGCTCCCAATGCTGCTCAGCTATCGTCACACCACCCAGCGAATGCGCCCGACCATCGCCCAACTGCCCCGCCCAAATTCCAAACTGATGCCCCGAATACACCGCCGCTAAAGGATCGCTGCCGGGTAGCAAAGCGCTCCCAGAAAAATAGTCGGCCCAATTCGGGTCGCTTAACGCCTGCTCATCCAAAACAAGCAAGGCTGCCGCAGAGGGGCTGGCGTGAACTAACTGCGGACGAGGCAAACCTTCCGGGGCTAAGCGGGTATAGAACTTTGCCGGTAATGCGCCAAAGCGAGAATCTAAAGCGAGCGTTTCAAGGGTATAGGCAGTCATGCTTTTACAGACCGAAGACACCCGGATTCGTTCCCCGCACCGGCCATCCCAGCGCTAATCCCTGGCCCGAGTAGGGCTTGCGTCGGCTAAAATGCCAGACTTTCTGCATTTTCAGGCTGCATCCCTATGACGCGCAAAATTCTGGTCACTTCTGCCCTTCCCTACGCCAACGGCGCCATCCACCTCGGCCACTTGGTGGAATACATCCAAACGGACATCTGGGTACGCTTTCAAAAGATGCGAGGGAATGAATGTTGGTACGTCTGTGCGGATGACACGCATGGCACGCCGATCATGCTGCGCGCGGAAAAAGAAGGCATTACGCCAGAACAACTGATTGCCCGCGTTCACGGCGAACATTCCCGTGACTTTGCCGGATTCGGCGTGGCGTTCGACAACTACTATTCGACCAATACCCCTGAAACCCAAGAATGCGCAAACACGATTTATGGTCGCCTGATGGATGCCGGATTGATCGAAACGCGCAGCATTGAGCAGTATTACGATCCACAAAAGGAAATGTTCCTACCGGACCGTTTCATCAAAGGTGAATGTCCCAAGTGTGGTGCCAAAGACCAATACGGCGATAACTGTGAGTCCTGCGGTGCCGCTTACGCCCCTACCGAACTGGTCAATCCTTACTCTGCCGTTTCCGGTGCCAAGCCGGAATTACGCACCTCTGAACATTACTTCTTCAAGCTGTCCGACCCACGCTGTGAAGCGTTTTTGCGCCAATACACCAGCAAAGACAACGGTGTGTTGCAGCCGGAAGCAGCGAACAAAATGCAGGAATGGCTAGGCGCACCGGGCGATAACAAACTGACCGATTGGGATATTTCCCGCGACGCGCCGTATTTCGGATTTGAAATCCCTAACGCCCCCGGTAAATATTTCTACGTTTGGCTGGATGCACCAATTGGTTACATGGGTTCGTTCAAGAATCTGTGCGCGAAAAACGGGCTGGATTTCAACGAATACTTCAAGCCCGACGCTCAAACCGAGCTATATCACTTCATTGGCAAAGACATTCTCTACTTCCACGCCCTGTTCTGGCCCGCCGAACTCGCCCATGCTGGCTTCCGCACACCAACCAAGATTTTTGCCCACGGCTTCCTGACCGTCGATGGCGCGAAGATGTCCAAGTCTCGCGGCACTTTCATCACCGCTGAAAGTTACTTACAAACCGGCCTGAACCCAGAATGGCTGCGGTATTACTTCGCCGCCAAGCTCAACGGCACGATGGAAGACATCGACCTGAATCTGGAAGATTTTGTAGCGCGGGTGAATTCCGATTTGATTGGCAAATACGTCAACATCGCCAGTCGCTGTGCCGGGTTTATCAGCAAACGGTTTGACGGCAAGCTGGCTAAGGTAGGCACGCATTCGGTGATCGACGAGATTCGCGCCGCCGCGCAAGCCATCGAAGCCTCTTATGAAGCCCGTGATTTTGGCCGTGCCGTGCGTGACATCATGACCTTGGCCGACAAAGCCAATGTCTGGATTGCTGGGGCCAAACCTTGGGAAGTTGCCAAACAGGAAGGGCAGGACAAACAGCTACTCCAGATTTGTACCGAAGCGCTGGAAATCTTCCGCCTGCTCTCGTTGTACCTCAAACCCATCCTGCCAAATCTAGCAAAAGCCGTGGAAGATTTTCTACGAATCGAGCCGTTAACTTGGGCTGATGTCGCCACAAATCCTCTCGATGAGCACACCATCCAGCCGTATAACCATCTGATGACCCGCGTCGACGCCAAACAAATTGCTGCCTTGGTCGAAGCCAATAAAGCCACCTTAGAAGCTACACCAAACACGCCATCCGCCGAACCAGCCAAGGCAGTTCAAATCGACCAGCACCATCTTCCGCATCAGCAACCCGAAACTGCGGCGGAGGGTGCATTTGAGCCGTTCTGTAATATCGACGACTTCGGCAAGATTGATCTACGGGTTGCGCGGATCGCCAACGCTGAACACGTCGAAGGTGCGGCCAAACTGTTGAAACTGACACTAGACATCGGCACTGCTCAAAAAACCGTTTTTGCCGGCATCAAGTCGGCCTACGACCCAGCCAAGCTGATAGGTCGCCTAACGGTGATAGTGGCGAATCTGGCACCACGCAAGATGAAGTTCGGTTTGTCCGAAGGTATGGTGCTGGCCGCTAGCGACGAAACGGGAGAAGTCCCCGGCCTATTTTTGTTGTCGCCTGATAGCGGCGCACAACCCGGCATGCGCATCAAATAACTGAAAGGATTCCCTCATGTCTGTGCGTTCAATTCTCTCTAGCCTGGTATTTCGCCCCAAGCTGCTGGACTGCTTACCGGGTTATAACCGCCATCAATTGGGTTTGGATGTTGCCTCGGGCATTACCGTTGGCGTCTTGGCGTTGCCACTGGCAATGGCGTTTGCGATTGCCTCAGGATGCACGCCGACCGCCGGGATTTGGACCGCGATTGTTGCCGGCCTGATTATTTCAGCGCTTGGGGGTTCGCGGGTACAAATCGGCGGCCCAACCGGTGCCTTCATTCCCATCGTCTACGGCATTGTGGTGATGTACGGGTTTGGCAATCTGCTGATTGCGACCATGCTTGCGGGTGTTTTTCTGCTCATCATGGGTTTTGCCCGCTTGGGGCAATTCATCCGTTTTATCCCCGTGACGGTGGTGATTGGTTTTACCAACGGAATCGCCGTGGTAATTTTCATGGCCCAGCTCAAAGATTTTATGGGCTTGGATATTGAACAAGTCCCAGCAGAATTCTTTGGCAAAGTCCGCGTATTGGCGACCGAAGCACATACCGTCGACCTGCAAACGCTCGCGTTATCAACCATTTGTTTGATTTTTTTACTTTCCTACGGACGTATTTCCGGCTGGTTCCCACTGCTTAAAAAGATCCCCGGCCAGTTGTTAGTGCTGGTTCTGGGCACCGTTGGCGCAATGCTAGCTGGGCTGGATGTAGAAACTATTGGTAGCCGGTTTAACGGCATTCCTCAAGAAGTCCCGCCCTTTTCGTTACCGCCGTTATCGCTGGAAACCTTGGGCAAACTGATTTCTCCGGCCATCACCATTGCGCTGTTGGGAGCGATTGAGTCCTTGTTGTCTGCTCGGGTGGCCGATGGTGCCATTGACGATCGCCATGACCCGAATCAGGAGCTGATTGCTCAAGGCCTCGCCAATATCGCAGCGCCATTGTTCGGTGGTTTTGCTGCAACGGGGGCGATTGCCCGCACTACCACCAATGTTCGTGCTGGGGGGCGCACCCCGGTTGCCGGGATTGTGCATGCGCTGGTCTTGATGCTGATTGTGCTGGTGGCGGCCCCGCTGGCTGAACACGTACCGCTTGGCGTGTTATCTGCCATTGTGATGGTCACGGCTATCAACATGGGCGAATGGCACGAGTTCAAGGAACTGCGTCGTTATTCAGTCAATTACCGCACCATTTTGCTCGCCACCTTCTTGGTGACAGTAATTTTTGATCTGACCATAGCCGTGGAATTGGGCATGCTGCTGGCCTGTTTGTTCTTCATCTACCGGATGTCAGAACTCACCCGCGTTGAACCGATTCAACTTGAAACCCTCATTAGTCAGCATAACGTGGTGGCCTACGGAATTTATGGTTCATTGTTTTTTGGTGCCATCAACAAGGTGGAAGGGCTGATCAAGCCGGGAGAAACGCCGCCAGAAGTGTTTATTCTGGACGCCAGTCGCTTGATTCAACTGGATACCACCGGCCTTGAAGCTTTGGAAAACCTGCATAACCAACTTGCCAAGGTGTTCTCCCAACTGATTATTTGTGGGCTGAATCCCCAACCTGGCTCATTAATGCTGCGGTCAGGGTTCATTGATGCAGTCGGTGAAGAAAACGTGTGTGACACGCTGGCCCGTGCTGAAATGCGAGCCAACACCCTGCTGCACAAAATGGCTTAATGGATTAACTACGCCTTTCGAGGAATCAAGCCCGTGGGACGCCCTGCTATAATCTGCGCCCCGCCGGCTTCACTCCCATTCCCCCATGGCCCTTTTTACCATTGGTATTAACCACCACACAGCGCCTTTGGCGATCCGTGAGCGGGTGGCGTTTGGGCCAGAAACACTACTTCAAGCCTTACATCAGCTAACGCGGGACAAACCTGTCCAAGAAGCCGCCATTCTGTCCACCTGTAATCGCACCGAGCTGTATTGCGCAACAGAAACGCCCGAAGCGGTTGTCGATTGGTTGGCCGAACACCACCAACTTAGCAAAGCCGACATAGAACCCTTTCTCTATGTTCTGCCGGCAGACGAAGCGGTACGTCACACCTTCCGGGTCGCCAGCGGGCTGGATTCCATGGTGGTGGGTGAAACCCAAATTCTGGGACAGATGCGCGATGCCGTTCGTTCTGCCGAAGCGGCGGGTACCTTGGGCTCCCTGCTGCACAAACTTTTTCAGCGCTCTTTTTCAGTGGCCAAAGATGTGCGCACGACGACTGCCATCGGCGCAAATACCGTGTCGATGGCTGCCGCTGGCGTCCATTTGGCCGAACGGATTTTTCCGTCAATCAGCGATCAAAAAATCCTGTTCATCGGGGCCGGCGAGATGATTGAGCTATGCCTGACCCACTTCGCCGCTCGCAGCCCAAAACATATCACCATCGCTAATCGCACGATTGAGCGCGGTCAAGCGCTGGCTGAACGGTTCAACGCCCAATCAGTCCATTGTGTAAGGCTAGAAATGGTGGCGGATATCCTGCCGCAATTCGATATTGTGGTGTCTTGTACCGCCAGCCCCTTGCCCATTCTGGGATTGGGGATGGTTGAACGGGCCGTCAAAACGCGCCGCCACCGCCCCATGTTTATGGTTGATCTGGCTGTGCCGCGTGATATCGAGGCCGAAGTCGGCAATCTTGACGATGTTTTTCTGTACACCGTCGACGACCTAGCTCAAGTTGTGGCGAGTGGAATGGAGTCCCGCCAAGCGGCGGTGGTTGAAGCGGAAGAGCTGGTCACTGGCGGCGTTAACCAATTCATGCATTGGCTTGATAGCCGTGGCACCGTGCCAGTAATTCGTGCCCTGCGCGATACGGCAGAACGGCACCGTCGCCATGAACTGGAACACGCCCAGAAATTGTTGGCCAACGGGACACCACCAGAACAAGTCATCGAACAACTGGCCCAGCGCCTGACCAACAAATTTTTGCACACCCCGACCCAAGCCTTGAATCAGGCCGAAGGTGATGAGCGCAACCAACTCAATCTAGCGGCTAACCGCTTGTTTAATTTGCACACCAAAGACTAAACCTTGAAAAACAGCATCCGCGACAAACTCCGCCAGCTCTCTGACCGCTTAGCCGAAATTGACCACCGCTTGGCGAGTCAAGAAGCCGCTCGCGATATGGATCAATTCCGCAAGCTTTCCCGCGAGCGCGCCGAACTTGAGCCAGTGGTCGCCTTATTCGACGACTACCTGCAGATTGAAGCCGATATGGCCGAAGCGGAGATTCTGCTGTCCGACCCGGACATGAAAGAGTTTGCGCTGGAAGAAATTGGGAATGCGAAGGCCCGTTTACCGGATTTGGAACTGGAACTGCAAAAGCAGTTGTTGCCCAAAGACCCCAACGACGACCGCAATATTTATCTGGAAATCCGCGCAGGAACCGGCGGTGATGAATCCGCGTTATTTGCTGGTGAGTTGTTCCGTATGTACAGTCGTTACGCCGAACGCCAGCGCTGGCAGGTTGAAATCATGTCCACCAGCGAATCCGATTTAGGTGGCTACCGCGAAGTCATTTGCCGTATCGCCGGCGCTTCCGCCTATTCCCGACTCAAATTTGAGTCAGGTGCCCATCGGGTGCAGCGCGTACCGGAAACGGAATCCCAAGGCCGGGTGCACACCTCCGCCTGCACCGTTGCGGTGATGCCCGAAGTCGATGAGGTGGGTGATGTTGACCTTAACCCGGCAGATTTGCGGATTGATACTTACCGCGCTTCCGGTGCCGGCGGTCAGCACATCAACAAAACAGACTCAGCGGTTCGGGTGACGCATTTACCCACCGGCATCGTGGCCGAATGCCAAGATGGCCGCTCACAGCATGCCAACAAAGCCTCTGCCCTACGCGTGCTGGCGGCACGGATCAAGGATGTGCAAGTTCGTGCCCAACAGGCCAAAGAGGCCGCCACGCGCAAGAGTTTGGTCGGTTCCGGCGACCGCTCGGAACGTATCCGCACCTACAACTTCCCCCAAGGCCGCATGACCGATCACCGGATTAACCTGACCCTCTACAAACTCGGGGCGATCATGGATGGTGACCTCGACGAATTGATTTCTGCCTTGAATACCGAACAGCAAATGGCCGAACTTGCCGCGTTGTCAGAAAACAACTGAGCCTAATCATTCGTGCAATCGATTGGCCTGATTCTGCAACACGCTGCCCAGCGGATTGGTCGACTTGATGCTCGTTGGCTGATTTCGCACGTCTGTCACTTCAGTCATGCGCAGTTGCTAAGCGAGAGCAATCGCTTGCTTACGCCCGATGAAATCCATCATATCAATCGCTTAGTTCAGCGCAGGGCCAGTGGTGAACCGCTCGCCTACATTCTCGGCGAAACAGGGTTTTTCGGACGGATGTTCAAGGTTTCTCCCGCCGTGCTGGTTCCTCGCCCGGAAACGGAAGAGCTTGTTGAGCGAGCCTTAGCCTTAGTAGCCGGCATTCCTCAGCCCCGAATCCTAGATTTGGGGACAGGGAGCGGCGCTATTGCCATTACCTTGGCGCTAGAGCGGCCTGATGCCACCTTAATGGGGATTGATCTGAGTGCAGACGCTTTGATGGTCGCCCGCAGTAATGCGGCCCGCCTTAATGCCCGCGTGGAATGGCGGCAGGGAGATTGGTTCAAACCCTTAAAACATGAAAAGCCTTTTGATCTGATTGTCTCGAACCCACCCTATATTGCAGTGGATGACCCGCATCTTGATGGCGATGGGGTGTGTGTTGAACCTCGCCTAGCCCTTACTGATAGCGGAGACGGTTTGAATTGCTTACGTATCATCATTGATGGTGCTCATGCTTTTTTAACCGATGGCGGGTGTTTACTCGTAGAACATGGCTTCGATCAAGGCGAAGCCTGCCGGAACTTATTTACGCTAGCTGGGTTCCAAGATGCGAGCACTCGGGTAGACCTGTCCGGAAACGATCGCATGACCGGAGCTGCCTTTAACCCTAAAAATCGTCGCGGCCATCTCAGCCGCATCAAATAGAGGAAATAACGTAATGTCAGATGTTCAGCAGTTAATCCACGAACAAGTCACCACCCATCCAGTCGTGCTGTACATGAAAGGTACCGCCCAATTTCCTCAGTGCGGGTTTTCAGGAACCTCCATTGAAATCCTTAAGCGCTGCGGCATCACTAAGCCGTTTACGGTCAATGTGCTAGCTGACGAAGCGATTCGTCAGGGGATTAAGGACTACGCTAATTGGCCAACGATTCCTCAATTGTTTATCAAGGGTGAGTTCGTTGGCGGTTGCGACATCATGCGCGAGATGTTCCAGAGTGGTGAGTTGCAGACCCTGTTGGAAGGTTTAGAGCAGGCTTGATTGGATTTGCTCCAGTGCGGAGCAATAGGACTGATGGACTTGATCGTGAGCGCTAATACTCATGTTCAAGTCCCGCACAATCCCGTCGGAAAGGCCGTAAATCCATCCGTGGACAGTGAGATTTTGACCACGGTCCCAAGCCTCGCGGGCGACCGTGGTGTGGCAAACATTCATTACCTGTTCAATCACATTAAGTTCGCAAAGGGCATTGAGTTTGGTTGAGTTGTCGGGCAATTGGTCTAGAAGCTGGATGTGTTTTTGCCGAACATCCTGAATGTGCCGCAGCCAGTTATCAACCAGCCCCAGACGTAGGTTATTCAAGGCGGCGCGCACCCCGCCGCATCCATAGTGTCCGACAACCAGAATGTGTTTTACGCGTAGCGCGTCAACCGCGTACTGAAGGACTGACAGGCAGTTCAGGTCACTATGCACCACCACGTTGGCAATATTGCGGTGGACAAAAACTTCCCCTGGCTGAAGGCCGGTGATCTGGTTGGCGGGAACCCGGGAATCAGAGCAGCCGATCCAGAGATATTCAGGATTCTGGATACTGGCCAGACGGTCAAAAAACCCGGGATCTTCAGCACGGATTTTTTCAGACCATTCCTTGTTTCTCTCAAACAGCGGTTGTAATGACGTGGATTCAATGTCCATGGTTTTATTCTCCAGCTAATTTAATTCAGGGTACAAAAACGGGTTCTGGCTGCAGCTTAACTTGAAATTGGCTCAAGACTGCTTGTTGTACGGCTGACATCGTTTTCAGAACATCCCGCCCATTTCCTTGGCCGTGGTTAACCAGCACCAGTGCTTGTTGGCGATACATTCCAACTGGCCCGATCGATTTTCCCTTCCAGCCGGCCTGTTCGATCAGCCATCCAGCAGCCAGTTTGACCCGCCCATCAGCTTGGGGGTAGTGAGGCATGCTCGGATACTGTTTAAGTAATGTGGCGGCCTGTGTTGGGCCAAGCACCGGATTCTGGAAAAAACTACCGGCATTGGGCGTGATGGCCGGGTCGGGGAGTTTGTGTTGTCGAATGCTCATCACGGCGTTAGCGATTTCTTGGGCCGAAGGTTCTGTGATTTGGTTTGTTTCCAGTTGCTTGGCAACATCGGCGTAATCTGCTTTGGGTTCCCAGTGTTTTGGGATGCGAAAAACCACCTGGGTAATGACTATTCGCCCCGTTAAATGCCAGCCTTCTTGCTTGAACAAACTGTCTCGGTAGGCGAAGCGGCAGGCTTTTCGATCAAATTCCACCCATTGGCGAGTGTCAAAATCCCACGCTTTGGCTAAGTGAAAAAAATCGGACAACTCTAGCCCATAGGCACCAATGTTCTGAATCGGGGACGCCCCAACGGTCCCGGGAATCAAGGAAAGGTTTTCAAGGCCGGGCAACCCGTTGGCCAATGTCCATTGCACAAATTGATGCCAGTTTTCACCCGCGCCAGCCTCGACATACCAAGCTTCGGAGTCTTCTCCGATCAACTGTTTACCGGGAATATCCATGTGCAGAATCAGGCCATCAAAATTTCCGGTCAGCACCAGATTACTGCCGCCGCCCAGCACAAATCTGGGGGCGCTGACATCACTCAGAGTCGGGAGGATATTTGGTTCTGTTACCTTGAGATAAAACGCAGCCTTAGCTGGCAAGGCCAGGGTGTTCATGCTTTGCAGATCAATATGGTTGCTTAACAACGGCCCTGCCTGAAACTCAGCTTGCATCGGTACAGGTATCCACGATGCAACGGAAACTGAAACGAGAACCTTGGCCTAGTTGGCTGCTAACGCTGACCGAGCCGCCCATCAATTCAGCCAAATTCTTCACAATGGATAATCCTAAACCGCTGCCACCAAATTGGCGGGTGGTTGAACTATCGGCTTGGGAAAAGGGTTTAAACAGCAACTCAAGCTTGGCGGGAGGGATGCCCATCCCCGAATCGGTAACCGAGAACTCCAACACGGCTTTTCCATTGGCGCGTGAAATCTCATGCCCCTCGGCAACTATTGAGCCGTGTTCCGTGAATTTGATCGCATTACTGATTAGATTGGTCAGCATTTGGCGGAGGCGATGGGAATCACCGACGTAATCTTGTTCTGCTTCACTCCAGTGAAATTCCAGCACAATACCCTTGGTGGCCGTGGGTTCTACAAATAAGGCCGCGACATCGTGTAGGACAATTTTCGGGCAAAAAGGCTGCATGTCGAGCTTCATTTTTCCAGCCTCGACTTTGGACAAATCGAGAATATCGTTCAGTAGGGTCAGCAGATTTTGCCCTGAGTTCAGGATTGTTCGGGCATATTCGTCCCGTTCATTATCATCAAGGGCTGGCAGCATGAGAATTTGCGCCATACCCAGAATCCCATTCATTGGCGTTCTGATTTCATGGCTCATCGTAGCTAAAAACTGGCTTTTGGCGATATTGGCATTCTCTGCAGCTTCTTTGGCCGTCAGTAATTCCACTTGGTTGTGTTCAATTGAACTCGCCATGTGGTTAAACGCTTCAATCAGCCGGCGAATTTCCGGACTACCTTCGGGTTGCAAGCGAACATCGTGTTGGCCGTCTGCAAAGGCTTTGACGCTTGCTAACAGGTGCGTGAGCGGGGCCATCCCTTGGCGTAAAACCAGCCAGATACCGATAACAGCTAGGCACATCGCCAGCAGCAAAATTTCTAATTGGTGAGCCAAGCGATGCCATGCACGGTTGGAGAAAGTGGTGGCCGATAATTCAATTTTTAGGGTGCCGTAATTCCGGCCGCCAACCAAAACAGCAGTTTCAGCAGCAACATCACTCAAGTTAAAAGTACTCAAGAACCAATCAGGGGCTTCTGGTGTGACCGGGATGTCTTCGCTCACCAGTCGAACCCCAGCGCTATCGGAAAAGGTGACGCGGAAAATGATGGGTCTTTTGACGAAGTGATCTAAGGTTTGTTGGAGCGTAGTGTAGTCACCCAGCGCAACCGTTTCCGCAAGTGCGGCAGGTAGTGTTTCCAGTTCATTGGCCAGCTGTGCTTCTAGGTCAGACTGAATATCGATTGCATCTTGCCTCGCCGAAATAAGCAGCATTGCCAGCCCGGCGATCAGCAAGGCAACGCAGGCCGTGGCGAATAAACGGGCAATAAATGGAAGTCGGTTCCAGAAAATTTTGGCTTCATTAAACATGCAGTGAAGCCTTTATTTGATGTCTTTAACTAGGGTGTTTTTATAAAACTCGATGTAGTTTTTGTAATCCTCTGAGGTAGAAGAGCGGAAACCGTAAGGGGGTGGCTGTTTGATGACTTGCGCGGTTTTGTCGAGTACTTTCATTCCGTCTGGATCCACTTCCATGCCGTCAATAGCTGCCTTAATGGCACTGACCACTACTTTTGAGACGCGGGGATGAGCAGCTATGGGCAAGTTGTGGAAGGGGGAAGATTCCCAAAGGATGCGGTATTTGACATTTTCACGGTTGGCAAAGTCGCGCATCACTTGATTGTTAACGCCAGCTGCGACGACCTTTCCGTTTTTCAATTGCCCCATGATACCTTCTTGGTTGCCGCCAAATATGGGTGTGACGGTAATGTTTTGGCGTATGAGTTGATCCATTGGGACCGTATAACCCACGAAGGAAGAGTGGGCAGGAAAACCAATTTCCTTACCTTCCAGCTCTTTCAGGGTTTTGACCGGCGAATCGTCGAGCGTGACAAGTTGCCCTCTAATGGCTTCGTCGCGTGGCCGAAGAATCACTTGGTAGTTGGCGTTAACCATGCGCGGCAAAAAAATCGTATTGGCGTAAACAAAGTCATATTCGCCATGTTCAATGGCGTCATTCGATTCTGGTACTGATCTGGCTAGTTTTAATACCAGCTCAATGCCTGTTTTGCGATGTACATACTCCAGAATGGGATTCCAATATTGCGCCGTCAAAACGGCACTACGTTGGGACAAAACACCGAAGGAATAGGTTTCAGCGATCACGCCTTGCGGAAGTGAAAATCCGCCTAGCAACACCAATGTGGCTAAGCCGGTTACCTTGGATCTTATCTTTTGGACTATGGTCATTGTGGGTGCTCCTCCGAGCACGTGATTCTAGAGTAAAGGAGCTAGCCAGCGGGAGGCTTCTTCGAGTTTCATATGCTTTCGTTTTGCCCAGTCTTCCAACTGATCCTGCGCAATTTTTGGGATTGCAAAATACTTTGCTTCTGGGTGGCCGATATAAAACCCAGAAACGGATGCAGCAGGAGTCATTGCGCAAGATTCGGTTAAACCCATTCCCGTATTTTTGGTGGTGTCTAAGAGTTCAAACAAATCTCGTTTTGAGGTGTGGTCTGGGCAAGCAGCATAGCCGGGTGCCGGACGAATACCTTGATATTGCTCAGCAATTAAAGCATCGTTATCGATATTTTCTTCCGTCGAATAGCCCCAGAAGTTAGTACGTACTTCCTTGTGTAACCACTCTGCCGAAGCTTCAGCCAAGCGGTCTGCCAGCGCTTTCAACATAATCGAAGAGTAGTCGTCATGCGCGGCTTCAAAGGCAGCAACACGTTCATCAATTCCTAAACCTGCTGTAACGGCAAAAGCCCCAGCATAATCTTGCTTGCTCACATAGTCAGCCAACGCCACATTAAACCGACCCTGGGGTTGTTTGTGCTGCTGGCGCAAACCTACCCAACGAGCGGCTTCGGTGGAGCGGGTTTCGTCAGTGTAAAAAACGATGTCTTCGTGTTCGGCGTTGGCAGGGTAAAGACCAAATACTGCTTTAGCGGTGAGCCATTTTTCGGCAACGATTTTGTCTAGCATCGCTTTGGCATCGGCAAAAAGTTGGCGAGCGGTTTCACCCACGGTTTCATTTTGCAAAATAGCCGGATAACGTCCCGCCAACTCCCAAGTTTGGAAAAAAGGTGTCCAGTCGATGAAAGGCACGAGTTTTTCAAGATCCAGCGTCAATGATTGACGGCCAAGTTGCCGAGGTTTTACCGGTGCATAGGTTTCGTTCCACGGGAAACGGTTAGCGCGTGCTTCTTCCAGCGAGACCATCGTCGCGCCCTTACGACCTGCGTGTTCGGCACGCACCACTTCATACTCAGCAATAATTTCGGCCTTGTAAGCATCACGCTGGTCATTGGACAGTAGCTTGGTTGCAACCCCAACGGCTCGCGAGGCATCCGGTACATAAATCACGGTGCCGTTGGTATTCGGGGCGATTTTGATCGCCGTGTGGGCGCGGCTGGTGGTGGCGCCGCCGATGAGCAGAGGTTGTTTCATGCCCCGTCGCTGCATTTCGCTGGCGACGTGGGCCATTTCTTCTAGCGATGGGGTGATCAGGCCGGACAGGCCGATGATGTCGACCTTGTGTTCCTGCGCGGCTTTGAGGATGTTGTCGCAGGAAACCATGACGCCGAGGTCGACCACATCGTAGCCGTTGCAACCGAGGACAACGCCGACGATGTTCTTGCCGATGTCGTGCACGTCGCCCTTGACCGTGGCCATCAGGATCTTGCCCTTGCTGCCCAGCCCGGTGCGGGTCTTTTCCGCTTCGATGTAGGGCAGCAGATGAGCGACGGCCTGTTTCATGACGCGGGCCGATTTGACGACCTGCGGCAGGAACATCTTGCCGGCGCCGAAGAGGTCGCCGACGTGGTTCATGCCGTTCATCAGCGGGCCTTCGATGACGGAAAGCGGCGGCTTGCCTTCGGCTTCGAGCTGGGCGCGGACTTCTTCGGTATCGGCCACGACGAAATCGGTGATGCCCTTGATCAGGGCGTGTTCGAGGCGTTTTTCCACGGATTGTTCACGCCAGCTCAGGTCGGGACCGGTGTCTTTGGCTTTGTCCTCTTTCACCGTCTGGGCGAAGTCGACCAGTGCTTCACCGGCGTTCTGATTGCGGTTGAGCACCACATCCTCGACCTTCTGACGTAGCTCAGGCTCCAGATCGTCGTAGATGCCGAGCATGCCGGCATTGACAATGCCCATGGTCATGCCGGCCTTGATGGCGTGGTAGAGGAAAACCGTGTGGATGGCTTCGCGCACGGCGTCATTGCCGCGGAAGCTGAACGACACGTTGGAAACGCCGCCGGAAATGTGGGCGTGCGGCAGGTTCTGCTTGATCCAGCGCACCGACTCGATGAAATCGACGGCGTAGTTGTCGTGTTCCGGAATGCCGGTGGCGATGGCGAAAATATTTGGGTCGAAGATGATGTCTTCGGCCGGGAAATTGGCTCCGCCTTGCTCCGGCGATGTCGTCAGCAGTTCGTAGGCGCGCTGGCAGATTTCGGTCTTGCGGGCAAAGGTGTCGGCCTGGCCCTTCTCGTCGAAGGCCATGACGATGACGGCGGCACCGTAACGACGGGCGAGGCGGGCGTGCTCAATGAACTTGGCTTCGCCTTCCTTCATCGAGATCGAATTGACGATGCCCTTGCCCTGGATGCACTTGAGGCCGGCCTCAATGACTTCCCATTTCGATGAGTCGATCATGATCGGCACGCGAGAGATGTCCGGTTCCGAGGCGATCAGCTTGAGGAAACGGTCCATGGCGGCGAGCGAATCGAGCATCGCCTCGTCCATGTTGATGTCGATGACCTGCGCGCCGTTTTCGACCTGCTGGCGGGCGACGGCCAGGGCGTCGTCGTAGCGGCCTTCAAGGACCATGCGCGAGAAGGCTTTCGAGCCGGTGACGTTGGTCCGTTCGCCGACGTTCACGTAGAGCGAATCGGCGCCGACGTTGAATGGCTCGAGCCCGGACAGGCGCAGCTTCTTTTCGATTTTCGGCACTTTTCTCGGGTTGACCGCAGCAACACGCTCGGCGATGGCCTGAATGTGCTCGGGTGAGGTGCCGCAGCAACCGCCGACGATATTGACGATGCCACTCTTTGCCCAGCCCTCGATTTCATCGGCCAGCATCTCGGCCGTTTCGTCGTAGCCGCCGAAGGCATTGGGCAGGCCGGCGTTGGGGTGGGCCGAGATGTAGCAGTCGCAGACGCGCGACAACTCCTCGACGTACTGGCGCAATTCCTTGGCGCCGAGGGCGCAGTTCAGGCCGAAGCTCAAGGGCTGGATATGGTTCAGTGAATTCCAGAAAGCCTCGGCCGTCTGGCCGGACAGCGTGCGGCCGGAAGCGTCGGTGATCGTGCCGGAAATCATCACCGGCCAGCGGCGGCCGGCGTTGTCGAAGAACTGCTCGATGGCAAACAGGGCGGCCTTGGCGTTCAGCGTGTCGAACACCGTTTCGACGAGCAGGATGTCGGCGCCGCCATCGACCAGGCCGCGGATGGCTTCGAGGTAATCGGTGACCAGCGCATCGAAACTGACGTTGCGGTAGCCGGGGTCGTTCACATCCGGCGAGATTGACGCAGTGCGGCTGGTCGGGCCAAGGACGCCGGCGACGAAACGCGGCTTGGCCGGATTGGCGGCGGTGAATTCGTCGCACAACTGGCGGGCCAGCGCGGCGCCCTGAACGTTCAGTTCATAGACGATGGCTTCGAGCTTGTAGTCCGCCTGCGACACGGCGGTCGAATTGAAGGTGCAGGTTTCGAGGATGTCGGCGCCGGCTTCGAGGTATTCGCGATGAATGCCGCCGACGATATCCGGCCGGGTGAGGACCAGCAGGTCGTTGTTGCCCTTGAGGTCGTGCGGGTGATCGGCAAAGCGCGCGCCGCGATAGTCGGCTTCCTGCAATCCGTGACGCTGGATCATCGTGCCCATGGCGCCGTCGAGGACGAGTATTTTCTGGGCAAGTAGGGCGGAAAGTTCGGCGGTACGGTCAGGTTGCATGGGTTACCTCGGCGGAATAGGCCAGTTTACTTTCCGAACCCCTGTCTGCCAAGTAATGAACAAGCCCAGATACACTAGAGGCATTCATTTATGAAGAAATCTGCAGTTTGGGTTGCAACTTACGGCAAAAAAACTGTGTCAGAGCGAAAACAATCTAAGAGTCTGTTTAATGAAAATCCTTCAAATCAATTCAAGTGCCCGTTCTAACGGGTCAAATTCGACGCGCTTAGCCGATGCCATCACCACTCGCTTACGGGAGATTAGCCCTGCTGCTACGATAACCGTCAGAGATTTGGCGAAAAATGCCCATCCGGTTCTCGACGAAGCCACTTTGATGGCCTTGTTTACTCCCGTTGATTTACGTTCATCCGAACAAAAAGAACGGGTGGCTCAAGATGAAGTCTTGATTGCTGAAGTGCTTTCGGCAGATGTGTTGGTGCTGGGGGTGCCGATGTATAACTTCGGAATTTCCGTACAGTTAAAAACGTGGATTGATGCGCTTGCCAAGCCGGGAGTGACCTTCCGTTATACCGAACAAGGCCCAAAAGGATTAATTGCGGGGAAGAAGGTTTATGTGGCTTTAGCCCGTGGGGGCTTGTTTAGAGATACGGCAGCCGATTTGCAGGTGCCGTTCCTCAAAAATGTACTTGGCTTCTTGGGAATGACCGATGTGGAGTTTGTATTCGCAGAAGGTCTGTCGATGGGGCCAGAGGCAGTAGATCGGGCCTTTGCCGAAGCGCAGGCCCGAATCGCAGAACTCACCAAACTCATCGAACTTTAAAATTACAGGCCCGCTGCCGCTTTCAGTGATGCAGCCTTGTCTGTATTTTCCCAAGTGAATTCGGGTTCATCCCGACCAAAGTGACCGTAGGCAGCCGTTTTTTGGTAGATCGGGCGCAACAGATTCAGCATCTGAACAATGCCTTTCGGGCGCAGGTCAAAATGCTCGCGAACCAGTTGGGTTAGCTTTTCGTCCGAAACTTTGCCGGTGCCGTAGGTTTCCACCATGATCGAAGTGGGCTGAGCCACCCCGATCGCGTAGGAAATTTGCACCAAACAACGAGAGGCCAAGCCAGCGGCTACGATATTTTTGGCGACATAACGCGACGCGTAAGCGGCAGAACGGTCGACCTTTGACGGATCTTTGCCAGAGAATGCACCACCACCGTGAGGGGCTGCACCGCCGTAAGTGTCGACAATGATCTTGCGACCCGTTAAACCACAATCACCTTGGGGGCCACCGATCACGAAACGCCCGGTTGGGTTGACCAGATATTTGATGTCACCCTTAATTAGTTCTTTTGGAAGCACCGGTTTGATAATTTCTTCGATGGTCGCTTCCCGAATGGCTTCTAGGGTCATTTCTGGAGCGTGCTGCGTAGACAGGACCACGGTATCGATGGCGTCAGGTTTGCCATCTACATAACGCAGGGTGACCTGAGATTTTGCATCTGGGCGCAACCAAGGCAGGCGGCCATCTTTGCGTAGCATGGATTGGCGTTCGACCAAGCGGTGGGATAGATAAATCGGTAGCGGCATCAAGGTAGGTGTTTCTTCGCAGGCATAACCAAACATCAGACCTTGGTCGCCAGCCCCTTGGTTTAGATAGTCGTCAGAAGCACGATCGACCCCTTGGGCAATATCGGGAGATTGTTTGTCGTAAGCCACCAGTACGGCGCAGCCTTTGTAGTCAATGCCGAATTCCGTGTTGTCGTAGCCGATACGTTTTAGCGTGTCACGGGCGACATGGATGTAATCGACGTTGGCAGTGGTGGTTATTTCACCGGCCAAAACAACCAATCCGGTGTTACACAAGGTTTCCGCAGCAACGCGTGCAGTGGGGTCCTGCGCCAGAATAGCGTCTAGGATGGCATCGGAAATCTGATCGGCGACTTTGTCGGGATGGCCTTCGGAAACGGATTCCGAAGTAAAGAAATACTCACTCATGTCTCACTCCAAACGGGCCTCTGTCCGGCGTAACCGGCTCTGGCCCACGGAGCGGCGACGCTTTAGCGGAATTTATTCATCGCCCCGCAAGTTGTCTCTTTAACTCGGCGAACCGATAATCTACCCCCTTTCTCAAAAATAGTGCAACAGTTCGCCATTCATGCTGACCTTTTTCCGTGTTCTGAGCTGGTTTTCCCTCCCGTGGTTACACCGTATCGGTGCTGGCTTGGGGGCGTTGGTGTATCTGTCGTCGGGCACTTACCGTCGGCATGTTTGTGCCAATTTACGGCAGGCGATGGGCGATGAAGGGGAAAAATTGGCTTTTCGCGTTGCCATTGAGAGCGGAAAACAGATGGCCGAAATTGCCCGAGTCTGGTTGAGCCCGCTGGAGGAGGTATTGGCTTCTGTTCGCGATGTACGCGGTGGTGAGTTGGTTCAGGCAGCAAGAGAAGCGGGAAATGGTTTGGTATTTCTGACGCCGCACTTAGGGTGTTTTGAAATAGTTAGTTTGTACCTTTCACAAACGGCGCCTATTTCCATCCTCTACCGAAAACCCAAAATGCAAAGCCTGCAGAAACTGTTAGAGACGGGTAGAGCGCGTGGGGGCCAAAAATTGGCACCCGCTGATTTGTCAGGGGTTCGCACGTTAATTAAGGCGCTACGGAATAATGAGGCCGTTGGATTGTTGCCTGACCAAGCGCCTAAAACGGGGGAGGGCGTGTGGTTAGACTTTTTTGGAAAGCCTGCCTACACCATGACTTTGGCCGCTCGTCTGAGCGAGACCAAGGCAACGACCTTGCTGACGTGGGGGGAGCGTTTGCCTAATGGCGAAGGCTACCGAATTCATTTTCATCCACTCTCTGAACGCCTGAGCGGGGATACGCTGACCCGCGCCGGCCAGATTAATACTCAGGTTGAACAGTTGATACTGAGTTTCCCCACCCAGTATTTATGGGGTTATAACCGCTATAAGCATCCTGCTGGCGCAGATTTGCCGCCGGTTGTTGCAGGATCAGCAGGGTCGGTTCAATGAGCCATTTTGTGCGATCCTTTGGTTCTTACCTTGCACTTGGGCTTCTGTGGCTGTTGCATTGGCTACCGTTGCCGCTGTTGCGTGGGCTGGGTTGGTTGATTGGCCATCTGTTGTTTGTTCTTGCCCGTGAACGGCGAAATGTGGTGCTGACGAATTTGCGCCTCTGTTTCCCCGAAAAATCTCCGACCGCCCGATTTAATCTGGCGCGTCGCCATGTCGCCGCGTTTACCCAAGCTTTTCTTGACCGAGCTGTTTTGTGGTGGGCGCCCTGTGAGCGACTGGAACGGATGATTACGGTCACGGGTTTGGAGCATCTGGAAACCAATAAAGACCAAGCGACGATCCTGCTTTCGGCCCATTTTCTAGGGTTGGATGCTGGCTGGACAAAACTCAGCTTTGGACGGCAGATGCTGGGGTATTACTCTAATCAGAAAAATCCGGTATTTGATGCGGTGTTACTGGCTGGGCGGATGCGTTTTGGATCACCACAATTAATTCCCCGGAATGACGGTGTTCGAAAAGTGGTGAAGCTGGTTACTGAAGGTTTGCCGCTTTATTATTTTCCCGATCAGGACTATGGGCCACGTGAGGCCCTGTTTGTTCCCTTCTTTGGGGTGCCCGCAGCAACTATTAGTGGGCTATCGAGAATGGCAAAACTGACTAAGGCTCGTGTGGTTCCTTGTATGACCCGCATGACCGCCAAGGGTTATCAACTAGAGATTCATCCCGCATGGACTGATTTTCCAAGTGATAATATCGAAGCTGATACCCTGCGCCAGAACCAGTTTATTGAGCGTCAGGTGCTGACCATGCCGGAGCAGTATTTCTGGCTACATAAGCGTTTTAAAACCCGCCCTCCGGGCGAACCAAGGATTTATTGATATGACCACTCCACAGATCGTCATTAAGCCGGTTACCCCGCCGGACGTACCGGCTATTTCAGCATTGGCGCGCGAAATTTGGCAAGCCACCTACCCGGAACTGATTACTCAGGAACAGATCGATTTCATGCTTGAGCTTCGTTATGGGGTTGAGCGTTTGTACGACGATATTGAGCAAATCGATAAATGGCTCGATCAGGCGTTCTACGATGGTCGGCGTGTTGGTTTTTGCGCCTACGAAATTCGCGATGGCGAGTTTTATTTCGACAAAATTTATATCCATCCCGATGTGCAGCGCCGGGGTGTTGGTGGAGCCATGATTACGCATGCCGATGATAAAGCCCGCAAAATGGGTTACAAGCGAGCCATTCTGGCCGTTGATAAACGCAATACTCAAGCGATTAACTCATACAAAAAATATGGTTTCGAAGTGCTCGATAGCACCAAAACGGAACTTGGTGGCGGGCTTGCAATGCACGGTTTCATGATGACCAAGACCCTGTAAGCGACCCGTTGTTCATGCAGTTTCCTCAGGATTTTGATGTCATTGTAGTGGGTGGCGGCCATGCCGGCACCGAGGCTGCGCTGGCGGCTGCGCGCATGGGTGCTCAGACGCTGTTGTTGACCCACAATCTTGAATCGTTGGGCGCCATGAGTTGTAACCCATCGATTGGCGGGATTGGCAAAGGCCATCTGGTCAGAGAGGTCGATGCGCTGGGTGGGGCAATGGCTGCGGCAACTGATGAAGCCGGGATTCAATTTCGAATTCTCAATGCGTCCAAAGGTCCCGCAGTTCGGGCAACGCGTGCCCAAGCGGATCGGGTGCTGTATCGACAGGCTATTCGCACGCGTCTAGAGAACCAGCCCAATCTCACCTTGTTTGCTCAAGCGTGTGATGACTTGGTGGTTGAGGGCGATCGTGTGGTGGGTGCGATCACGCAACTGGGCGTTCGGTTTTCGGCTAAGTCGGTAGTGCTGACCGCTGGAACCTTTTTGAATGGTTTGATTCATGTCGGGCTGCAGAACTACACCGGCGGACGGATGGGCGATCCACCCTCGGTATCGCTGGCCGCTCGGCTTAAGGAACTCAAGCTCCCGCAGGGGCGATTAAAAACCGGTACTCCGCCTCGCCTAGATGGCAAGACGATCGATTTTTCGGTGATGCAGGAACAACATTCGGATAATCCGCTCCCGGTTTTCTCGTTTCTGGGAAATGCTGCGCAGCACCCAAAACAACTGCCTTGCTGGGTCACCGAAACCAACGAACGGACTCACGACATTATCCGGAGTGGGCTGGATCGTTCGCCGATGTATACCGGCGTGATTGAAGGCGTTGGCCCGCGTTATTGCCCGTCGATTGAAGACAAAATTCATCGGTTTGCTGATAAAAATCAGCACAACGTTTTTCTGGAGCCCGAGGGGCTGACGACGCACGAAATTTACCCGAATGGTGTTTCTACCAGTCTGCCATTTGATATTCAGTTAGCCATGATCCGTTCGATTCGCGGGATGGAAAACTGCCATATTCTGCGTCCTGGTTATGCCATTGAATATGATTTTTATGATCCACGCGGACTAAAAAATACGCTCGAAAGTAAAGCTATCAGTGGCTTGTTTTTCGCCGGGCAAATTAACGGCACGACAGGTTATGAAGAGGCCGCTGCTCAGGGCTTGCTCGCAGGCGCCAATGCTGCCTTGATGGCGAGTGGTCGAGACGGGTGGTGCCCGCGTCGCGATGAAGCGTATATCGGGGTGATGGTTGATGATTTGATTACCCGTGGTGTAACCGAGCCGTATCGGATGTTTACCAGCCGGGCGGAATATCGCCTTTCTCTACGCGAAGACAATGCGGATTTACGCTTGACCGATAAAGGGCGTGAATTAGGATTAGTCGACGATGTTCGCTGGACGGCGTTTTGTACCAAACGCGATGCGGTTGCCTCTGAGCAGGAACGTCTGAAATCGACTTGGGTGAACCCCAAGATACTGGCTGCAGAAGATGCAGAACGGGTGTTGGGTAAACCCATTGAGCACGAATACAACCTCTTTGATTTGCTGCGCCGCCCGGATGTCAGTTATGCCAGTTTGATGACGCTGCCACAGGCAGGAGCGGCGTTGAGCGATCCGCAGCAGATTGAGCAATTAGAAATTCTCGCTAAATACGCCGGCTATATTGGCCGTCAGCAAGAGGAAATTACTCGGGCGGCGGCGAACGAAAATACGGTATTGCCTGCCAATATGGATTACAGCGTGGTGCCGGGGTTGTCGCGTGAGGTTCAACAAAAACTGCTGCAGTACAAACCGCAAACGCTAGGCCAAGCAGGCCGTATTCAGGGCATTACGCCTGCCGCGATTTCACTGTTGTTGATTCATTTACGCCGTTTTCAGCAGGGGGCTGGGCGCAATGATTGATCTGCAACAGTTGGGCATTGGTCTTTCGGATACTGCGATTCGGCAATTAATCGCCTTTGAGTCGCTTCTCCTGAAGTGGAATCGGACCTACAACCTGACCGCTATTCGTGATGCTGAGGGGGTTCGTATTCAGCATTTGCTCGACTCCTTGAGTATTCTTCCTCACATGGGCGAAGGGCGATTATTGGATGTTGGCAGCGGCGGTGGTTTGCCCGGAATCCCGTTAGCCATTTGTAAACCCGAACTCGACATTACGCTGGTGGATGCGGTTCAGAAGAAGGTCAGCTTTCTCCAGCAGGCTTGTATCGAGTTGGGATTAAACAATGTTCATCCCGTTCATGCGCGTGTTGAAGCGATGACGGGTCAAACGTTTGACATGATTTCATCACGCGCTTTTGCTGAAATCGGGTTGTTTGTGCAGTTGACGCGACATCTATTGGCTCCCGGCGGTTGTTGGCTGGCGATGAAAGGCCAAATTCCAGAAGCAGAAATTGCGGCATTACCCGCAGATATTGGGGTTGAAGCTATCCACCGTCTTGAGGTTCCGGGATTAAATGCCGAGCGCCACTTGCTTGTTTTGAAGGTACTTGAAGCATGAAAACTTACGCCATTACCAATCAAAAAGGCGGCGTTGGGAAAACGACCACTGCCGTGAATTTGGCGGCCAGTTTAGCCAGCCTAGGGCAACGTGTTTTACTGGTTGATCTTGATCCTCAAGGCAATGCTACGACAGGTTGCGGAGTAGCTAAACGGGAAACACTCCCCACGGTGTACCAACTATTGTTGGGCGAAGCCTTGTTTGAGAAAGCCTGTATTCAGACAGAGTTTGGCTTCGATTTATTGCCGTCTAACCGTGAATTGGCGGGTGCTGAAGTTGAGTTGATCGAGCTAGAAAAGCGCGAATATCAGTTGCGTCATGCCTTGGCTGGAAAAGACTATGACTACGTTTTGATGGACTGCCCGCCGGCACTGAATCTACTGACGGTTAATGGACTGGTCGCTGCTGAAGCAGTCATTATTCCGATGCAGTGTGAATACTATGCGATGGAAGGGTTGTCTGATTTGGTCGGAACCTTGCGGAAAGTGCGGGCGAGTTTGAATCCTCGTCTGGAAATTGAGGGGTTGCTGAGGACTATGTACAACCCGCAAAGTACGCTCAATCAGCAAGTCTCAGCGGAATTGGAACAACATTTCGGGCGTAAGGTTTACCGCACG
>JBEGTT010000023.1:0-9714 GCA_041179245.1 Pseudomonadota bacterium
TCGACGGCGGTCTATCCCGCTTTGGCCCCAAAGATGGCGATGAAAATCGGCAGCAAATATAAATTCAGTGAAATTGAGTCGCGTCACTGGGATCAGTTTGCTGAAAGTGCGGGCTTGGCCAAGGCGCATTTTGGAATTGGCACGGTTGCTGCAGTTGACTGCTCGAAAACTTGCCTCAGATTCCGTGCGGGGATTTTCTGGTAACCCGGTGGTTGAACGAATTATTGCCTTGATTGAGCAGCGTTGCGACCTGACGATTCGTCGGCTTTAGAAGCACCTTTTCGTTTTTTTGAGCGTCGGCAATTTTCACACGGGGTTGGGCTTGAAATTTAGCCCTCCGTCACCATCTCCCGGTCTGTTATGTTTTTTGGGAGTTAAACAATGTCCGAGCAAGCCAATAGCCGTGAAACGATGGGGTTTCAGGCAGAAGTCAAACAACTGCTGCACCTGATGATTCATTCCTTGTACAGCAACAAGGAAATTTTCCTCCGCGAACTGATTTCAAATGCTTCCGATGCGTGCGACAAGCTACGTTTTGAAGCGCTGAACAACGCCGGTTTATACGGTGATGATAGTGATCTGAAGATTCGCGTGAGCTTCAACAAAGAAGCGCGCACGGTCACCATTTCAGATAACGGGATTGGCCTATCGCGTGATGAAGCCATTGCCCATCTGGGAACCATTGCCAAGTCTGGCACCAAAGAATTTTTCTCGGCACTGACGGGCGATCAAGCCAAAGATGCCAACATGATTGGGCAGTTTGGTGTGGGGTTCTATTCTTCCTTTATCGTGGCCGACAAAGTCACCGTTATTTCCCGCCGTGCCGGTTTGGCGGCTGACCAAGCGGTTTGCTGGGAATCTGGCGGCGAAGGCGATTTCACCGTAGAGGCGGTCACTAAAGCCGCGCGCGGCACGGAAGTCATCCTCCATTTGCGTGCAGAGGAAGACGAGCTGCTGGGCAACTGGCGTCTGAAATCCATCATCCGTAAATATTCTGACCACATTACCTTGCCGATTGTGATGAAGGGCGAGAAATGGGATGAAGAGAAAAAGGCTCAGGTCGAAAGTGACGAAGACGAAACGGTGAATCAGGCCAACGCACTTTGGGTGCGCAACAAGTCGGACATCACCGACGAGCAATACACCGAGTTCTATAAACATGTTGCTCATGACTTTACCGATCCGCTGGCTTGGAGCCATGCCCGGGTTGAAGGGAAGCAGGAATATACGCAACTGCTGTACATCCCATCGCGTGCGCCGTTTGATCTGTATGACCGCAACGCTCGCCATGGTGTGAAGCTCTACGTCAAGCGTGTGTTCATCATGGATGACGCTGAAAAACTGATGCCGTTGTACCTGCGTTTTGTCCGCGGGGTGGTCGATTCGAGCAATCTGCCGTTGAATGTGTCGCGTGAAATTCTGCAAGAAAGCAAAGACATCGAAAGCATTCGTAACGGTTGTACGCGTAAGGTGCTGGGGCTGCTGGAAGGCTTGGCGGACAGCGAAGAAGCGGCAGATAAAGAGAAATACGCCAGTTTCTGGAAAGAATTTGGTCAAGTCCTGAAAGAAGGTGTGGGTGAAGATCATGCCAATAAGGATCGTATTGCAGGTTTGATTCGTTTCGCTTCAACCCAAGCCGATACGGCAGATCAAATCGTTTCTTTGAAAGACTACGTTGGTCGGATGAAGGAAGGCCAAGACAAAATTTATTACGTCACTGCTGAAACCTTTAACGCAGCGAAGAACAGTCCTCATCTGGAAATTTTCCGCAAGAAAGGCATCGAAGTTCTGTTGCTGACAGAACGTGTCGATGAGTGGGTAACGGGTCATTTAACTGAATTTGAAGGGAAACACCTTCAGTCAGTTGCCAAGGGCGGTTTGGACTTAGGCAAGCTGGAAGACGAGGCCGAGAAAAAAGAGGCTGAGAAGGCCGCTGACGAATACAAGGAACTGGTTGAGAAGGTTAAGAAATCTTTAGGCGAGCAGGTCAAGGATGTACGTGTGACCTACCGCTTGACCGATTCTCCATCTTGCTTGGTCGCGGACGAACATGACCTTTCAGGTAATTTGGCACGGATGCTCAAGGCAGCAGGGCAGAGCGCACCCGCTTCAAAACCGATTCTGGAAATCAACCCGAATCACCCTGCCGTACAACGCTTGAAGTACGAAGAAAACCGTTTCGACGATTGGGCTGCGTTGTTATTTGAACAGGCTTTGTTGGCCGAAGGCGGTCAGTTGGATGATCCTGCTGGTTTTGTGAAACGGATTAACGATCTGATGTTGGCCTTATCCGGCAAATAAAATCACGTTTTTGTGAATGTTAATCTCAGCAACAATAAAACCCCCGCTAACTCATTGAATTAGCGGGGGTTTCTTGTATTTGGCGGAGACGAAGGGATTCGAACCCTTGATGCAGGTTTTGCCCGCATGCTCCCTTAGCAGGGGAGTGCCTTCGACCTCTCGGCCACGTCTCCATTCCTCTTGGGCGCCCCTTAACCAAAGGGGTACCGATTAGGAAGGCGCGGATTGTATAGCAAAATCGGTGGTAATGCTAAGAAACCATCCACGAAGTCATCCTAATCTCCTTCATGAGTGACAATTTTCGAGCAAATAAAAAATTCAGTGACCTTGAAATATTTTGCACATTACAAAAAATGGTTTTACTATGTGAAAACGATGCGCACGCTCGCGCAAGTTCGTATTAAGCTAGCGTCACCGCTCAACAGGCGGATGACTAACACTAACGGCCAACCGCCATACTGGCGACCAAGCCACAACGCTGTCAAAGACAGTCGCAATGGAAGGAGACAATCCATGGCACAACTCCCCGTAATCCCGAATCTCGTTGACGTTGACCCCCAAGAAACCCAAGAATGGGTCGACGCTCTTGAAGCCGTTGTTGCCAAAGTTGGCAAAGAACGCGCGCATTACCTGATTGAAGCCGTTATTGCGGAAGCCCGCGAACTCGGCGCAGAAATTCCCTACAGCGCCAATACCGAATACATCAACACCATCCCAGTCGACCAACAGCCGAAATACCCCGGCGACCCGGACATGGAAATCAAGATTCACTCTTACATTCGTTGGAACGCGATGGCCATGGTTGTGCGCGCCAACAAAAACACTAACGTCGGTGGTCACATTGCCTCGTTTGCATCAGCAGCAGCGCTCTACGATGTGGGTTTTTCGCATTTTTGGAAAGCCCCATCGGCCCAATCGCAAGGTGACCTGATTTTCTTCCAAGGCCATTCTGTCCCCGGTATTTATGCCCGTGCCTTCATGCTCGGTCGTCTGAGCGAAGAGCAGATGGACAACTTCCGTCAGGAAACCGGCGGCAAAGGGATTTCGTCTTACCCTCATCCTTGGCTGATGCCGGATTTCTGGCAATTCCCCACCGTGTCGATGGGGCTCGGCCCGATTCAGGCGATTTATCAGGCTCGCTTTATGAAGTACCTTGCCAGCCGCGAACTCATTGATGGCACGGATGCCGCCACCCGCAAGGTTTGGGCATTCTTGGGCGATGGCGAAACCGACGAGGTCGAATCCCTAGGTGCCATTGGTATGGCCGGGCGTGAAAAACTCGACAATCTGGTGTTTGTCATCAACTGTAATCTGCAACGACTGGATGGCCCAGTACGCGGTAACGGCAAAATCATTCAGGAACTCGAAGGCGAATTCCGTGGTGCGGGTTGGAACGTCATCAAACTGATCTGGGGCACCCATTGGGACAGCCTCTTCATGCGTGACAAAAAGGGCATCCTGAAAAAACGCATGATGGAATTGGTCGATGGTGAATATCAGACCTTTAAAGCCAAAAATGGCACTTACGTCCGCGAACACTTCTTCAACACCCCTGAATTGAAAGCGCTGGTAGAAGACTGGACTGACGACGAGATTTGGCAACTGAACCGTGGCGGTCATGACATCTTCAAGATTTTCTCGGCCTACAGTGCAGCCATCAATCACAAAGGCCAGCCAACGCTGATTCTGGCCAAGACCATTAAAGGTTTTGGCATGGGTCAATCTGGCGAAGCGATGAATACCAGCCATCAACAAAAGAAAATGGATCATGCGTCAATTGTTGGCTTCCGCGACCGCTTCAACCTGCCAGTGCCGGACGACAAACTAGATGAACTGCCCTACCTGAAATTTGAAGAGGGTTCCAAAGAACTGGAGTACATGAAGGCACGCCGTGCCGCGCTTGGTGGTTACATTCCGCAGCGTCGTCGCAAAGCTGACCCCGTTACTGTTCCAGCACTCGCCACCTTTGATGCCTTGCTCAAAGCCTCCGGTGCAGGTCGTGAGCTTTCAACCACCATGGCCATCGTTCGCATCATGAACATGCTGCTCAAAGACAAAGTGTTGGGCAAACGCATTGTGCCCATCGTGCCGGATGAATCCCGCACCTTCGGCATGGAAGGCATGTTCCGTCAGTACGGAATCTGGAATCAGGAAGGTCAGAACTACGTGCCGGAAGACCATGACCAGCTCATGTTCTACAAGGAATCCAAGACCGGCCAAGTCTTGCAAGAAGGCATTAACGAAGCGGGTGCGATGAGCGACTGGATCGCCGCCGCCACCGCTTATTCCGTGCATAACGTGCAGATGGTGCCGTTCTACATTTGTTACTCCATGTTCGGCCTGCAACGCACGCTCGATCTAGTCTGGGCGGCGGGTGACCAACGCGCTCGCGGCTTCCTCGTCGGCGGCACAGCGGGGCGTACCACGCTTAACGGCGAAGGTCTGCAACACGAAGATGGTCACAGCCATATTCTGGCGGGCTTGGTACCGAACTGCGTCTCTTACGACCCGACCTTCCAGTACGAAGTCGCCGTCGTGGTGCAAGACGGTTTGCGCCGCATGAATCAGGAACAAGAAGACGTCTTCTACTACCTGACTGTAATGAACGAAAACTACGAACACCCCGAAATGCCTAAAGGCGCCGAAGCCGACATCATCAAGGGGATGTATCAGTTCAAGGCAGGCGGTGATTCAGGTAAAAGTAAGGCCAAAGCCAAACAGCCCCGCGTTCAGTTGCTGGGTTCTGGCACCATCTTCCTCGAAGTCATTGCGGCAGCAGAACTGCTCAAGAAAGATTGGGGCGTTGAAGCCGATCTGTGGGGTTGCCCAAGTTTCAATGAACTGGCCCGCGATGGTCAGGATGCCAACCGCTGGAACCTGCTACATCCGCTCGAAACCCAGCGTTTGTCGCATGTTGAACAAAAGCTCGCTAAGGCCGAAGGCCCGGTCATCGCTTCGACCGACTACATCAAGCTCTACGCTGAACAGATTCGTCCGTTTGTGAAGAATCGTTACGTCACGCTGGGCACCGATGGTTTTGGCCGTTCCGACACCCGCGAAGCCTTGCGCCACCACTTCGAAGTGGATCGCCATTGGGTCACGATTGCTGCGCTCAAAGCATTAGCTGACGATGGCACCATTGACCGCAAGAAGGTTGCCGAAGCGATCAAGCTTTACGGTATCGACGTGAACAAACCTAACCCGCTGACCGTTTAAGAAGGAGCCGGAACATGAGTAATTTAGTTGAAGTGAAGGTTCCCGACATTGGCGATTTTGACGAAGTGCCGATCATTGATCTGTTCGTTAAAGTCGGCGACACCATTAAGGTAGACGACGCCATTGCCACACTGGAATCCGACAAAGCCACGATGGACGTACCCTCGTCTGCCGCCGGTGTCGTTAAGGAAGTGCTGGTCAAGCTGGGTGACAAGGTGAAAGAAGGCAGCCTACTGATTCGTCTGGAAGCTGCTGGCGCGACCGCCGCCCCGGCTCCGGCTGCTGAAAAACCAGCCGCAGCGCCGGTTGTAGCAGCTCCCGTGGTTTCAGCGCCTATCGCTGCGCCCGTTGCTTTGGCACCGGTTCCTGTTGTTGCGGCACCCGCATTAGGCTCAGCGGTTCACGCGTCGCCTTCGATTCGTGCTTTTGCCCGCGAACTTGGTGTTGAGTTGGGTAAAGTTGCCGCTACCGGCCCCAAAGGTCGCATCCTTAAAGAGGACGTCACCGCATTTGTTAAGGGCGCATTGTCCGCGCCAGCCAAAGCATCCAGTGGTGCTTCGCTCGGCGGTGGTTTGGACTTACTGCCATGGCCGAAGGTCGACTTTGCCAAGTTCGGTGAAGTTGAAGTTCAGCCACTGTCTCGCATCAAGAAGATTTCTGGCCAGAACCTCTCCCGCAACTGGGTGATGATCCCCGCCGTGACTTATCACGAAGATGCCGACATTACTGATCTGGAAGCCTTCCGCGTGTTGCTGAACAAGGAAAACGAAAAAGGCGGTGGCGCAAAATTGACCATGCTCGCCTTCCTCGTTAAAGCCTGCGTCAAAGCCATGCAGAGACACCCGGAATTTAACGCTTCCATTGATGGCCAGGGTGATGAAATGCGTCTGGTGCTTAAGAAGTATTTCAACATTGGTTTTGCCGCTGACACGCCAAATGGTCTGGTCGTGCCGGTCATCAAAAATGCTGACAAGAAATCAGTCTTTGAAATCGCCCAAGAATCGGGCGACCTCGCTAAACAAGCCCGCGACGGCAAGCTCAAGCCAGCGGACATGCAAGGTTCGTGTTTCACCATTTCCAGCCTCGGCGGCATTGGTGGCACTTACTTCGCGCCGATTGTGAACGCGCCAGAAGTCGCTATTCTGGGCGTCAACAAGTCGTCCATGAAACCGGTGTGGGATGGCAAACAATTCGTGCCACGTTTGACCCTGCCACTTTCCCTGACCGCCGACCATCGCGTGATTGATGGTGCTTTGGCCACCCGCTTTAACGTCTATGTTGCCCAACTGCTGGCGGATTTCCGCCGCGTGGCGCTGTAAGAAAGGAACGATCATGAGTCTGATTGAAGTGAAGGTTCCTGACATTGGCGACTTTGACGCCGTGCCGATCATTGACCTGTTCGTGAAGGTAGGTGACACCATCAAGGTCGATGACGCCATCTGTACGTTGGAATCCGACAAGGCCACGATGGACGTCCCTTCCAGTGCGGCTGGCGTGGTGAAAGAAGTGCTGGTCAAGCTGGGCGACAAGGTCAAAGAAGGTGTGGCCCTGCTGCGTATCGAAGCCGCTGGCGCAGTAGCCGCAGCCCCAGTAGCCAAAGTGGAAAGCGTATCGACTCCAACTGCGGCGCCAGCGCCCGCACCCATTGCCCCCGCAGCGCCGGTCAGCATCCCGAATGCCGCCAGTTACACGGGCAAGGTTGATCTGGAAACTGAAATGCTCGTCCTCGGCGCAGGCCCCGGTGGTTATTCCGCCGCGTTCCGTTCCGCCGATCTGGGCATGAAAACTGTCATCGTTGAACGTTACCCCACGCTGGGCGGCGTTTGCCTGAACGTCGGCTGCATTCCGTCCAAGGCGCTGCTGCACATCGCTGCGGTGATGGAAGAAGCGCAAGCGCTAGAAGAACACGGCGTCAGCTTCGGCAAACCCAAGCTGGACATCAACAAGATTCGCGGCTGGAAAGAAAAAGTCGTCAGCAAGCTCACCGGTGGTCTGGCCGGCATGGCCAAAGGTCGCAAGGTAGAAACCGTGCAAGGTGTTGGTGCTTTCCTTGATCCTTTCCATATTGAAGTCACTGCCGCCGATGGCAGCAAAAAGGTCGTACGCTTCCAGAAAGCCATAATCGCCGCTGGTTCCCAGCCGGTTGCCCTGCCCTTCATGCCCAAGGACGAGCGCATCATTGATTCCACTGGCGCGCTGGAACTGCGCAGCATCCCGAAAAAGATGCTGGTGATTGGCGGCGGCATCATCGGTCTGGAAATGGCCACGGTTTATTCCGCCCTTGGCGCACGCATCACGGTTGTCGAACTCGGTGCAGGACTGATGCCGGGCGCCGACCGCGACCTGGTCAAAGTCTGGGAAAAAATGAACGCCAATCGCTTCGACAAGGTGCTGCTGAGCACCGGCGTCACAGCTGCAAGCGCCAGCAAAAAAGGCATCGAAGTCACCTACTCTACGGGTGAAAAAGACACCTTTGATCTGGTACTCGTGGCGGTGGGTCGTACGCCCAACGGCAAGAAGATTGCCGCTGAAAAAGCCGGTGTCGTCGTCGGTGATCGCGGCTTTATTCCCGCTGACCGCCAGTTACGCACCAACGTGCCGCACATCTTCGCCATCGGCGACATCATTGGTCAGCCCATGCTCGCGCACAAAGCCGTGCATGAAGCCCATGTCGCCGCCGAAGTCGCCGCCGGTGAACTGCAAGGCAAACCCGAACTGGCACGCGCTGCCTTCGACGCGCTGCAAATTCCTTCTGTCGCTTACACCGACCCAGAAGTTTCGTGGGCAGGCAAAACCGAAGAGCAATGCAAGGCCGACGGCATCAAGATTGAAAAAGCCGTGTTCCCGTGGGCTGCCTCTGGCCGCGCCATCGCCAATGGCCGAGACGAAGGTTTCACCAAGCTGCTGTTTGACGCAGAAACCCACCGCATCATCGGTGGCGGCATCGTCGGCACCGGCGCGGGCGACCTGATCGGGGAAATCTGCCTCGCCATCGAAATGGGTTGTGATGCCGTGGATATTGGCAAAACCATCCACCCGCACCCCACGCTGTGCGAATCCATCGGCATGGCTGCAGAAGTGGCTCATGGAAGTTGTACGGATTTACCGGCTGCGCGGAAGAAATAAGCAATAGGGATTGCTTAGAAAACCCCAAGGTGGCAATTGCTATCTTGGGGTTTTACTTTTGCAAAGATTTTCTTATCTTTAATTTGATATAAGCAAGGAACGATTTATTATTTTTTGATTGGTTTGGCTATCTCTACACTGGCTGTTTCCGAACATCAGGGAAGTGGCCATGAATCTCCAACAGCTACGAATTTTTCGCGAAGCAATTCGTCAGGATTTTAATCTGACTGAAGTAGCTAACGTTCTCTATACCTCCCAGCCAGGCGTTTCCAAGCACATCAAAGACCTAGAAGATGAACTGGGTGTAGAGATTTTTGAACGTCGGGGCAAGCGTCTGCTTGGTTTAACGGGGCCAGGTAAAGAAATGGCGAGTGTTGTTGAGCGAATTTTGCTAGATACGCAAAATTTACGCCGAATTGCTGACCAATTTGCCAGTCGTGAAACCGGGCATTTCGTGGTGGCAACAACGCATACCCAAGCCCGTTATGCTTTACCGCAGGTGATTAAATGGTTCAAACAAGATTATCCCAAAGTTCATTTAACCCTACATCAGGGTAGCCCTAAAGAAATCGCTGAAATGCTGGTGGCAGGGGAGGCCGACATTGGGATTGCAACTGAGGGCGTTAGTAAGGTCGCAGAACTGGCTACTTTTCCCTACTACACTTGGCAGCATGCCATTATTGTTCCACTGGGGCACCCATTGTTGGACGAAGCGGAAATTACGCTTGAGGTACTAGCCGCTTACCCAATCATTACCTATCACGAAGGGTTTACCGGTCGAGGTCAAATTGACCAAGCCTTTGCTAAGGCAGGGATTGTTCCGGACATCGTTCTTTCTGCAATCGATGCAGACGTGATTAAAACCTATGTAAGCTTGGGTCTTGGGATTGGGATTGTGGCGTCCATGGCTTTTGATCCTGAAAATGATCGCCAACTTCGTTTGTTGCCTGTACCCGATTTATTTCCTGAAAACACCACTCGTCTAGCGGTTCGCAAGGGGGCTTATTTGCGGAGTTATGCCTATGCCTTTATTGAAAAGGTGTCCCCTGAGTTAAATGAAGAACTGGTGAA
>JBEGTT010000024.1:0-3838 GCA_041179245.1 Pseudomonadota bacterium
GGGGCTTCTTCGCAACGGAGAAAACAAAACCCAAGGCTTGGTAAAAGCGGCCCTAGTTTGTCCTGAACGTCTTCCGCTTGAAGGTGCTGTTCCGCGAGCGTGATGGGCGCTAACAGCCCACCCCAGATGCCCTGTTGCGGACGGCGTTCCAGTAGCCAGTGTTGTGCTCCTTCTTCACTGTGCAGCAGCAGCAAAAAAGCCACCTCCCGTTGAGGAATGGTTTTCCGGGGTTTTGGTGTGGGTAGCATGCCGGTTTGGCCCTGCCGGTTGGCTAGACAGGTGGTATTCAACGGGCAATCACCGCATTTCGGACGGCGTCGAGTGCACACCATCGACCCCAAATCCATCAGCCCTTGCGTATACGCAGTGATGTCTTTAGCTAGGGGCAATTCGGCTTCGGCAATATCCCAAAGCCTTGCCTGAACGGCCGCCTCGCCGGGGAAACCTTCAACAGCAAAATGCCGGCATAAAACGCGTCGAACATTACCATCAAGAATGGCCGCGCGCTCGCCGAAACCAAACGCCGCAATTGCCGCTGCGGTTGAACGACCTATACCGGGGAGCGTGGCTAATGTTGTCGCGTTGTCGGGAAAGTTACCCGAAAATTGGCTAGCGATGGTTTGGGCACATCGGTGCAAATTTCTGGCTCGGGCGTAGTAACCCAATCCGGCCCAAGCTTCTAATACATCGCCCTGCGGCGCTTCAGCTAGGCTGACAACATCAGGAAAACGTTCGATAAAACGCTGAAAATAGGGAATGACCGTACTGACCTGCGTTTGTTGCAGCATGATCTCAGACAGCCAGATACGGTAAGGGTCAGCGACCTGCCAAGGCAGGTGGTGTCGGCCATTTTCCAGTTGCCACTCAATCAGACGCTTTGCAAAGCTCAACACTTAATCTCGGGTTGATTTACAACTGGTTCCAGAACCACGGCTGGAGTTGGGCGGCACAGGATCAACATGGGTCATTAAATATAAAACGGGATGGCGTGCCATCACCTTCAGTTTGGCTTCACGGGCAATGTCATGCCCTTCCGTAACGCTCAGACTACCGTCAATTTCCAGATGCACATCGGCCAAAATCAGGTCACCCGTTTTGCGGGTTTTTAGCTCATGAAACCCCAGTACGCCGGGGGTATTCAGAATTTCTTGGGCAATGCCCTCGATTTGTTCTTTAGTGGCTGCCCGGTCCGTCAGATCATGGGTGGCGTTCCACGCAAATGACCACCCCATTTTGCCGACAATGAACCCGACGATCAGAGCCGCGATGGGGTCAAGTAGCGCGAAACCCATCAGATTTCCGCCAATCCCGATGGCGACGACCAACGATGAAGCGGCATCAGAGCGAGCGTGCCAAGCATTGGCCACCAGCATGCTCGAACGTACCCGCTCGGCGATAGCGAGCATGTAGCGGAATAAAAGTTCTTTCGCCACTAGCGCGACCAGCGCGACCCAAAGCGCCAAAGGCTGGACGACGGCAATACTCTCCGGATCTTGAAGTTTATGGGTGGCCGACCAGACCATGGCTACGCCAACGACCAGCAACAGAATGCCCAGAGCCAAAGAAGCGAGATTTTCGTAGATTTTATTTACTTATTGATTATATTCTTCTTCTTCATTTTTTATATGTTTGTCCGCGATGAGAACTTAAAAGTCAGCAATCAAATCGGACAAGGAGTGAATACCGTCAGCAATCAAGCCTTGTGAGCCGGAAATAACACCGGCAACGACCTGAAACACCGTCAGAAACAGATTAACGACGACGCTGACCCAAGTGCTACGCTGGATCGCGACGGCACGTTCTTGCGTACCATCCTCAGTTTCAAGCTCAGCCAGATTTTGAAAATTATCCATTGCAGTCTTCTCCACAAACCATTACCGCAAATTGAGGCGCACTTCACCGAGGCCCGCAAAATACCCAACCACCTCTCCGGCGTCTGTTGGTTTGAATACACCGGTAAAGGTTCCAGCCGTGATCAGCATTTCTTTCTGGAAATCCCCGCCTTGCTGACAACAATGATTGACCGTCCAAGCTAATAATCGTCGGGGATCGCCGGCTGGGTTGGTAGGAGGACTGGCGGGCGCAATATTCAGACCATTGAACATCCACGTCAGCGAAGGGGCCAAGAAGGGATAGGTAGGATCATAGGGAATGGGGTCACCGACGATGAGCGCGCCGTGGTTAAGCAAGTCGGCAATCGCCCAGCAACGAGGATTTTCAGGATTAGGACGAATACGGCTGGTGACCAGTTCGATAGTCGGAACCATTTCCGTGATGCTGCTGAGTACCTCGGCATCCGTGTAGGGCGCTTTGCTCGCAGGAAAATCATGCCCGAGCCGAAAGGCTATTTCCAGTTCTAGGCCGACCCATGGGAAATCTTCACGGTCTAATGTGGCCCCGCTACGGTGAATCCCTTTCGCTGGCAGTAATCCTCCGTTGATGGGTGCATCGGGGGTTTTGGCCCCGACTTTCCAACCGCCAATAACGTCATGGCTGTATTCAAGAATTAGCCGCTGGACATCGTAAGCTTCAGCCTCAGAAGGGGGTGCGAGGTCGAGGGGGAGCGTTTCAAGGCTGCTGACCGAATATCGAGCTTCAGCCAAGAGCGCAGCACAGGAGCCGGGTAGCCAATGTTCAGCCATCGTTTATTTCCCCAGTTTTTGTTCGATCACGTCTTGGGTGATGTAACCAGGGATTCGTTCGCCGGATTCAAAGAAAACTGCCGGAGTTCCCCGTACGCGAAGTTTTTCCGCTAACTCGCTATTTTTGCGGATGGCGCTGATGTCGCAAGTTGCGCTCCCTTTTAGGGGTTTTCCTTCGATCATCCATTCACTCCAGGATTTGCTAGGGTCAGCAGAACACCAGATTTGCTGGGATTTTTTATCAGAATCTGGCCCCAGAACGGGAGTCAGAAAGGTGTAAATGGTGACGTTGTCGACCTTCGCGAGTTCCTTCGCGAGTCGTTTGCAGTAACCGCAGTTCGGATCTTCAAAGGTTGCCATTCGGCGCCTACCATTGCCGTGGACTTGCTTGAAAGCCTGTTCCAGCGGGAGTTTGTCGAATTTGACGGCTGTTAGTTGGCTCATCCGGTCACGCGTCACATAACGTTTGGCCTGCAGATCAATCAGGTCGCCAGCAATAATCAAACTGGCTTTTTCATCCACATACAGAATGTTTTCACCGGTGAAGACTTCATAAAGTCCCATGTACGGTGTTTTGGTAACGCTAACCACCTGAGTGCCTTCTAGAGCCTTCTCAATATTCTTGCGAATGAGTGCTTCGTCTGCGGCGAGAATCGACGCTGAAAGGCCGAGCGAGATGGCCAGCGAGCCAAGAAGGGTGCGAATAAAAATGCGGAAGTGAGCGTACATAAAGGTCCTAATAAATCCTGAAGGATTCTGAAGAAATCTTAGAAAAAGGCTGGGTGTGTACCCAAGGCATAACGCACTAACAAATTTTTCAACGGCGGTAACTCATTGGTGAAGTTCAGTCCTGTATTTCGCAAACCTGACAAAAAATTTGGCAGGGCTGGCAGATTCAGCGTGAACAGGCGTTGCAGCATGTCAGTGGTCGTTTGGGTTAGCAGGACTTCTTCCTTGCGCGCTCGTTGGTAACGTTTTAGCCACTGATGTTCGCCGATGTCCTGCCAAGGTTGGGCCGCCAGCAGCAAATCGGCCAGCGCGCGAGCGTCTTGAAAACCGAGGTTAATACCGTGGCCGGACAAAGGATGAATGCCGTGCGCTGCGTCGCCAATCAGGGCAACTCGGTGATCCACGGTTTGTGGAACTTTAATTAAGCGAAGGGGAAAAGCGATGGGCGGCGTGATGAGTTCGAGTTT
>JBEGTT010000025.1:0-8824 GCA_041179245.1 Pseudomonadota bacterium
CAAGTGCGCTACCAGGCTGCGCTACACGCCGACGTTTCAACTTTAAACAGGGGCCAAATTGTAGCACCGAAACTTAGCTTTTTGGACCAACAGAAGTCTTGTTCAAATTGATCTCTGATACACGCACCCTTGCTTTCTTATTGCAGGCTATAGTGCCCTACTGCATAATCAACAACTTACCCAGAGGTATTGAACCTCAACCAAAATTCCACTAGAAAACCTAGCCCTTAGGGAAATCTGGAATTTAGTGGGGGTTGTTTTTGTTCTTAGGCACTTCAGAATGAAACGAATCGCTGTATTCAATTGCAAAGGCGGGGTTGGTAAGACGACAACAGCCCTGAACCTTGCTGCGGCAATTGAACTCGCTGATAGACGAAGTCGGCTAATTGACCTGGATCCACAGGCACACCTTACCCGCACGTTTAATCTACTGCCTCGCGACCCCGAAAAAAGTGCATTTGCGCTCTACACCAACTCTAGTAGTGTGTTGGCCCTAGAAAAACCAATTCCGTCTATCGGCCACCTTGTCCCTTCCCACGGTCATTTGATGAAAGCTGACTCAGTTTTTGGGAAAGGCCCTTCGGCACTGAATCGCCTTCGGATGTCCCTAGACGCTGCCGATCTGGTTGATGCGCGAACCACGCTAATCGATTGCAGTCCATTTTTAGGCGTGCTGTCGATTAGCGCAATTTTTGTCGCCGATCTGGTCCTTATTCCTGTTTCAGCCGATTTCATGTCAATGCAGGGCGCGCATCAAATTTTTCATGCGCTAAACGCACTGCAACCCGTTTTAAAACACCGCGTTAACCGACGGTTTCTAATCACTCGTTTTGACCGGCGGCGCAAAATGTGCCACGAGGTTAAAGAAAAAATGCAAGCCACTTACGGTGAAGAGGTTTGCACAACGTTAATTCACGAAAATACGGCCGTAGCTACCAGCCCTTCGTTACAACAAGATATTTTTTCTTACCAACCCAATAGTCTTGGTGCCAGCGAATATCAAGCGCTCTATGACGAGCTAAGCAGCTTGGCGCTGATATAAAAACCTCAATAAATTCTTGCAGATAGTCATCTCCTCAAGGATAATGCTGGACTTTTCTATGACCGGTCACAATCGCCGGTTGCGATTATCAAAGGAATGAAGATGAAAGAAGCTGGACACCCAAAGTACAATGATATTGCTGTTACTTGCTCATGCGGCAGCACGTTTACAACACGCTCCACAATGGGCAAACCCTTGCACGTTGAAGTGTGTTCCGAGTGCCACCCTTTCTACACAGGCAAGCAAAAAATCGTTGATACAGCTGGTCGCGTTGAGAGGTTCAACCAGAAATTTGGTTCACTCCGCAAATCTGCCTAAGCGAAACGACATATCGGGGGTCATCTCCCAGAAAAGCAGCCTGCTGGCTGCTTTTTTTTGCTCTGAATACTTGCCTGGCACCCCTTAAAAACCTCACTTTTCATGCCAAATGTACTTAAACAAACGCTAAACAAAGGACTGACTTTACCTCCAACCGGGTGGGTTCTGTCCGGCCTGCTGGCGTTTTATGTACTTGCCGGTTTATTTGGGCATGACCCTTGGCGCGGGGAAGATGCCGTCCACCTCGCAGCAGCCTTCGACATGCTGCAAGGCAATTCTTGGCTCACGCCTGATCTGGGCGGCATTCCCTTTAATGAACCCCCTTTGTATTACTGGTCGGCCGCACTACTTGGCAAACTACTAGGGGGAATCATTCCCGCCCATGACGCGATGCGTCTGTCCAGTGGCTTGTGGGTTGCCCTTGCTCTTACTGGAATGTATTACGCATCCCGTGAAGCCTTTGGGCAAACTAGCGCTGCCGCTGCACCACTATTACTAGCAGGCTCTCTCGGGTTAGTGTTTCACGCTCACCACGCCCAACCCATGCTGGTGGGTATGGCGGCTATTGCCGGCGCATTAGGCGCACTCGAAGCTTGGCCCCGACGCCCCAAACTCTCGGCAATATTCTATGGTCTCGCCATGGCGGCAGCCCTCTTAGGCATTGGCTGGGTTCCTAGCTTGCCCGTTATTGCACTTGGTATCCTTGCCATCCTATTCAAACGTCTGCCCGCAAAACATTGGCTTGGCCTTTTTTTGGCTTACCTCACGGCAATAGTCATTGTCGGCCTGTGGCTCTGGATACTAGGAAGCAATGCTCCTGACCGGCTCGCGGGAACATTACACAAACAAAATCTGATTTGGCTCAGTAACGGCCAGCCTCTACTTGGGTTATGGTCAAACCTATCAATGCTGTTGTGGTTTGCTTGGCCGTCTCTGCCGGTGGCCCTTTGGACGGTATGGCGATTACGCCGCCGGATGGCCGAGCGCCACGCCTTAACCATGCCATTTATCGCCTTCGTCACGACCCTGATTGTCATATCCCTGTCGTATCAAAATCGTGAAGTATCCGGCATCTTGCTTTTGCCGCCCTTGGCACTCTTAGGCACTCCTGGCATTTTGAATTTGCGGCGAGGGGCAGCACAAGCACTGGACTGGTTATCGCGCATGACCTTCTCGGTATTCGTATTTCTAGTCTGGCTAGGATGGTCTGCCATGGTGTTTGGCTGGCCCGAAAATCTTGCCAAACGAGCCGTTGAAATCGAACCGGGATTTGTTGGCACATTCTCCCTGCCATGGGCCTTGTTAGCGCTAGTGGTTACCCTTTTCTGGGCTTGGTTGATGGCTACCTCTCAACGCTCACCTTACCGTAGCCTTGCGCACTGGACGGCTGGCCTAACCACTTTCTGGTTATTACTGGCATCTCTATGGCTGCCTTGGATTGATTACGGCAACAGTTACCGTGACGTTGCTGGTCGGCTCAGCAAGCAACTTGGTAAAAAACCAGGCTGTATTGCTGAAAAAGAGCTGGGTGATACTCAGCGCGCCTCTTTTGCCTATTTTGCTGGCTTACAACTGGTTCCTGCACACAACCCTCAAGCACAGGGCTGCCATTGGTTACTGCTACAAGGCAAGTCAGATACCGAGCCAGCACTCGTTGAGGGATGGAAAAAAGTCTGGGAAGGGCACCGCCAGAAACCTCGCAAAGAAATGTTTTTTCTCTACCGACGGCTGGATTAAGCTCCAACCATGCTTGCTTACCTGCTTCGCCGTGCCCTGTATGCCTTGCCTATCCTTTTGGGCGTCAACATTCTGACCTTTGCCCTGTTCTTTGTCGTTAATACCCCTGATGACATGGCCAGAATGCAGTTGGGCGTTAAACGGGTCACGCCAGAAGCCATCCAAAAATGGAAAACTGATCGAGGCTACGATAAGCCGCTGTGGTGGAATGCCGAAGCACAGGGAACAGCTAAGGCCAGTGACACCATTTTCTTTGAGAAATCGGCCCGAATGTTTATGGGCGATTTCGGGCGATCCGAAGATGGTCGTGATATCGCCCGTGAAATTCGGCAGCGCATGGGGCCTTCTCTAGCCATTGCCATCCCTACGTTTGCTTTGGGCTTACTCGTTACAGTCAGCTTCGCGTTGTTACTGGCTTACTTTCGAGCAAGCGCAATCGATACGTGGGGCCTTGTTTTGTGCGTCGCGATGATGTCCATTTCAGGGCTGTTTTACATCATTGGCGGACAATTCCTGTTTAGCAAACTCTGGCGCTGGGTGCCCATTTCAGGTTTTGGTGATGGTCTTGATGCTTGGCGATTTGTGATACTGCCGGTGTTGATTGGCGTGGTATCCGGGATTGGTTCCTCTACCCGCTGGTATCGCACCATTTTTCTCGAAGAAGTGGGCAAAGACTATGTACGGACAGCCCGCGCCAAAGGGTTAGCCGAGTCAGTCATCTTCTTTAAGCACATCCTCAAAAATGCCCTAATTCCGATTCTGACTGGCGTTGTCGTCGTCATTCCCTTGCTATTCATGGGATCACTGCTCACGGAATCTTTTTTCGGCATCCCCGGTTTAGGTAGTTACACCATTGATGCCATCAATGCTCAGGACTTTGCGGTCGTACGCGCAATGGTATTTATCGGCGCGGTGCTTTATATCGCTGGGCTACTATTGACCGACATTTCCTATGCGTGGGTCGACCCCAGAGTCCGGTTTGATTAACGGTCAGCGATGAACGGGGACTCTTTCCAAATCGTCACGTTATGGTCAGATGTACTCATCTGGATACTGGCCATCGTGCTGGGTTGGGTTATTCGACAGGTCAGCCGCGACCCACGTCATGCCCGCGCTTGGGCTCGCCTACGGGACAACCCTCTGGGGCTGGCAGCGGCATTTATGCTGTTATGTTTTGCCTTGATTGGTCTGATGGACTCCCTGCATTTCCGGCAACGGCTTCCTGATACATCTGCAAGCACCCACGACGCTGCGCCACGCTACGCCGTGGAGGTTTTGTCCGTGCTGGACATAGCCGTTGCCGATCTACGCTTACACAGTGAAAAAACCTACTCAGCACCCTTTTCGGCCCACAGTTTTGCCAAGGAATCCATTATCGGCACGGAAGGCGAAACGCTAGGCCGCGACTTTCCTCCCCTACGTTTTCCTGGTCAGCACTGGTTGGGCACCGACAAAGTGGGTCAAGACGTTTTGTATCAGGTACTTAAAAGCATTCGTACTGCGCTCATCATTGGCTTAGTCACCACACTGGTTACCTTGCCGTTATCGGTCATTCTAGGGATTGTGGCTGGCTATTTCCGGGGTTGGGTTGATGATGTCATTCAGTACATTTACACCGTACTCAACGCCATCCCCAGCGTATTGTTAATTGCCGCATCCGTTCTCATGATGCAAGTAGTTATCGACACTCACCCTCAATGGTTTTCCACCGCCGCCGAGCGGGCTGATGTTCGGCTACTGGCCTTGTGTTTCATTTTAGGAATGACCAGTTGGACCGGGTTATGCCGCCTATTGCGTGGGGAGACGCTAAAACTGCGCGAGCTGGAATACATTCAGGCAGCTCGTGCTGCGGGTGTTGGACATGCTCGAATTCTGCTGCGCCATGTTTTACCTAATGTGATGCACATTGTGGTCATCGCACTGGTCATGGATTTTTCTAGCCTAGTCCTCGCCGAAGCCGTCCTTTCCTATGTGGGTATTGGGGTTGATCCCTCCATGACCAGCTTTGGCACCATGATTAACAGCGCACGTTTGGAACTGGGACGAGAACCAGTCGTCTGGTGGTCACTAACGGCGGCTTTTGTCTTCATGCTGCTGATGGTGCTTGCAGCCAATCTGCTAGCCGATGCGGTGCGAGATGCCTTTGACCCAAGAGCTGCTTGATGACATCAGCGCCTAACCCCATGCTTTCTGTCAGTCATCTACGAATTGGCTTTGACACGAATCGAAAAACCTTAACTGCGGTTGATGGCATCAGCTTCGAACTGCACAGAGGAAAAACCTTTGCGCTACTGGGCGAATCCGGTTGCGGAAAATCAGCAACGGCTCAAGCGTTAATGCGGTTGCTGCCAGCAGCAGGCCGTTACCTTGGTGGGCAGGTGTTATTCAGCGATGGGCAGGATGTTCTTTTGCTGGAAGATACTCAGCTTAGGCAAGTGCGGGGCCGCAAAATCGCGATGATTTTCCAAGAGCCTGCGACGAGCCTAAACCCGGTGCTGACCGTGGGAGATCAAATTGGCGAAGTACTGTCACTCCAACGCGGTTTGCGGGGAGAAGCCGCCAAATCCGAAGCGCTGTCCCTACTACAACAAGTGGGCATCGCCGACCCGGAACGTCGCCTGTCGGAATATCCCTTCCAGTTTTCTGGGGGGATGAAACAACGGGTGATGATTGCGATTGCCCTTGCCGGTGAACCGGATATTTTGATTGCGGATGAGCCGACTACCGCGCTGGATGTCACGGTTCAGGCCCAGATTCTTGATTTACTCAAACGGCTCCAACAGCAGCGCGGCATGGCCATTCTGCTGATTACCCATGATCTGGGTGTCCTCTCCATGATGGCTGACAGCATTGGCGTGATGTACGCCGGGCAACTCGTAGAAGTCGCTGATCGAGACGTGTTTTTCCAGCAGCCACAGCATCCGTACAGCCAAGCCCTGTTCGCTGCCCTCCCAGAAGCGGTGCAACGGGGTGAGCGACTACTATCGCTGCCGGGCCAGGTTCCTGCGCTACACGCCATGCCGTCCGGTTGTCGTTTTGCAGATCGCTGCCGCTACGTGATGGAAATTTGCCGCCAAGCATCACCGGAATGGCAGAGTGTGAACTCACCACCTACGGGCGCAGAGCAACAGGTTCGTTGTTTTGCTGCCCCCGTCAGCCCAGCCCCAGCACAAGCCACCGCCTTAGCAAAACATTCAGCCGCCGAAACTAACCCACCCGTACTAACCGTGGACTCTCTGCAAGTCCTGTTTCCCATTCGTAAGGGGTTTCTGCAACGCACCGTAGGTTATGTACGCGCCGTTGATGGTGTCGATCTCCAGCTTAAACCGGGGAAAACGCTGGCCCTAGTCGGCGAATCGGGCTGCGGAAAAACCACCGTCGGAAAAGCCATTTTGCAGTTAATCAAACCGACAGCGGGGACTGTGCGAGTTGTCGGGCAGGAATGGTTTGGTAAAACGGGAAGCCTTAAACACCAACAACTACATCCGCTACGCAGACACATGCAGATGATTTTTCAAGATCCGTTTGCCTCACTTAACCCACGCATGCGGATCGGTGAAATTCTGCTGGAAGGACTGCAGGCTCAGGGAATGAGTAAAACATTGACCGCCGCCCGACCTGCATTGACCAGACTGCTACAACAAGTAGGTTTAAGTGAAGAAAGCCTTGACCGGTTTCCGCATGAGTTTTCCGGTGGGCAACGGCAACGTATCGCTATCGCTCGTGCGCTGGCCGTCCAGCCACAAATCGTTATTTGTGATGAACCCACCTCAGCACTCGATGTCTCGGTACAAGCCCAGATTTTGAATTTGCTACGCGATCTTCAACAAACATTGGGACTAGCTTATCTGTTCATCACCCATAACTTTGGCGTTGTGAGTTATCTGGCTGACGAGGTTGCCGTGATGTATTTGGGTCGGATTGTCGAAACCGGGAAAACTGAAGAAATCCTGCAAGCGCCGCAACACCCTTACACGCAAGCCCTACTTTCAGCCGTTCCCAAGATTGAACGAGGGGACAAAAAACCCGCACTAAACGTCAACGTAATCGGAGAACTTCCTTCTCCCGCTGCCCCACCTAAAGGCTGCCACTTTCACCCTCGTTGCCCTAAGGCTGAAGCGCACTGCCGTGACGCTTATCCAACGCTGACTGATATTTCACCAACCCACAAGGTCGCTTGTTTTCTAGCCAGTCATTGACCCCGTGGCTCGCATTAACGCTTTGCCACCATGGCTTTAACCGCCGCTTTTTTGCTAGGCAACACCGAGTGCTGTTGAGAAGGTGATTTCTTCACACTCTCCTTGCTTGGTTTAGCGATTACGCCACGCGGCTGCGCGGTTTTTCCTTTTCCACTCACGGGCTGACTTTTACCCTGACTTTTACCTTTTGGGGCTTCTTTTTTACTTTCCGCGTTGGGGTAAAGCGGGGTCCGCCAGTCTTTCAAGCTATCCGCGGTTTCTCGATTGAGCGGGCCTGGCAGCAACAAGATCTGCCCAGGGAACCCTCGTGATTTCTCCGGCAAGCTGTTAATCCGCTTAATTTCAGACAGTGGCAATCCCAAGCGAGGAAGTAGTTTTTCTAACTTATCCCCTCTTTTTAGGGTGTAGGTCTCCCAAGTCTGCAATGGCGCTTGGTAACGATTGAGATTTTCTTCAAAACGCTCGGCTTTGTCCGTTGGCAATAACAGTGTTTTGTCCTTAATAACCGGTCTGTTATGGGACGGATTAAGCACTAGAAACTCCTTGAGTGACATCCCAGCAAGCTTGGCCGCCAATCTAACGTCGATAGGTGCGGGGGTAGACACTTGCTTGAAAAATGGACGATTGGGAATAGCCGGCAAGTTGAGGCGGTCAAACAAGGAAGGATTACCAAAGATATTTTTTAAGGCTTGAAGTTTAGGGACGTAGTGGCGAGTTTCGTTAGGCATGGTCAGACTAGAGAAATCTGTAGGGAGCCCATTAGCCACATTCTTAGCAATCGCACGCGCAACTGCATTTTCCCCCCAGTTGTAGGAAGCCAGCGCCAAATGCCAGTCACCGTGCATGTCGTAAATAGTCTGTAAGTAGTCCAGAGCTGCCGTCGTTGATGCGACAACATCACGTCGTTCATCTTCCCACCACGTTTGCCCCAGATTGTAGTTTTTCCCTGTACTGGGAATGAATTGCCACAAACCAGCGGCCCTAGCCGGCGAATAGGCGTTAGGGTCATAGGAGCTTTCAACCATAGGCAGCAGCGCCAGTTCAGTTGGCATCCCTCGGCGCTCTAACTCGCTGACAATATGGTGCAAATAAGGTCGGCTTCGTTCAAGCATCCGCCGCAAATAATCCGGGCGGTTCAAATACCACTGCTGATGAGTCAGAACCAATTCATCCGACAAGTCAGGCATCGCAAAACCATTGCGAATTCGCCCCCATATTTCGTCACTATTCACCGTCAAATCAATAGCACTAGGCACACTCAGGAATAAGGGTATTTCCTCAGGAATAAGCGCTTGCCCAAACGTAACCGAACTAACGCTGAGCCCGTTTACTCCACTAACTCCTACGCCCACCGTACTATGCGCATCACTTTCAGCAGCACAGGTGGAAACAGCACAGCCCAAGCCCAATAATAGCAACGCCAGAATACGAAACAGAAACAGGGAATGCCACATCGACATGAATTAGACGAGACGACGCCGGGCTTCAAAAAGACAAACCCCCGCCGCCACAGAAACATTCAGGCTCT
>JBEGTT010000026.1:0-3738 GCA_041179245.1 Pseudomonadota bacterium
AATGACCTTGGAATCCTTCATCCCAGCTAAATGCTGGATGGCCCCGGAAATGCCCAACGCGATGTAAAGCTGAGGCGCGACGATCTTGCCGGTCTGTCCAACCTGATAATCGTTGGGAACAAATCCCGCATCGACCGCTGCCCGCGAAGCCCCCAAGGCAGCGTTCAGTTTGTCTGCCAATGGCTCAAGTAAGCTGTGATAATTTTCGCCACTACCCAAGCCGCGACCACCCGATACGATGATTTTCGCAGCGCCCAACTCAGGGCGAGCAGAAACGGTCAGTTCACGACCAACCAAGCGGGAAGAACCCACATCAGCTGCAGCGGCAATCGTTTCGATGGAGGCATTTCCACCCTCAGCTACAGCATCAAAAGCCGTTGTACGAACGGTGATGACTTTGATCGCATCTGAGCTTTGTACCGTCGCTAAAGCGTTACCGGCATAAATGGGGCGAACAAAGGTGTCGGCAGATTCGACACCCGTAATTTCAGAAATTTGCGCTACATCCAACAACGCCGCCACACGCGGCAGTAGGTTCTTACCAAAGGTCGTAGCCGGCGCCAGCATGTGGCTGTAATTTGCCGCCAACGGCACAATCAGCGCTGTTAGATTTTCTGCTAACTGAGCTTCATAGTGGCTAGCCACTACAACCTTAACCACACTGACACCCGCCAGTTTGGCCACTTGTTCAGCCACACTCTGGCAATTATTCCCAGCCACCAGCACATGAATATCACCACCCATTTTGGTAGCGGCAGTAACGGTGTTCAGGGTAGCGGCCTTCAAGCCGCTGTTATCGTGTTCTGCAATAACGAGAATGGTCATGGTCTATCTCCTTAGATCACTTTCGCTTCATTGCGAAGCTTGCTTACTAGTTCGGCCACATCAGCCACTTTTACACCCGCTTGGCGTTTAGCCGGCTCAACCACCTTCAGTGTTTTTAAACGAGGCGCAATATCCACCCCCAAGTCCTCTGGCTTGATAGTTTCCAGCGGTTTTTTCTTGGCCTTCATGATGTTCGGCAACGTGGCATAACGGGGTTCATTCAAACGTAAATCGGTACTCACCACCGCTGGCAGATTGATTTCCAGTGTTTCCAGACCGCCATCAATTTCACGGGTCACTGTGGCTTTACCTTCGGCCAAAACAACCTTTGACGCAAAAGTCGCTTGCGGCCAATTCAGCAACGCTGCCAACATCTGGCCGGATTGATTCGCGTCATCATCAATCGCTTGTTTACCGCAAATCACCAGCTGCGGCTGCTCTTTGTCGCAGAGTGCCTTGAGTAATTTGGCGACTGCCAATGGCTGTAAATCAGTTTCCCCACAATCGACCAAAACGCTACGATCAGCGCCAATGGCCATCGCGGTACGCAAGGTTTCCTGACACGCGGTAACACCACAAGACACCGCAATCACTTCGGTAGCAATGCCAGCCTCTTTCAAGCGAACGGCTTCTTCCAGCGCAATCTCGTCAAACGGATTCATGCTCATTTTGACGTTAGCCAGATCCACCCCTGACTGATCTGCCTTGACGCGAATCTTGACGTTGTAATCCACTACCCGTTTAACGGGAACAATGATTTTCATCCTGTTAACTCCTGATGATGTTGATGCTAAAACTTACTCAATAGCCAAGACAGACTGGGCGTGCTGGCGAAGAACGTATTTCTGAATTTTACCGGTAGAGGTTTTTGGCAAAGCCCCAAACACCACCGATTTAGGGACTTTGAAACGGGCCATGTGCTGGCGGCAATATTCAATAATGTCTGCTTCAGTGACCACCGCCCCCTCTTTTAGCTCAATGAACGCAACGGGCACTTCGCCCCATTTTTCGTCAGGCTTCGCCACCACAGCGGCGGCAATGACCGCTGGATGACGGTAAAGAATATCTTCAACTTCGAGTGAGGAAATATTTTCGCCCCCAGAAATAATCACATCCTTGGAACGATCCTTAATCTTCACGTAACCATCGGTATGCACCACCGCCAAATCACCGGTATGGAACCAACCGCCACGGAATGCCTCGTCTGATGCCTTTTCGTTCTTCAGGTAACCCTTCATCACGATATTGCCCCGGAACATGATCTCGCCCATGCTCTCACCATCCCAAGGCACCGGTTCAAGGCTGACGGGGTCAAGCACCTCAATGGCTTCCTGTAGGTGATAAGGAACACCCTGACGACCATTACGAGCTGCCCGCATATCAATCGACAATTTGTCCCATTCGGGATGTTTAGCGCAAACAGCCGCTGGCCCATAAGTTTCAGTCAAGCCATACACATGGGTAATATCGAAACCCATCCGTTCGCAACCTTCGATAATCGCAGCAGGTGGCGCAGCACCAGCAATCAAACCTGCCACGGAATGCTCGATACCTTCTCTGAGTTCAGCCGGCGCATTAATCAACATGCCGTAAACAATCGGTGCACCGCACATATGGGACACCTTGTACCGTTTAATCAAATCGAAAATCAGGGCGGGATCAACCTTACGCAAACAAATGCTAGTCCCCGCATTGGCCGCCATCGTCCATGGAAAACACCAGCCGTTGCAATGGAACATCGGCAAGGTCCACAGATAGACGGCATGCTGGGGCATTCCCCAGGAAATGATGTTCGACGCGGCATTCAGGTAAGCCCCACGGTGGTGGTAAACCACCCCTTTGGGGTTACCCGTCGTACCGGAAGTGTAGTTCAGGGCAATCGGGTCCCATTCATCAGCGGGTAAAGCCCACTCAAATGCTGGATCACCTTCCGCAATAAAGGATTCGTAATCTTTAGTCCCTAGTGTCTTGCCTTCTTTGAATTCGGGATCAAGCACATCGATTACCAAGGGTTTGGGCCTCGTCATTTTTTCCAGCGCTTGCTCAATCACCCCTGAAAACTCAGGATCAGTCAGCAGAACTTTGGCTTCGCCATGATCCAGCATGAACGCCAAAGCCTCTGCATCGAGCCGAGTATTCAGGGTATTGAGGACTGCGCCCGCCATCGGCACACCGAAGTGAGCTTCCAGCATCTGCGCCACATTCGGCAGCATCGCTGCCACGGTATCCCCCTTGCCAATACCGCGCCCTTTTAGAGCAGAAGCCAGTTGCCGACAACGCGTGTAGGTTTCCAGCCAGGTGTACTGCCGTTCTCCCTGAACCGCAGAAATTCTTTTTGGATAAACAAAGGCCGTTCGCGCAATAAAGCTTAAGGGGGACAGCGGCACAAAGTTAGCAGTATTTCGGTCTAATCCAATGGCAAATGGGTTCTGTGGTTCCAAGATAGTCTCCAAAATCTTTCTTTATGAGTTTATTGAGTCGCAGGAAAAACCACCCTGCGCCCAGATGTAAGCTTGGCAAAGCAGATTTGCAGCAGTTTTCGCAGAATGTATCGAATCGTTACAAATGTCTTCCATTTCTTGCGGACATTTCTTGCCGTATTCCATACGGCTAGCTCACAGCGTAGAATCCAACCTTCATTTTTCTGCAATGTAAATCCAAAAATAGCGATGCAGCTTTCAGACCCTCTAACCCAAATCGCTCTTGGCGAAGATAGTTTCCGCCAGTTCAAGTCTGATATTAGAAATGCGGAATCGCTAGCATCAGAGATGGCAGCATTCGCCAATTCAGCGGGTGGAAGTATTTTCATCGGAGTTACCGACGATGGCTTATTGCCCGGTCTATCACTGGCCGATGTGGGGCGAATCAATCAATTGATTAGTAACGCGGCTAGCCAGTTGGTGCGCAGCCCGC
>JBEGTT010000027.1:0-4508 GCA_041179245.1 Pseudomonadota bacterium
GTGGGTTACCTCGGCGGTAATCCGCGTGAGTTCCAGAATAGGTTCGAATGCCTTGCGGAACTCCCGGCGGGCAATTTTGGTTGCCAAAAGTCCGGAACCACTCAGAATTAAAACAATAATCAGTGCAAATCGGAAGATGTCGTTCCACATTGGTCCCGTATCAATTTTTGCGTACAACATGCCGATCGGGGCACCTGCAACATAAATTTCAGTGCTTCGAATCCAGTAGGCAGAAAATACGGAAGTTTTGTTGGTCTGTTGCTTGGAAAGTGGTTTGGCGTCCAAGGATTCGTGATTAGGACTGGTATAACTGGCAATAGACTCGGTGGCGAATACATCGCCAATGCTTTCAACGGTGACCAACGAACCAACCAAAGCGGGCATTTGTGAGGTTGCCTGCAATAATTCTTCGGCAGCTTTGGCATCCTTAAACATCAGCGAAGGCTCAAGCTGTACTGCCAGTGCCCGCAACCAAGCATCAGACTGATTTATCAGCTCCTTTTTTCGGTTGAAAACTTCTTCGGTAATAATGAAAGCGAGGGTGAAGAGGGCCGCTAGAAATAAGGCAGACGAGAGAATTTTCTCTAGCTGCCCAATCAGCGAAGAACGAGAGGATCGAGATTTAGCTGGTGCCTGTTCTGGCAACATGTTTCGACTCCAGCAGGGCGGTGTGAGCTGCTTCGATCATTTGTATCGGGTCTTCCATCAAAGGGCTTCGTTCGGCAAATCCAGTGCTGATGGAAACGGGTTTGCCCAGTGGACTGTATTCAAGCGTTGTTACGGCTTCACGCAAACGTTTGGCGCATTGTTCAGCAATGGCTGCACTGGCATTTGGGCAGATAATCCAAAACTCATCCCCTCCAACGCGGCAAACAACATCTTCAGCGCGCATGGTGGCCCGCAGAGCCTTCGAAACTTGTTTGAGTACTTCATCGCTTTTTTCGTGGCCCAGCGTGTCATTGACTTCTTTGAATGCGTCAATGTCCAAAATAAGGCACGACAGGGCACTGCTATGTCTAGATGAGGCTAACCATTCTTGCTGTATCCGTTCCATCGCATAACGGCGATTGGGGAAACCGGTTAATTCGTCCGTCGTTGCTAGGGTTTGTAAGCGGCGATTGCTGGCTGAAAGTTCATTGGCGACATCACGCATTTCGGTATAAAGCCGACTGGCTTCCCGCTGGAGCAGCAGAATTCTTTCGCCAGCTTTCATTCGGGCCAGCAAAATCATCGTGTGAATGGGTTTTGCCAAATAATCATCGGCGCCGCTACCGAAGACTTCAACCAAACTGTCTTCTTCATGACGTAAAGTCAGCACGAGAATATAAGGTTGTTGAACATTGGTAAGTGCCCTTACTTCGCGTACCAGCGCTAGGCCATCCATGACGGGCATTAACCAGTCCGCAATGATGATGTCTGGCATTTGGGATTTGCACAACTTTAGCGCCTGGCTACCGTTGTCGGCTGTAATTACCCGATATCCCGCGTTGGTGAGCAAGGTGCTTAATTGCGTTTGGGTTAATTTTTCATCATCAACAACTAATGCGGTCAACCCAGTTGAGTCGTTGGTTACCGCTTTGGTGAGCAGGTGGGCGTCAGAATAGGCTTCTGCGACCCAAGAGAAACTCATGTCGGGATCGTGTTTTAAACCCAGCAATTGAACCCATTCCTGCCATTCCTGCGTAACAACGTTCCCGACGTTAATTAAATCTTCGTTTTCCAGCGATAGCCGAGCCCCGTGGCGGTACAACTCAGTAATTTTCTCTGGGGTGCGTAGCGAGGGGTAAATGATGATGTCTGCAATGTCAGCCGCCAGTGATAGGGCACAGGCCAGATTGAACGTACGGCTGCTCATGTTCTGAATGTCGATATACGGTTGCCGGTGCATGGCTACTGGCTCTGTATAGATACTCGGTATTCCCCATCCTTTGAGTAATTCTGCGCTGAGTTCCCAGCGATCAAGCCCCAAAGAATGTCTTTCCTTTTCAGCAAGCTTGAGGGGTTGGTCAATTCCTGTAGATTCCAATAGCTTCCCGTAGGGTTCTGGCATCACGCAGGCCAATGCAAGCTGCCCAATATTGGCGAGTAAACCAACGCTAAAGGCTTCATCGCGTGGTGCTGGTTTGATGCTCAGGGAAACGGTTTGAAACGCTTGCGCCAAAGCCAGTGAGTGCAGCCAGAAGGTATTGAAATCGAAGGATTTGCAACGCCCAACCCGATGGGTATTCATGAGAGAAAAACCGAGCGCCAAACCGCGGACTGCCGGAAGACCCAGTGTGGCCAGTGCATCCTTAATGGAAATAATCGGGCGACCACCCAAGCGTTTTCTGCCGCTATTGGCAATTCTGAGCAATCGGGCTGAAAACGCAGGATCTGCCCGAATTGAGTTCTCAAGTTCTGAGAGCGACAACATGTCATCTTCGGCAAGCCGAATAATCTTGATGGCTGATTCGGAGGGGGAGGGCAAGTCGGGCATCGACTTGATTTTCTCGATGATGAGCTGTTTGTTTGCGTTTGCCATTATGGCTATTTTGCCTTGATCGATTTTTTGACGATGACCGTTTATGCCTAGAGTGTATCAGGTGGCCCTTATCGAATAATCGGTCTGTAGCGAATCCGCTTAGGTTTGGCGCCTTCTTCACCTAGGCGTTTGCGCTTATCTTCTTCGTATTCTTGGTAGTTGCCAGGGAAGAATGTCCATTGTGAATCGCCTTCAGCCGCCAGAATGTGCGTACAGATGCGATCTAGGAACCAGCGGTCGTGGGAGATAACCATCGCACAACCGGGAAATTCGAGCAGCGCATCTTCGAGTGCGCGCAAGGTTTCCACGTCAAGGTCGTTTGACGGTTCATCAAGCAGCAGCACGTTGCCGCCAGCCATCAATGTCTTGGCTAAGTGCAAACGGCCTCGTTCACCACCTGAAAGGTTGCCAACCAATTTCCCTTGGTCGCCCCCCTTAAAGTTGAAGCGGCCAATGTAAGCCCGTGATGGCATTTCAAATTTGCCGATTTGTAGGATGTCACTGCCTTGGGCCAGTTCATCAAACACGGTTTTGTTGCCATCTAAGCAGTCGCGTGATTGGTCTACGTAAGCCATTTTGACGGTGGGGCCAATGTCTACCGCTCCCGAATCAGGTTGCTGTTGGCCGGTAATCATCTTAAACAGGGTTGATTTACCCGCGCCGTTTGGGCCAATGATGCCGACGATAGCGCCTGCAGGTACGCTGAAAGACAGGTTGTCCATCAGCAATTTGTCGCCAAAAGTTTTAGTAACCCCCTCGAAGTCAATGACCTTACCGCCAAGTCGATCCCCGACGGGAATGAAAATTTCTTGGGTTTCGTTGCGTTTTTGATATTCGTGGCTGGACATTTCCTCAAAGCGAGCCAGTCGAGATTTGCTCTTGGCTTGGCGAGCCTTGGGATTGGACCGAACCCACTCCAGCTCCTGCTTCATTGCCTTCATGTGAGCATCAACTTGCTTGTTTTCAGTCTCTAAGCGGGCTTCTTTTTGTTCCAGCCAGCTAGAGTAATTACCCTTCCAAGGAATGCCGTGCCCACGGTCAAGTTCCAGAATCCATTCGGCAGCGTTATCTAGGAAGTAACGATCATGGGTTACCGCCACTACCGTGCCGGGGAAGCGTACTAAGAACTCTTCCAGCCATTCAACAGATTCGGCATCTAAGTGATTGGTGGGCTCGTCAAGCAACAGCATATCGGGCTTGGCGAGTAGCAGCTTACATAGAGCGACGCGACGTTTTTCACCCCCGGATAGGTTGCCGATGATGGCTTCCCAAGGAGGGAGCCGTAATGCATCAGCCGCAATTTCCATCTGGTTTTCCGTATCTGAGCCTGAGGTGGCGATGATTGCCTCCAGACGGGCCTGTTCTTCAGCGAGTTTGTCAAAATCAGCGTCTGGTTCGGCATAAGCCGCATAAATCTCGTCCAGCTTAGTTTGTGCCTGCATGACTTCGCCGAGCGCTGACTCAACTTCTTCACGCACCGTTTTGGCTGCATCCAGTTGAGGCTCTTGTGGCAGGTAACCGATAGATACGCCGGCCAGATGCTGCACTTCACCATCGAATTCTTTATCAACACCGGCCATGATCTTGAGCACAGTCGATTTACCTGAACCGTTCAGGCCGAGCAGGCCAATCTTGGCGCCGGGGAAGAAAGAAAGAGAAATATCCTTGATGATCTGACGTTTGGGCGGGACAGTTTTGCTGACACGCAACATACTCATAACGTATTGGGCCATGGTGCTTTTCTAAAGACGAATATGGAAAACGCAAGTTTACTCGCCCATGCTAGAATTCGCGCCATTAATTTTTCGGCACTATTCACTTCGGTTTGGGGAACGCAAAATGATCAATCTTATGGGTAACGTAGATACCGCTTATGAGTCCGACCACACCAAGTGGATGCGAGAACAGCTTGCCAAAAACCCAGCGTGGGAAGTGGACCAAAAGGTCGGGCGTGCCTTGTGGTGGGATAAAACACAGGACACTGACA
>JBEGTT010000028.1:0-17552 GCA_041179245.1 Pseudomonadota bacterium
CCATGGTTCATGGCAGTAGCCGTGACGAATGCGCCACCAAGTCCAATGAAATTCGCCAGTTGCTTGGCGCTCACTGTGCTGCTAGCGACATTCTTTATTCCTCAAAAATCTTGAAAAAAACGGGAGTGCGGTTGATTCCGTAAACACTATGTTTCGCCTATCTCAATACCTCCACGCCATTGGCCGCACAGAGTCCGACAACGTAAGGTCTCAAGGAAAGCTGCCCGGTGCTGGATTACCCGGCCCAGTGGTGATCTGGAACCTGATTCGCCGCTGCAATCTGACCTGTAAACACTGCTACTCCATTTCTGCCGATACCGACTTCAAAGGAGAATTGTCTTTTGAGGAAATCTCGCAGGTGATGGATGACCTGAAAGCGTTCCGCGTGCCCGTGCTCATTTTGTCCGGCGGAGAACCGCTGCTGCACCCGCGAATTTTCGATATTGCCCAACGCGCCAAATCGCTAGGTTTTTATGTCGGTTTATCTACCAATGGCACCTTGATTACCGAAGATAACATCCGTGACATTGCCGCTTGTCAGTTCAACTATGTGGGTATTTCGCTGGATGGTATGGAAGAAACCCATGACAAATTCCGCCGTAAAGCGGGCGCATTCAAAGCCTCACTTAAAGGATTACGGCTCTGTCGTCAGCTCGGGCTGAAGGTTGGCGTCCGTTTTACGCTCACGCAAGACAATGCCCATGATTTGCCCGCGATCTTAAAACTGATTGAGGACGAATCGATTGACCGGTTTTATTTTTCCCACCTCAACTACGCCGGTCGCGGGAATAAAAACCGTAAGGACGACGCGCATCACAAACTGACCCGTTGGGCCATGGATTTATTGATTGATGCGGCTTGGGATTTTGAAGTCCGTGGCAAACCGAAAGAAATCACCACCGGTAATAACGACGCCGATGCCATTTATTTCCTCCAGTGGATGCGTCAGCACTTCGCTGCCACTTATGTCGACGAGATGACGGCCCGCCTATTGAAATGGGGCGGAAACTCTTCTGGTATCGGCATCGCCAACATCGACAATCTGGGCAATGTTCACCCAGACACCATGTGGTGGCACCACACCTTGGGTAACGTCCGCGAAACGCCCTTTTCCACTATCTGGAGTAACACCAACGATAGTCTGTTAAGCGACTTGCGGCAGCATCCTCGCCCAGTAACGGGCCGCTGTGGAACCTGTGCACATCGCCTAATTTGCAACGGCAACACCAGCGTTCGTGCCCAACAGCTCACGGGGGATTTATGGGCCGAAGACCCCGGCTGTTATTTAACGGATGAAGAGATACACGCATGAAAACTAGCCTCATTAGCCTACTGCTGCTAACCCTCTTCTCCACGACCAACGCGCTAGCTGATTCAGGACTTGATGTTGGCCCGGCTCGTTATCAACAGCACTGTGCAGCCTGCCACGGGCCAGATCGTTTGGGCGGTATGGGGCCAGCCTTGTTGCCGGAAAGTTTGGCGAGACTCAAATCCGCTGACGCACAAAAAGTCATCTCCAGTGGTCGAACAGCGACCCAAATGAATGGTTTTGCCCAAACCTTATCGGCAGAGGAAATTCAGGCTGTCGTTCAGCACATTTATCAACCGGTCAGCCCTGCCCCTTCATGGTCAGAACAACAGATTCAACAGTCACGAATTGAGTATTTCGCCCCGAACAGCCTGCCCAACAAACCCGTTTTCAGTGCTGATCCGTTAAATCTATTTCTGGTCGTGGAAGCCGGCGATCACCATGTTTCCATCTTAGATGGCGACAAACTCGAACCCATCCACCGCTTCGCCTCACGTTTTGCGCTACATGGCGGCCCCAAGTTCACCTCCGATGGTCGTTTTGTCTTTTTTGCTTCGCGGGATGGCTGGATTACCAAATACGATTTGTGGAATCTGAAAGTCGTCAGTGAGATTCGTGCCGGCATCAACACGCGCAACGTCGCTGTTTCCAATGATGGCAAATGGGTGGCCGTGGCCAACTACCTACCGCACACGCTAGTGATTTTGGACGGCAACCTGAACCTGCAAAAAGTGCTGCCGGTTACCAATCAAGACGGAACAGTTTCCTCTCGGGTTTCAGCAGTTTATGACGCAGCCCCCCGACAAAGTTTCGTTGCTGCCTTAAAAGATACTCAAGAATTATGGGAAATCTCTTACAACCCCAATGCACCTGAAATTCCGGTCGGTTTTGTGCACGACTTTCAGTATCGGGAAGGCACTTTTGTGCCGGGGTTTCTCAATCCGAATCGCTCCAAGCTGACTGATTATCTGGATGATTTTTTCTTTACCCAAGACTATCAAGAAGTGATTGGTGCCTCTCGCGAAGCCGGCAAAGGTCAGGTCATCAATTTGGATAGCCGAAAGAAGATTGCGGATTTACAACTCCCCGGCATGCCCCATCTGGGCTCTGGTATTACGTGGCGATGGCAAGACAAAATGGTGATGGCCTCCCCGAATCTGAATCAAGGCCTCGTCAGCATCATCGACATGGCAACGTGGAAACCGATTAAGCAAATCCCAACCAAAGGCCCGGGATTTTTCATGCGTAGCCATGAAAATAGCCCCTACGCATGGACAGATTCGATGATGAGCCGTGAATTCAAGGACACCATGCAGGTCATCGATAAACAATCGCTTGAGGTGATTGCTGAAATCCGCCCAGAACCGGGGAAAACCTTCGCCCATGTCGAATTTTCTAAGGATGGCAAATATGTCCTTGCCAGCCTGTCCGAGATGGACGGAGCACTGATTATTTTTGACGCTAAAACCTTACGCGAAATCAAACGGTTGCCGATGAAAAAACCGATTGGGAAGTACAACGTCTGGAACAAAATCAGCCGTTCTGAGGGCACCAGCCATTAAGGCGTGGGCGTCCCATCGATTTCGGTTATATTGGAGCCTAACTCCAATATAAACGCAAAAATGTATTCAAGAACTTTAGCTCAATCAATCAAGAACATCAGTGATAGTTTTCCTGTGCTGATGGTCACTGGCCCACGGCAAGTTGGCAAAACCACCTTGCTCGAAATGTGCGCCAAAGCAGACGCTTCTCAATTGCGACGCTATGTGACGCTTGACGATATGGATGCGCGGGCCTTGGCACAAGAAGATCCCGCGCTATTTCTACAAACGTGGAAGCCACCACTCATTATTGATGAAATCCAATATGCACCAGCGTTGTTCAGCGCGATCAAAATCATGGTCGACCGTGAGCAGCAAAACGGGTTGTTTTGGCTAACAGGGTCACAAAAATTTCACTTAATGCGAGGTATCACTGAGAGCCTTGCGGGTCGGGTTGCCATCGTCGACCTACAAGGATTGTCTCAAGCTGAGATCAGCGGCTTAGGATGTACTTCACAACCATTCCAGCCGACCCCTGCTTGGATTTCTGCCGCACGGACTCAATCGCAGCCCAAATCGCTGGAACAAGTATTTAATCAAATCTGGCTTGGCGCTTATCCCCGGCTGAATGACCAAGGCCCCAAAATTCGCGATGTGTTTTATCGCTCGTATATCCAAACCTATATCCAACGTGACGTACAAGATGTGCTAAAAGTGTCAAACCAAGTTGCTTTTAGCCGATTTCTGAGTGCTGTTGCAGCAAGGACGGGGCAACTTCTGAATTACGCCGGCCTTGCGAAGGACGTCGATATTGATAACAAAACCGCTAAGGCATGGCTATCCGTACTCGAAACCTCTGGCCTCATTTTTTTGCTCCAGCCGTACCACAGCAACTTAACCAAGCGCCTCGTAAAAGCGCCAAAGTTGTATTTTTTGGACACAGGCCTAGCCGCCTATTTGACCAAATGGCCCACACCAGCATCACTCGAAGCTGGCAATATGTCCGGCGCCATTCTCGAAACTTGGGTGGTCAGCGAAATATTGAAAAGCTACTGGCACAATGGCCTAGAGGCGCCTTTATATTTTTATCGTGACACTGATCAGCAAGAAATCGACTTACTGATTGAATCGGGCGACACCTTATTCCCTATTGAAATTAAAAAAACCGCTTCACCGTCACAAAACGCCAAACGCCATTTTCCGGCCATCGCAAAATTGGGCAAAACAGTTGGCGCGGGTGCTGTGATATGCATGGTTGAACGAGACATCCCCCTTTCACGAGATGTGACAGCGATTCCGTTGAGTTATCTTTGACCGCAGATTCGGCTCATATCGTTATCAACCCACCTGCAATCATTTAGTCACCATGCCAAAGTCTGGATGCCCTACCTTTTTAACGGCTATCGGCCACGTTACCAACCCAGTCTATAAATTCTTGATAGCTATCAAGGCGGCCTAAAAGCACTCTCTTCTAGCATGCGCCCTTGTTGCCGGTACTCTCCGGCAACCTTTATCGCAAAAGGGAGGAAACATGAGTGCAGCATTCTCGACCTCAGCCGCGCGGAACATATTTTTCGGGGGATCAATATTTTTCTTCCTCGTGTTCATTGCGCTGAGTTACAACACAGAACAGCAGTTGCCACAGCGTGACAACCGCGCGCAGTTAGCGGCTAATCCGCAAATTGCCGCCGGTAAAAGGCTATGGGAAAACAACAACTGCATTGGTTGCCACACCCTGCTTGGGGAAGGGGCTTACTTCGCACCGGAACTCGGCAACGTCTACAAACGCCGTGGGCCTGAATTTATCAAGGCTTGGATCAAGGCACAGCCAAGCGGTGCCCCAGGCCGTCGCCAAATGCCTGACTTCCACTTCACCGATGCAGAGCTTGATGAAATTACTGCTTTCTTGAAGTACGCCTCCGAAATCAATACGGCTAATTGGCCGCCAAACATTGAGGGCTAAGGAGAAAATCATGCAATTTAAATCTCAAGCGGTTGCCAAACCTTATTTCATTGCTGCCATCGGGCTGTTCGTCGCACAGATACTGTTCGGCCTAATCATGGGCTTGCAGTATGTGGTCGGCGATTTTCTGTTCCCGGCTATTCCTTTCAACGTCGCGCGGATGGTGCATACCAATGCCCTGATCGTTTGGTTGCTGATGGGTTTTATGGGTTCAGCCTACTATCTGGTTCCGGAAGAATCAGAACGTGAGCTGTATTCACCGAAGCTGGCGATTGCCATGTTCTGGATTTTCCTTGTTGCCGCTGCGCTAACGGTGGTTGGTTACTTGACCGTGCCGTATGCAACCCTAGCCAAAATCACCGGTAATGATCTGTTACCCACGATGGGCCGGGAATTCCTCGAACAACCGACCATTACCAAGATCGGGATTGTGGTCGTTGCGCTGTCGTTCTTGTTCAACATTTCCATGACCTTCCTCAAAGGCCGTAAAACATCGATCACAACGGTCCTGTTGATCGGTTTATGGGGCTTGGCGGTGTTCTTCCTGTTCTCCTTTGTTAACCCAGACAATCTGGTGCGCGACAAGTTCTACTGGTGGTTTGTGGTTCACCTCTGGGTAGAAGGCGTATGGGAACTGATCCTTGGTGCATTGCTGGCATTCGTGTTGATTAAAGTGACGGGCGTTGACCGTGAAGTGATTGAGAAGTGGCTATACGTCATCATCACACTAAGTTTGGTCACCGGCATTCTCGGGACAGGTCACCACTTCTACTGGATCGGAACACCAGAATACTGGCAGCTGATTGGTTCGGTTTTCTCTGCACTCGAACCGATTCCTTTCTTCGCCATGACGCTGTTTGCCTTCAATATGGTTAACCGTCGCCGTCGTGAGCATCCCAACCGTGCTGCCACTTTGTGGGCACTGGGAACAGGGGTAATGGCCTTCTTGGGCGCGGGTGTATGGGGCTTCTTGCACACACTGGCACCGGTCAACTTCTACACTCACGGTACACAAATCACGGCGGCTCACGGTCACATGGCGTTCTACGGCGCTTATGTGATGGTGGTAATTACGATGATCTCCTACTCAATGCCACTGATGCGTGGTCGCGTTGCCAATAGCAACGAAGCCCAAGTCTTGGAAATGTGGAGTTTCTGGTTAATGACCGTCGCCATGGTGTTCATCACGCTGTTCCTGACGGCTGCAGGCATTTTGCAAGTCTGGTTACAACGGATGGGTGATACGCCACTAAGCTTTATGGCTACGCAAGACCAAGTCGCCATGTTCTATTGGCTGCGTGAAGGCTCAGGCGTGGTCTTCTTGATCGGCTTACTGACTTACATCGCCAGCTTCTTCAAAGGCGGCAAGGTTGAAGCCAAAATCGAGCAATAAACAGCAGAGGTAGTTACTTTCTAGGCCCCGTGTTTGAACCATGGGGCCTAGCTTTTTTAAGGTTGACCATGAGCACTCCGTTTTATCAATCCAGCGGACAAGAAATTTCTTTGTTTGAACACGCTTGGCGTAATCACTTACCGGTTCTCATCAAAGGGCCAACCGGGGTTGGCAAAACCCGCTTTGTGGCCCACATGGCAGAACGCTTAGGATTACCGTTGTACACCGTCGCCTGCCACGATGACCTAACCGCTGCGGACTTGGTCGGACGCCACTTGATTCAAGGCGGTGAAACTCGCTGGCAAGACGGGCCATTAACCCGCGCCGTGCGGGAAGGTGGTATCTGTTATCTAGATGAAGTGGTGGAAGCTCGCAAAGACACCACCGTGGTGATTCACCCGCTCGCTGACCATCGACGCAACCTGCCGATTGATCGCACCGGTGAACTGCTCCAGGCACCCAAGTCGTTCATGCTGGTGGTGTCATACAACCCCGGCTATCAGAATTTTTTGAAGGGAATGAAACCCTCCACCCGCCAACGATTTGTCTCACTCCGTTTTGACTTCCCAAGCGCTGAACGGGAAGAATCCATTTTGTGCGGCGAAACCGGCTGTGACCCTTTTTTAGCCAAGCGGCTTGTGAATTTAGGACAAAGCATTCGCACCCTAAAAAACGTCGATCTGGAAGAAGTCGCCAGTACTCGCCTGCTGGTTTACGCCGCGTTACTGATCAAAGATGGTCTTGACCCGATTGAAGCCTGCCGTGCGGCATTGGTCGAAAGTCTAAGCGATGACATTGAAGTCACCGATGGCTTGATGGAAATCGTCATGGCAAGTTTTGGTCGATAAGGGCATCTCCACTTGAGCAAGTACCCTGTCCTTTCCGCAGAACATCCTATCCATGCGACGCCACCAACTCGTCTAACTCGGTTTTATTGGCAGGCAGGATTTTTTGTGGCATTTGCGCTTGCGCCCATCTTCAATCTTTTTCGTTTTGACCTCAATGAAGGGCATGCCTACCTTCTGGGCATCCCCTGGCGCTTGGGCATTGACGCCTTTATGCTTGGTCAAATCGGCCCTATTGAAGCCGGGCTAAACATTCTACTGCGCCTGTTTTTACCGATCATCGTTGCTGCGGTAGGCCTGATGTTTATTGCATGGCGCTGGGGGCGAATTTACTGTGGTTGGTTGTGTCCGCACTTTTCTGCCGTCGAACTGATTAATGGCTTGATGCGACGCGCCAGTAGCAAACCTAGTATCTGGGAAAAACAGCCTCTGCCAAACTGTAAACCTGACGGCAGCCCCCTCAAGCAAGATGTTCGCTGGTGGCTACCCACCCTTATGTTTGCTGTTTTTTTTGCCAGCTTGTGGTCAATCGTTCTGTTGACCTACCTGCTCCCACCGACCGAAATTTATCGCAATCTGTGGCAGTGGACACTGACACCAAATCAAGCGCGTTTTATTAGCATTGGCACCCTGCTGCTAACAATGGAATTTCTCTTTGCACGCCACCTTTTTTGCCGTTTTGGCTGTGCTGTCGGACTATTCCAAAGCCTTGCCTGGATGGCTAACCGAGGTGGGATGGTGGTTGGATTTGACCGTTTACGCGCGGCCGATTGTGCCAATTGTCGAAGCATTGGAGAAAAAAATGGCAACGCCAACTACGCAGCCTGCGAAGCTGAATGTCCGATGCGCCTACGCCCCCGTCAGGCCAAACACAAAATGTTTGCCTGTACTCAATGTTCAAGCTGCCTAACCGCGTGCCACACCGTGCAACAGGCCAACAATGCGCAACCACTGCTACGCTGGGTTGACAAAGAAAATGCGATCCAACACGAAGCCCAAGTCAGCCTGACCGGCCATAAAGACAAAACCAAATAAAAGGCTAAGCAATGGAAGAATGGGTTGGTGGCATTTGGGACCGTTGGATTACCCGGAAAGCAGAACAGCGTTTTCCTGAAGCGGCCGTACATTTAGCTGAAATGAACCGCAGTTTGAGTGTGTTCTTTCGTGGCCTTGGCGGCGATCCCGGCTTACAAGTCCAGAACGCGACTTCAGTACATCATGGTAGCCGTCGCCGCTGGCTGGCACGTATCGCGGGCACCGGACAAAAGACCCAACCCGCCAGTATTGATGGCCAAAATCTACGTTTACCCGACCAGATTGCAGCGTTCCCTGAACGCCAACTGAACCGTGAGCTTTACCTCTGGTTAGCTGCTCTGGCGGCTCATGATGTCCCGACCAGTCACGACGAACCGTTAATTCGCAACCAACGCGCAACTGTCGTTACCTTAGACCGATTCCCCGCTTTGCTAACGCGTTATCAGCGTTTGGTCGAAGCGTGTATTGCCCTGCGCATCCCTGCAGACCAGCGCCCGTCTGATGAAGCGGCTCAAGAAACAGCCATTCAACAAGCCCTGCGCCAACCAGGTTCTATTCCACAATTACCGCACCTAAGAAACACCAAATCTCGTCCCATCCAACCCGTGCCGATGTGGTTGTGGCCAGTCGACAGCGGTCAAGCGCTACCGGCCAAAGATCGCCAACACCAAGACAGCGATAACAGTTCAGCCCAAGAACACCAAGGTGAACGGAAAAAAGCAGAACGTGTGGATGCGCCTGAAAGTGAACACGGTTTATTGATGATTTTCCGCGCTGAAAGCCTGTTTTCTTGGGCGGAATTTGTGCGCGTCAATCGATCCTTAGATGATGACCCCGACCCCAATGCTGGTGCTGCCGCTGACTCCATCGACAAAATGAGCGTCATGCAAGATGGTGAAAGAGTCGCTTCGCGGGTGAAATTTGAATTGGACCTGCCTGCTGCGGGGGAAGATGATTTAGCGATTGGTGAAGGAATTCTGCTGCCAGAATGGGATTACCGAAAGCAACGCTTTTTAGCCGATCATTGTTGCTTGCAATACTTGGAATCACGAGACATTGAAGCGATTCCGCTCCCCGAACATCTACGCGCCCAAGCACGTCGATTACGCAGCCAATTTGCCGTTTTAGCCCCTACCCGCCGCTGGCAAAAAGCGCAACAAGACGGCACGGAACTCGACCTTGATGCCTGGGTTCGCCAAGAAACCGAGGCCCGAACCGGTCACGCTTGCGCCACCGACAACCGCATTTACCAAGCCCAAGTTCAGCAAGAGCGGGATTTGGCTTGCTTAGTCCTAGCCGACTTATCTTTGTCGACCGATGCCAGCGCAAATGATCATCAAAAGGTCATTGATGTGATTCGGGATAGTTTGATGTTATTTGCCGAAGCGCTCGGGGAAACGGGCGATAACTTCGCCCTGTGTGGGTTTTCTTCGCTTAAACGAAACCACATCCGTTTCCATGCGCTAAAAACGTTTGAAGAATCCTACAGCGCCTTGGCTCGCGGGCACATTGCAGCCATTCGCCCCGGTTACTACACCCGGCTTGGCGCAGCGATTCGCCACAGCACCCGCTTGTTGGCAAAACAGCCCAATCGCCAGCGATTGTTATTGATTCTGTCCGATGGAAAACCACACGATCTTGACGTTTATGAAAGCCGCTACGGGATCGAAGACACCCGCCAAAGCATTCTGGAGGCCCACGAAAAAGGCGTTCACCCGTTTTGTATCACCATTGACCGGGAGGGCGGCAGCTACCTCCCTCACATGTTTGGTGCCAACGGCTACACCCTGCTCCGCCGTGCCGATGAACTCAGCCAGAAACTTCCCATGCTGTACGCACAACTTACGCAGGTTTAATTCTCCGCCCAAGCTATAACCGTGGCGATGCAAACCTGGTGGGAAATTTTAGGAGGAGGCCGTTCCCCACTGGGTAAGCGCTTGTTGCAAACTTTCAAGATTGATTGGCTTGCTCAGGAAAGCATCCATCCCAACGGCAAAACATTGCTCTTGGTCTTCTTTAAAAACAGAGGCGGTTAGCGCGATGATGGGGATGCGTTGCAGGCCATTCAACGTTTCCCACTGGCGAATCTCCCGAGTTGTTTCAAAACCATCCATTACCGGCATTTGGCAATCCATCAGGATCAATTTAGGGCGGGGTTCTTCTTTGATTAATTCAAGTGCTTCTTGACCGCCGCCTACAACAACCGCTTTTTCACCCAGCTTAGAAAGTATAGATTCAATGACACGTTGATTCGTCGGGTCATCTTCCACCACCAACACGGTGCCGGAAAAAGTGTGGGGCGTTAGGGCACTCATCTTGGAAGATTGGATTCCTAGTTTTGTTGCCACCTCAACCGGTTTAGCGGGGATGTCGAACCAGAATGTCGCGCCAGCGCCTATTTCACTAATAACGCCAACTGAGCCAGACATCAAGGCAGCTAAGCTGCGCACAATCGACAAACCCAGCCCGGTGCCCCCAAAAATTCGCGTCGTTGAGCTATCTGCCTGAGAAAACGGCTGAAACAGCAACCCTTGTTTATCTTCTGGAATGCCGATGCCGCTATCTTTCACCGAAAACAAAAGCCTTGGGGCATTGCCACCTCCGGACATTTCCTCAATGCTGATTTCAATCGAACCTTGCTCGGTAAATTTGATTGCATTACTCACCAAATTGACCAGCATTTGTCGTAACCGTGTGGCGTCACCAAGGTAATGCCGGTTCGATTTTCCGAGCCAGTGCATGGAGATTTCCAAGCCTTTTTGATGCGCGAACTCAGCAAACAATTCCATGGCTTCATGACCAAGGACTTCTGGGTCGAAGGGCAAATTTTCCAATTCAATCCGCCCTGATTCGACTTTGGAAAGGTCCAGAATATCGTTCAACAAGGTCAACAGTGTTTGCCCGGACCGCAGGACAGTTTGCGCAAACTCGACCCGCTCAGCGTCGCTAATTCCCGGCATCAGCAGCAACTGCGTCATCCCCAGAATGCCATTCATCGGTGTCCGAATTTCGTGGGACATCGTTGCCAGAAAAGTTGATTTCGCACGATTAGCGGCTTCCGCCTCATCTCTAGCCACCGTCAAAGAACGCTCTTTTTCAGCAATCGCCTGGCGCATCTGATCTAAGGCGGTGCTCAACTCGCCGATTTCATCGCCATTCGAGTGCGGAAGGCTGAATTCATATTCACCCTGCTGGATGCGAAGTGCGACATTCACCAATAGGCGACTGCGTCGACCCACCAGCACCTCTAGTGACACCGCTAAAAGCAACCCGCACAGGATAAAAACCACCGTCACAAACACGACGACAACGAGTGACTGACGGTCTTGCTGACGGTACACCTCGCTCATATCAAGCGCCACCGAAAGTTCACCTAAGGACTGATTGCGAAGCGTGAGTGGGTATGACAGGTACTCCGTTTTTTCATTCTGCGAAACCTGCAAGTCGAGAGGGTAAAGCGTTCGACCTTGACTATCTTTTAGGGTGAGTTGATGCCATTCCGGTTGCCGTTGGCCCGTTGCGTCCAGTGTTTCATAAATCGCGCCCAACTGGTTTTGTAGCAAGAACGGCGTAATGCCATCCGCCAGCGTAACCAAGTGTTCTAGGTTGCTAGCTTTTTCACGGCGCAGTGACGTTTCAAGCTGCCACGGCTTCCACAATGAAACCAGTGCAAAGTCGCCTAAGAGGCTAGACAGCACCAGGATGATGATGACTTTAGAGCGAAGCTTCATTCGCTCCCCTTTACATAATATTTTTCCAGCCCCCACCCCTTGATTTCTTTGTAATCATCAAAGGAGGCATTAACCACTTGCGGCATTGGGATTTTGGCCAACAGAGCAGCCCCCTCAGTCGTCGCTCCCATTTCCAATAGGGCCTTTCGCACCTTTTCGCGGTCAGCCGCCGGCACTCTGGGATGGGCTACGATGGGGTGTGGTGAGATACGGCGAGTTTCATAGATGACGCGCAACTTGTCTTGCACCGCCTGGGGTTGCTGTTTCAGTGTACCCATGACACCACCGGCGGCCTCGACTTTTCCAAGCACCGCATTCAAGTAAGCCGACGTATGGGTTTGCGCCCAGACAGGTAAAAATTTGATGTGCTGTTTGTCTAGGTCAGAGCGCACTAATAGTGATGCGCCGAGTGAATTAGGGGAGGGAAATGCGATTGATTTTCCATTCAGCTCACGCAGACTCGTATACGGCCCATCTTTGGCGGCAACCACAATCCCAAACAGTTTTTCGCTGCCATCACGAACTATTGGCTCATAGGACTGAGTACCTTTAGCAATTAAGGCGTGATAGGGATTCATATAAGCGAAATCGTATTTGCCGACTTCGTATTCCCCTTCAAATTCTGGAATTCTGGCTGCGCCAACCATCTGAAACTGTAAGCCAGTTCTACGCTCAAGTTCCTGCAAAATAGGCGTCCAAATCGCTGACAGTTTTCTGGGTTCAAACTGGGGCACCACACCAAAGGTATAGGTATTTTGAGCGTACACCGTGGTTGCGAGGAAAACGCCACTAATGACTGCAAGCCAACGTAACAAGCTTCGCTGTTTCATGGTTTTGCTTTCAACATTTGTTGAGATCGACTGTCCCGCTTGCAACGCCTTTTCCTTGATGAAGGAATCGCTCTAGATCCAGTAGTGGTAAAGGATGGCTGAACAAATAACCTTGATATTGATGGCAGCCGTTTTCCGCAAGCCGTCCGCGCTGTTCTTCCGTCTCAACGCCTTCGGCAATCACACTCAGACCCATGTTTTTCGCGAGTGCTACAATCGTTTGGGCAATCGCTGCGTCATCTGAATTGGTGTAAATATCTCTGACGAACGAGGGATCAATTTTCAACTGATCCATTGGCAGCCGCTTCAAATAAGACAAAGACGAGTAACCGGTGCCGAAGTCATCCAGCGAAAACCCGATGCCGCGTGACTTGATCGTGGTCATTCTGGTAACAATGTTTTCAATGTCGTTGAGTAAAACACTTTCGGTCAGTTCCAGCTTGAGCTTCTTAGGGTCGGCGCCTGAATCATCAAGGGCAGCAAAGACTGTGGACACAAAATCAGGCTGGTGAAACTGCCGCGCACTAACATTCACCGACAGCGTCAGGTGTGCCATTTGGGGTTTTCCCGCCCAGCGCAATAGCTGGTCGCAAGCGGTACGCAACACCCAGTTACCCAACGTCAGGATCAAGTTGGTTTCTTCTGCCAACTCAATGAATTGGCTGGGCAAGATCAGCCCGCGTGAAGGGTGCTGCCAACGAACCAAGGCTTCTGCGCCGGTGATCGATCCTGTTCCATCTACCTGTGGCTGGTAATACAGCACAAATTCTTGACGCGCTAAACCTTCACGCAACTCCGTTTCAAGCGCAGCCCGGGCCATCACCGCGACCTGCATTTCATGGTCAAAGAATCGCAGAGTATTGCGTCCAGCAGCTTTGGACTGATACATGGCCAGATCGGCTTGTTTTAACAGGTCTTCAACGGAATCCCGCTGACCGTTAATCAACGTAGCACCAATACTGGTGGTGCAGTGATAGTAGTGATTCAGTAATTGATAGGGGGTATTCAATGAACTCAGTACCTTCAGGCCAATCATTTCCGTTAGGTTTGCGGCTTCTTTGGCGTGTTCGCTGAGATCCTCCAGCATGATGACAAATTCATCACCACCAAACCGCAACACCATATCGCCTTCACAAATACATGAAGCCAGTCGGCGTGCGACTTGCTGCAACAGTAAGTCGCCGACATCGTGCCCCAGTGTGTCATTAAGAACTTTGAAGTTGTCCAGATCAATAAACATCAAAGCGCCCAAGCGCCGGGTTCGTGTGCTTACGGCAAGCGTCTGACGCAAGCGATCCATCAGCAAGCGACGATTGGGCAAACGGGTTAACGGATCATAGAAGGCGAGATGGTTAATCTCGTCCTCGGCGGTCTTGCGCAGCGTAATGTCGGTCAAGGTGCCAACGTAGTTGGATATTCTTCCGTTACTTCCCCATACCGCAGTAATCGTTAGCCATTGCGGATAGATCTCACCGTTTTTCCTGCGGTTCCATATTTCACCGCTCCATGAGCCAATAGACTGAATCTCGGCCCACATGGCTTTATAAAAAGCGTTGTCATGTCGGCCTGATTTGACCAAATTCATTTTTTTGGCAACTACGTCTTCTTTGACATAGCCAGTAATTCCGGTAAATGCCTTATTCACCTGCAGCACCAGCCCGTTCGGGTCAGTGATAACCATCCCCTCTTGAGACTCGAACACGGTGGCGGCAATTGCCAACGCAGATTCCTGTTGCTTGCGCTCGGTGATATCGGTGATGAAACCATGCCACAACACGGACCCATCAGGCTGATGTTGAGGGATTGCATTACCCAGCAACCAGACCACGGGTTCTTCGGGAAACAGCAAGCGATACTCTTGATGCCAAGGCAGCAAAAGCTTAGCAGATTCCTCAATTGAGGCAATGTGACTGGGTAGATCTTCGGGGTGAATGAATGCAAACACGGGGGTTGCATCCTCACAGATATCCTCGGGGTTGACGCGGTATATCTCGCGTATGGCATCGCTGGCATACGGAACACTGAAAGTTCCATCAGGCTTCTTGAGAAATTGAAAAACAATCCCCGGCAGCCGACTGGAAATTTTTTGCAGTCGACTCAGCGCCTCTTGTCTCGCTGCCTCAGCGTGTTTGCGATCGGTGATATCTCGGGAAGCTGCAAAAAGAAACTCAACGCCGGCAATCTCAATCCCACAGGCGCTAATCTCGACATCAATACACGACCCATCCTTTCGGCGATGACGCGTTTCAAATATTTCCTTTGCACGCCCGATGATCAGATCATCGTTACGCATTTTGATAACGGACGCAGAATCCTGGGCATCCCACTCCGCCACATGTAACTTGCCGACGACGCTTTCGTCGTAACCCAGCATATTGAGGAAAGCCTCATTGGCCTCGACCAGAACACCCTCCGCATTAAGGATATGAATGCCATCACTTGATGCTTTTAATATGGTTTGTAGGCGTAAGCGCTCGTTTTCGACAGCTAACTGAGCTTGACGGTGTTCGGCAATGTCATCCAAAACAAGCCCCCGTAGTCTTCCTATTTCGGCATTCCAAAGCAATATAGCGGGAGGCTGGGTATGTTATTGGCGTTAATTGATTGGTATTACGATGTTGTCGGTACATAAGGATTTTCTGTATTTGCACTTATCCGACAACTTTAGCAACTGCTACAGATAAAACCATACCGAAAACGACTACACAACCTACCTGTTAACAGGTACTTTTCCCTGCATTTCCCTATTGCGTGCTTGATAAGCCATGACGGATGGCATAACGCGTCAATTCAGCGACAGTCCGTATCCCAAGTTTTTCTTTGAGATTGCGCCGATGGACCTCCACCGTCGCCCCCGTAATGCCAAGTTGAGCCGCGATTTCATTAGTCCGAACTCCTTCCGAAAGCAAACGCAAAACTTCTTGCTCGCGACGGCTCAAAATCGTTATCGGTGGCGACACATTATTTTCTTCTGCAGTCATCACTTGCAGCATTCGTCCGGTGGCTTCGGTACACAGAAATTTCTTGCCTTGGGCAACCGCGCGAATCGCGGTGAGTAATTCTTCAACCCCTGCAGACTTCACTACATAGCTGCGCGCGCCTGCTTTAAGCATTTCTTCAACAAACAAACGATCTGCGTAACCGGATAACGCAATAACGCCAACGTGCGGAAACTGCTTACGCATCCGGTTGGCGACTTCAACACCACTGATGTCGGGCAAGCCAATATCCAGCACAAGGATGTCCGGCTGAGCGGCTTCAACAGCAGCAAGCGCTTCGTACCCCGAGTTTGCAATCGCTACCACCTCAATATCGGGTTCAGTCGCCAACGAGCCACTTAAAGCACCCACAAACATGCGGTGGTCGTCAGCCAACATGATTCGAATTTTTTTCATGCCTTGCTTCCCGCATTGGCTGTCTTGACCAGTGGCAAGCGGAGAATCACCACTGTCCCATCGTTGGGCACCGCTTCGATATCCATCGTGCCATCTAGATAATTGATGCGTTCTCGCACGCTGGTTAAGCCGAAACCATTGGCGCCAGCCATGGCTGCTTCCAGATCGACGATACCAACGCCCTCATCGGTGACTCGGAGCATCAAATACCCGTCATCATTCATGGTCTCCACTTTCGCAAACGGCGACTTGGCGTGCTTGAACACGTTGATCAACAACTCGCGGGCAGCGCGATACAAAATGATCGTCTGAGCGGTATCGAGTGGTTTGGGTAGGCCGTCATCTTTCACAACAACTGCTAGGCCGTAGACACGCTGCATTTCTTCTCCTAGCCAAGCTAGGGCGGGCACTAATCCCAAGGTTTCCAGGACAGGTGGGCTTAATTGAGCGGTTAAAAATCGGACGCGCTCACTCGCTGCAGCCAATAGTTCATCAATTTGCTGCACCTGTTCAGCAGTTTCTTTACAGGCAATTTTTTTGGTTAGCTGGTCAAGCCTAATTTTGGCGACATGCAGGAGTTGCCCAAGATCATCGTGAAGATCGCGGGCAATTGCCTGCCGCTCTTTTTCTTCAGCCAACGTGGCGTCAACGGTAAGTTGACTCAATTGTTGCGTCCGTTCAGCCACCCGTTGTTCTAGATGTTCGTGTGCCAAGTTTACCGCTGCTTCGCTTGTTTTAAGTTCGGTGACATCCGAAACCAAAACATAAAACCCCTTCACCTCACCCGCGACAATTTCAGGGATGTAATGCGCTAAAGAATGTCGCATCAGTTTGCCGTCAGGGCTTGGGATATCCCGCTCAAAAACTTGAGGCTCACCTTTCAAAACCGCTTGAATAAAGGGAAGATTAAGCCGATAGCGCTCTTCCCCAATCACGTCACGAATGTGCATCCCTGGCATTTTGTTGGGGTCGACGCCAAACCAAGAGTGGTACGCATGGTTGCCAAAGCGGTTGTGTAGCGACGCATCCCAGCAACCGATCATCGAAGGCATGTGGTCAAGAATGGACTGCAAGTCCCGCTCACGCTGGTTTAGCTGTTGTTCAACCGCTTGCAATCTATCTGAAATAACGTCTGAACCTAACATTGTTGTCATGACCTATACGCGGATGTCGATGATTGTTCCGATCATTTCATCCCCAGCCTTCACCACGTTGGCAGAAGCCTTAACCTGTGTTTCACCGATTTTCTGTTCAATCATCGCTTGGGCAATGTTTGCCGTATCAGTTTCAATATTATTTGCCGCAATCTTGGCACTAGCCCCATTGATCCGGCTTATTCCAGACATCATTCCCTGTAAACCCAGGGCAATCGCTGATCCAATCAACATACCTACTCCTCACCGTTAGTCGTTCTGAGCAACTAGCAGCAGGATTTGTGCCGATTAGACGTCTGGCGACAAATTACATTGAGGATGCTTTATAAAAGCAAAAACCCAGTCCGAGAACTGGG
>JBEGTT010000029.1:0-13790 GCA_041179245.1 Pseudomonadota bacterium
CAGTACCGTTGTAATCGCAGCTGTCAGCGTAGTCTTACCATGGTCAACGTGACCAATCGTTCCTACGTTCACATGCGGCTTATTACGTTCAAATTTTTCCTTGGCCATTCTTCAAATCTCCTAATTCAGTATCAACAAATTATTTCTTGTTAATCACAGCGTCAGCAACGTTTTTCGGTGCTTCTGTGTAGTGCTTGAACTCCATGGAGTACGTAGCACGACCCTGAGACAACGAGCGCAGCGTAGTGGAATAACCAAACATTTCGGACAGTGGAACTTCGGCCTTAACCAGCTTAATGCCACCCACTTGATCTTCCATACCTTGGACAATGCCACGACGGGAAGACAAATCACCCATCACGTTGCCCATGTAATCTTCTGGCGTTTCAACTTCAACCGCCATCATCGGCTCAAGCAGCGTTGGCTGCGCTTTGCGCATCCCTTCCTTAAAGGCCATTGACGCGGCCATACGGAAGGCGTTTTCGTTGGAGTCAACGTCGTGGTAAGAACCATCAAACAGCGTGAACTTAACATCTACAACCGGGAAGCCAGCGAGTACACCGCTACCCACTGCGTCTTGCAAGCCCTTATCAACCGCAGGAATGTATTCACGAGGAACCACCCCACCCTTGATCGCATCTACAAACTCGTAACCCTTGCCGGCCTCATTCGGTTCAATCTTGAGCCAAACGTGACCGAACTGACCACGACCACCAGACTGTTTAACAAATTTACCTTCTTGCTCAATGGTCTTCTTAATGCACTCGCGGTAGGCCACTTGCGGCGCACCAACGGTTGCCTCAACGTTGAACTCGCGGCGCATACGATCAACCAAAATCTCAAGGTGCAATTCACCCATACCCGAAATAATCGTTTGACCTGATTCTTCATCTGTACGAACACGGAACGAAGGATCTTCTTGGGCCAAGCGACCCAAAGCCATGCCCATGCGCTCTTGGTCAACCTTGGTTTTTGGTTCAACCGCCACATGAATCACTGGCTCAGGGAAAATCATACGTTCCAGCGTAATGACTTTTTGTGGATCACACAGCGTATCACCAGTAGTAGCTTCTTTTAGACCAACCGCAGCAGCGATATCGCCAGCGCGAACTTCTTTAATCTCTTCGCGTTGATTTGCATGCATTTGCAGAATACGGCCCAGACGCTCTTTACGACCCTTAACAGGGTTGTATACCGTATCACCAGAGTTAATTACACCAGAGTAGACACGGAAGAAAATCAGCTGACCCACGAATGGGTCGGTCATAATCTTGAATGCTAAAGCAGAGAATGCCTCATCGTCAGCAGCACGACGTTCGCCTTCTGTTTCGTTTTCCAAGATACCTTTAACGGGTGGAATATCCAATGGCGATGGCAGCAGCTCAATCACCGCATCCAGCATCCGCTGAACACCCTTGTTCTTGAACGCAGTACCGCACAGCATAGGCTGAATTTCACAAGCCAGCGTACGCATACGCAGACCCTTGATGATGTCAGCCTCAGACAACGAACCTTCTTCTAGGTACTTGTTCATCAGCTCTTCAGTGGCTTCAGCCGCAGCTTCAACCATCTGCTCGCGCCACGTATTGGCTTCGTCAATCAGTTCCGCAGGAATATCGCGGGCGTCGTACTTCATACCCTGAGATGCTTCATCCCAGTAAATGGCTTTCATACGAATCAAGTCAACAACGCCTTCGAACTTCTCTTCTGCGCCAATCGGAATCACGATTGGTACCGGATTAGCCAGTAAGCGCAATTTGAGCTGATCAACCACCTTGAAGAAATTGGCACCTGAGCGGTCCATCTTGTTCACGAAGGCCAAGCGTGGCACACCGTACTTATTGGCTTGGCGCCACACAGTTTCAGACTGAGGCTGAACACCACCCACGGCGCAGTAAACCATACATGCCGCATCCAAAACACGCATCGAACGCTCAACTTCAATCGTGAAGTCAACGTGCCCAGGCGTGTCAATGATGTTGATGTGATGGGGCGGGAACTGCTTATCCATCCCACTCCAGAAACAGGTTGTTGCTGCGGACGTAATCGTAATCCCGCGTTCCTGTTCCTGTTCCATCCAGTCCATGGTGGCGGCACCATCATGGACTTCACCAATCTTGTGATTTACCCCGGTGTAGAACAGGATACGTTCGGTCGTTGTCGTTTTACCAGCATCAATGTGAGCACTAATACCAATATTGCGGTAGCGCTCGATAGGAGTTTTACGGGCCACAATGACCTCCTTTATTGGTAATTAGAAACGGAAGTGAGAGAAAGCCTTGTTGGCTTCAGCCATACGATGGACTTCATCACGCTTTTTAACAGCGCCGCCACGATTTTCAGCCGCTTCAAGCATTTCAGCCGCCAAACGCAAACCCATGGTCTTTTCTGAACGCTTACGCGCTGCTTCGCGCAACCAACGCATTGCCAGCGCCATACGGCGGGCGGGGCGAACTTCAACGGGAACCTGGTAGTTAGCACCACCAACACGGCGTGATTTAACTTCAACCATCGGACGCACGTTGGCAATTGCAGAATTAAAAACCTCAAGAGGGTCTTTGCCACCCTTGCTGGTAATCGTATCGAATGCACCATAAACAATGCGTTCTGCAACCGACTTCTTACCGCTTTGCATCACCGCATTAATGAACTTGGATACATCGACATTGCCGAATTTTGGATCGGGCAGAATATCGCGCTTGGGGACTTCACGACGACGTGGCATTTAAAACCTCACTAGACACAATTCAGTTGAACTTTTTCGATATTGAAAAAGCCCGCGGCCACGCATCAGCGTGGCCACTTACTCAAGCACACCTAAAATTTAGGCTGCTTTCGGACGCTTCGCACCGTACTTGGAGCGAGACTGCTTACGATCCTTAACACCCTGAGTATCCAGAGAGCCACGAACCGTGTGGTAACGAACACCTGGCAAATCCTTTACACGACCGCCGCGGATTAGCACCACAGAGTGCTCCTGGAGGTTGTGGCCTTCGCCGCCGATGTAAGAAATCACTTCGAAACCATTGGTCAGACGAACCTTGCACACTTTACGTAGTGCAGAGTTTGGCTTCTTTGGTGTCGTCGTATAAACACGAGTACATACACCGCGTTTTTGCGGGCATTTTTCAAGAGCAGGAACTTTGCTCTTGGTAATTTCAGCGACGCGCGGCTTGCGCACGAGCTGGTTAATGGTAGGCATAATTAATCCCCAAAACTGACAGAAACCTGTCCACGCCTAGAGAAACAACAGTAACAATGTGTGTTTCCATCGGCAAATTCATTATTCAAAGCAATGGCAATGGTGAGCCACTGCTGACAAAGGCCGGAGATTCTATTGGGCTTCAACTAGACCTGTCAACGAAAACACAGATAACAGATGCTTATCGGTGTTGATAACACGTCGGATCAGGCACTTTCGCCGCTAAAAACCCTTCTTGGCGCAGTCGGCAAGAATCACAACATCCACAGGCCGCACCATTTTGATCGGCCTGATAACACGAAACAGTTTGCGCATAATCCACGCCCAGTTTTAGGCCACAAGCAATGATCTCCGATTTACTCAGATGAACTAGCGGTGCATGGATGCTGAGAGGAGCCCCCTCAACCGAGGCCTTGGTTGCCAAGTTAGCCATCGCTTCAAAAGCTGCAATATATTCTGGCCGACAGTCAGGATAGCCTGAAAAATCTACCGCATTAACGCCCACATAAATATCCCTAGCCCCCAAGACCTCCGCCCAAGCTAAGCCAAACGAGAGCATCACGGTATTTCGCGCTGGGACATACGTCACTGGAATTCCCGGCTGAACGCCGTCAACTGGCACGTCAATACTGGCATCAGTCAGGGCCGAGCCACCAAATTGCCCAATATCCAGTTTAACCACCCGGTGCTCAGCCGCCCCTAGGTTGGCCGCCACACGAGCCGCAGCAACCAATTCGGCTCGGTGCCGCTGCCCATAATCAAAAGATAAGCAATAGCACGCGAAACCAGCTTCACGAGCCATGGCTAGACAGGTCGCAGAATCAAGACCACCTGACAGCAACACCACGGCTCTCGCTTGATTACCTTTATTCATCATTTATTTCCCCCGCGCATTGCCCCACAGGATTTTGTGCAATTGCATCTGAAATCGGACAGGAAGCCGGTCGTCCAAGATACGTTGCGCCAACAGCACCGGCTCCATTAACCCTTGTGCCGGCGACATCAACACCGGGCAAATTTCTGCCAAATGGTGCACGCTCAAACAAGTAAGCGCCCACTCATAATCTTCAAAAGAGGCAATCACCATTTTGATTTCGTCCTGCGCACCCAGAAATACCAAATTAGACCAGAGATTTTTCTCAAGCTCGCCTGACGAAGGTGCCTTCAGATCCATGATTTTGGACACTCGCGGGTCAACCTGACTTATATCCAGCGCCCCTGAGGTTTCCAGCGAAACATCAAAACCCGCATCACAAAGCGCTGCCAAAAGTGGCAGGCAGTTTTTCTGCGCCAGCGGTTCACCGCCCGTCACGCAAACGACGTGCGCAGCATAGGATGCAACCTGCTCAAGGATTTGTGGAATAGAAAGCGCCTCTCCACCCGTGAAAGCATGTTCTGTGTCACACCAACGGCAACGAAGAGGGCATCCTGTTAGGCGGACAAACACCGTCGGCAAACCCACCCGTGATGCTTCACCCTGCAAAGAATAGAAAATCTCTCTAATTCGAATATTCAGCAACATCAGGAGGCGCGACTTTCCTACTTTTTACCCAAACGCTGGCGAGCCGCTTCGCCCGCTGGCGTATTAGGATATTTGGCGGCAAGTGTTTCCAGCGATTTGCGTGACTCCGGAACCAAGCCAAGCTCCTTCTGACAACCCGCTACTGATAACAAGGTATCCGCTGCCTTACTCGAACCCGGCCAGCGGCTTAAACCCTGACTGTGCAATTCAATGGCTTTCTTGCAGTTTCCCTGCGCAGACCATGCATTAGCCATCCAAAACTGCGCATTCGGTGCCAGCGCAGCATTGGGATAGTCCCTCAGGAACACCTCAAAACCGCCAATGGCTTCTTTAAGCTTATTGGCTCTCAATTGAGCCAACGCAGCTTCATAGACTTTCATTTCCTGCGCCGGATCGGGTGCTGCAGCTCCCTGCACAGAACCGCCACCAGCATTGTCAACCTGACCTTGGGCCGGGACACCCCCTCGGGACTCCAGATTTTTTAGCCGGGTATCCAAGTCAAGATAGAAATCTTGCTGCCCCTTTCGGGCCAATTCCAACTCATGGCTTAGCGTTTCGACTTGCCCGCGCAAACGGGCCAATTCATCGCTTAAGCCACTATTTTGACTAGACAATTCAAGTTGCGCGCGTGCCTGCGTATCCAGCGAGGTTTGCGTCTGCTTGCGCAGATCCACAATCTGACGACGTGCCTCGTCATCGTCAAAGACCCCCGCGCCAGCATGCCCGATCCATCCAAGGCCCGCTAACATCACTACCAAAATACGCTGCTTAGGCACGCGCCACATGATTAAAACTCTCCAGCGTACAGAATGTCAGCACGGCGATTTTCAGCCCATGCTGATTCATCGTGACCTTCGTTCCTTGGTTTTTCTTTGCCCAAACTGACGGTTTCAATCTGGCTTTCGCTCACACCGAGCAATACCAGTGCTTTCTTTAGCGCATCAGAGCGTTTTTGACCGAGTGACAAGTTATATTCGCTGCTACCACGTTCATCGGTATTGCCTTGTAGCAACACCTTGAATTGCGGATTCTTCACCATAAACTTAGCGTGCGCCGCCACCAGATCACGCTGCTCGCTCTTGATGGTGTAGCTGTCCAAATCAAAATAAATGCTGCGTTTAGATAACACGCTACCTGGGTCTGTTAGTTCTCGTGGAAGATTGATCCCATTCACGCCACCTGCATTCACTGTCGCCACACGAGACTCTACGGGCGCACCAGACTGTTCCGCCGTTGGGGATGAACCACAACCGGCCAATACTGCTGCAAACACGGAAGACAACAGAACCACCTGCATTTTTTTCATCACATATTCTCCAAATTTAACCGCGCCATTAACGGCATCGAAAATAAAACTTACCTACTACTTCATGAAAGGAGCCCACGCAGGCTCCCGAACATCCCCAGCCGCAACCGACAACCGCTGCTTGATACGACCATCCACCGAAACGGCTGACAACACGCCTCGCCGCCCCACTTCCGTTGCAAACAAAATCGTACGTCCGTTAGGCGCAAAACTAGGCGACTCATCCTTGCTTGAGTCCGTTAGCACCTGCATTTGTCGCGTTGGCAAATCGAGCGTAGCCAACTGGAAGCGCCCCTCCCGCCGGGTAATAAATGCCAACGTACGCCCATCTGGCGAAACACGTGGGGACACGTTGTACGTTCCCTCAAATGTCACACGTTGCACATCGCCACCACTGGCATTAGTTCGGTATATCTGGGGGCCACCGCCTCGGTCTGAGGTGAAATAGATGAATTGACCATCTGCTGACCACACCGGTTCCGTATCAATTCCTGACGAATACATCAGCCGCTGAACACCGCTCCCATCGGCGTTAAGGGCATAAATTTGCGAGTTACCATCCTTAGTTAGCACTACTGCTAACCGACTTCCGTCAGGCGACCAAGCGGGTGCTGAGTTAGACCCTCGAAAGTTGGCCACTGTGGAACGACGGCCAGTTGCCAGTGCATGGACAAAAATTACCGGCTTCTTATTCTCAAAAGACACATACGCCAAACGACGACCATCTGGCGACCACGCCGGGGAAATAATAGGCTCGGATGACACTAACGCGGCCTGCGCACCCTGACCATCAGCGTCAGCAATTTGAAGTTCAAAACGCCCGGCATTCTTCAACACGTAGGCAATCCGGGTTGAAAAAACACCTTTCTCCCCAGTCATCCGTTCATAAATGAAATCCGCAATCCGATGCCCTGCAGCTCTTAACTGGGACGGTTGCGTCACATAAGCAGAGCCTCCCAACTCGATTCGTTTGTTGATATCAAACAACCGAAAGCGAGCCTCCATCCGGCCATCGGGGGTTTGCGCCAAACTACCCATTGCGGCGGCATCTGCGCCCTGCCCACGAAATGCTTCAAAAGGAACCGGGCTATTTTCGTTCAAACCCGCCGGCCCATTGTCTATGACCTTGAACAAACCGCTGCGCTCCAAATCCGCCCGCACAACTGAAAGCAAAGCCTTGGTATAACTCGGATCACCCGAAAACTCGGGAATAGCGACCCCAATCCGGTTAACGCCAGCCCCCGTAATTTCGATGGACAACTGGGCATGCGCCAGCCCAACCACCGTCAGCAGCAAAAAAAGGCCTGAGACCAGTGTCTTCAGCAGAGTTTTCAGAAATGGCATCGATAGGCTCATGATTGGGATTTCAACATTAACTCAATACCGCTATCAGTCATTCGGACGATAGCGAATTTCCAGCACCCGCTGAAACAGGGACGGATCATCCGGCTTAGGCAAGGGTGATGACTTAAGAATCGCGCGTTCAATGGCCTCGTCAAGCAAGGGATTCCCGCTGCTTTTCAGTAAGCGTGGAAGCCCTAAAATCTCCCCCGTAGGCAACTGGTTAATCTCAAAAACCGCCTCGGGGTTGCCTTGGATTCCAGCAGGAAGTGCAATATTACCCTTCACCTTGGTGCGAATCTTTCCTACGTAACTGGCCAAACCACTCACTCGCCCCGCTGCTTTCTGCTCCACTGCAGCCGCAGCCGCCAATTGATTGGCTTTGTCTGTTCGTACCTGAGCTTCTTTCTGAGCCGTCAGTTGCTTCGCTTCGCGTTCAAGCAATTCTTTAAAAGCATCCTTAGGTTCCGGCTTTTTTATCTCTGGCTTGGGTTCGGGCTTCTTTGGCTCAGGCTTGGGTTCGGGCTTTTTGGGTGGTTCCTTTTTTTTATCGTCTTTCAGGGCGATGTCTGGTTTGATTTCAGGCTTGGGTTCAGTTTTTGGAATCGGTTTCGGTTCTACTTTCGGTTCTGGTTTAATTTCTTCTGGCGCAGGTGGTGGCGGTGGCAATTGTGTTGCCGGCATTGGCACACTTGACCACAACTCAACCTCAACGGTCGTTTCTTTCTGTTTCCATTGCACGCCAAAAAACAAAAATGCCGCCAGCAATCCATGCACTATCAAGGTCAGCAACAACGCTTTTTTCTTGCCCGGCTCTTCGGGTGGCTGCAACAGAAAGGGGGCGGAGTCTAAGTTCTGATCTTGCATCTTGTTACTGGGCTCGCGGCTGAACTAACAAACCCACCCGCTTAACTTGGGCTTGCTGCAATTCATCCATAACCTGCAACACCAACTCGTAGCGAACCGACTTTTCTCCTGCAATTAAGACAGGTTGGTCAGGGTGAGTCGCCTGAGCAGCCAAAATCGCCGCCTTCAGCCCGGCTCGGTCAACCGGACGTTCCTTGTTATCGCCCGCCCGATCCGTCAACGTAAAACCTTCTTCTGAACGGATACCCACCTCCAGCGGTTGCATCGGCGGCTGAGATGCTTTGGCAACGCTGGGCAGATCAATCGTAGCAGTCTGCATCATGGGTGCGGTCACCATGAAAATCACCAGCAACACCAACATCACATCGATGTACGGCACAACATTGATTTCGTTCTTAAGCTGACGACGTTTGCGCATAACTGGTTCGCCGCTCAACGCATCTGGCGCTGAAGGATGTTCGAAAATTCTTCCATGAACGATTCGTAACGTGTCGCCAGACGATCCACATCATGTGAAAAGCGGTTGTACGCCAATACCGCAGGGATCGCCGCGAATAGGCCAATGGCTGTCGCCACCAACGCCTCGGCAATGCCCGGCGCAACCGTAGCCAAGGTGGCCTGACCTACATTCGCCAACCCTCGGAAAGCATGCATAATCCCCCACACCGTCCCAAACAAGCCGACATACGGACTCACCGAACCCACCGAGGCCAAATACGCCAGATGCGCTTCGATGCTATCTAATTCGCGCTGGTAAGTAGCACGCATCGCTCGACGAGCGCCGTCAATCACATCCTTCGAATCCAAATTGGCCTGCCCCCGCAATTTTGAAAATTCGCGGAATCCCGCCTCAAAAATACGTTCCATACTTCCGGCCTCATGACGCGCACTCATGGCATTTTGGTACAAACGGTTCAAATCACCGCCCGACCAAAAATCGCGCTCAAAACGCTCGGTTTGCTCATTGGCCGCCTTCACCGCAAACCATTTACGGAAGATGTAATACCAAGACATACAGGACACCGCCATCAAAATGGCCATCACCACCTGAACCATCGCACTAGCGCTGGCAATCAAATGCAGAATCGAAAGATCTTGAGTTGCGTTCATACCGGTTCCTGAAACTTGGCAAGAAGAAAAGCGGGAATTGCCGCTGGTTTAAATGTGGAGACCTGCACACACACGATTTCAACTTCTCCGGTCACCAGCAACGTTTCAACACCAGCATCCGATAACTTCAGAACGCGCTGGCGAAGCACAAGATTGGCACGACCAATCTCCTGAATACTCAAATCCACCTGCAGAGCATCATCCAACCTAGCCGGCTTACGATACGCGGCACTGGCGTTACGCACTACAAAAGCCAAATCGTGCTCCCCAGCCAAAGCCGACTGATCGTACCCCAGTGACCGTACCCATTCAGTTCGACAACGCTCAAAAAACTTCAGGTAATTGGCGTAATACACCACCCCTGCAGCATCGGTATCCTCGTAATACACACGGACACTGATTGAAAACGAAGGTGATTTTTCTGGGGGCATACTCATAGAGGCGTTAGTCAGAAGGTCAAAAACTAAAATTTAGGCCCGCGATTCTAACCGATGGAGAGAATCCCCGTCCCGACGCCAACGAAATACCCCGCCGAAATCAGCATATTTATGCCGAACAACTCGTTACGATTTGTGAACAGGTAAGCAGAATTCAAGCGTAGGGACGGCCCCATGCTAGAATTTTTCGTTTATCCATGACAACCCTACCTACCATGCCGACTATCACCATAGCGTCCCGCGAATCCCGTTTAGCCATGTGGCAGGCTGTGCACATTCAGACGCGCCTGTCAGAACTTCACCCGGGGCACGACGTGATTATTCTGGGCATGACCACCAAAGGGGATCAGATTCTGGATCGTCCGCTGTCTCAGATTGGCGGAAAGGGCTTGTTCATCAAGGAATTAGAAGTCGCCATGCAAGAAGGCCGGGCAAACTTGGCGGTCCATTCGATGAAGGATGTCCCCATGGTGATGCCAGAAGGGTTTCTGTTAGCCGCCATCGGCGAACGCGAAAACCCCTGTGACGCCTTCGTTTCATCCAAATTTGCTGGGCTGGATGATTTGCCAGCAGGCGCGGTCGTTGGCACATCCAGCTTGCGACGTGAATCTATTTTGCGTGCACGTTATCCGCATCTGACCATCAAGAGTCTGCGCGGCAACTTGGACACTCGGCTGAAGAAACTGGATGAAGGGCAATACGACGCGATTATTCTGGCCGCAGCAGGTTTAATTCGCCTCGGTATGAAAGAACGCATTCGTAGCATCTTGACACCAGAACAATCGCTTCCCGCCCCCGGCCAAGGCGCACTGGGGATTGAGATTCCAGATAACCAACCCGAAACTGCCACCCAAATCAGCTCAATAAACCACCCAGAAACGGCGTGCTGCGTTCGTGCTGAACGAGCTTTCTCCCGCGCGCTCGGGGGTAGCTGCCAAATCCCACTGGGGGGTTATGCCGTGCTTGAAGCGGGACAAATTTGGCTACGGGGTTTTGTTGCCAGCGTGAATGGACAACGCATCGTGGAAGGCGAAATCCGTGGCCCAGTGGAACAGGACGAAGCCTTGGGCCAAGCCTTAGCTAACCAACTCCGAGCTGCCGGCGCGGCGGACATTCTGGCCTCACTCGCCTGTAAGTCCGAGTAATAACGTGTCCTTGCAGGGGCGCACCATCGCCATTACCCGCCCAAAAGAACAATGCGCATCCCTAGCAGCAGCGATTCAAGCTCAGGGCGGAACTCCCTTGCTGGCCCCCATGCTGACGATTACGCCAATACTTCATAACTGCGACCTTGAGATCGCAGCAAACAGACTTCAACAATTTAGGACTGCGATTTTTATTAGTCCGAATAGCGTGGAGTACAGCCTACCAACGCTATTAAAGAGCCAACCTTGGCCGGCACATTTACAAGCGGCGGCTGTTGGCCCCGGCACAAGCAAAACCCTAACAACTCACGGCATCTCAAATTGTCTGCTCCCAGAAAACCAACGCTACGACTCTGAAGGTTTGCTGGATCGTCCTGAATTTCAGCCCGAGGCCATCGCAGGCAAATCAGTCTTACTCCTTCGCGGCGTGGGTGGGCGGGAGTTATTGGCCGAGACCTTGATAAAACGCGGGGCCGACGTGCATCCCATTAGTTGCTATCAACGTAGCGCACCCACCGATCTAGCTCAGCCCATACAAAGTGCGTGGAAACAAAATAAACTCGACGGGATACTGCTATCTTCCAGCGAAAGTCTAGCCAACTTGCTCGCCGCACTGAATCCCGATGAGCGGCAAAGACTGTCTAGAACACCGATTTTTGTTCCTCACCACCGCATTGCGGAAAAGGCACAGGCCGCAGGCTTAATGCAGATCATCCTCACCCCACCCGCAGAAGAAGGTATGTTGTTGGGCTTGCTATCCTATAATTGGCCTACTTTATAAACCTGCGCAATCTACGCACCTTACGCAAGCTATTTACACTTCGAAATGACACCATCAGATTCCTCGCCCGCAGACGAAACCGTGATTACTGCTGAGCCTACAACCAAGGCTGCGTCCGTGGCCGCCGTTGCGCCTCGCACCACTCAAGCAATTAAAACATTGGGAAACCCTTGGCTACTGGCAGCGCTTCTATTGGCCGGGCTTGCTAGTTGGCAGTGGTACGGGTCGCGCCAGCAACTTACTCAGCAGCAGCAGGCTTGGGAGAAACGCTTAACCGATGCAGATCAAGCGACACAGGAAAGCCGTGCGATATCCAAGCTAGTACAAGAACAAAATCAGACCCTGCAAGGCCGTTTTTCTGTCTTGGAAGATCGTCTGGAACAGGAAGTCGGGCAACAAACTGGCTCTCGTGATTTGGCCGTCAACCGAGACCTAGCAACGCTGGCTGAAATAGAGCATGTGTTGATGCTTGCCATTCAGCAATTACAACTTAACGCCGACGTTAGTACTGCACTGAATACGCTGCAAGCCATTGATAACCGTTTGTCCAAAATGGAGCGCACTCAATTTTCTGGTCTACGCACAGCACTGACCCACGATATTGACCGCTTGCGCAAAATCCCCGTCACCGACCTACCTGGCATGAGCCAACGGCTTGAAAATCTGTTGATTGGCATAGATCACCTACCATTCAACATGGATACCCGCCCATCCATCGCTAAAGACCCGACACCCACTGTGGAAATCTCGCCTTGGACTGTACTTTTGACCGGCATTTGGTCAGAAATCAAGGGGGTGATTCGTATTGAGCGAATCGAGGGTGGCACCCCGTTACTACTATCGATTGACCAACAGTTTTTTGTCCGTGAAACCCTCAAGTTGCGGCTACTGAGTGCGCGCCTTTCGTTGATGGCTCGCGATCAACATAGTTTCCGGCATGAGCTTGAGGCCAGCCTTGCTCTGCTCACCCAGCATTTCAACCAAGAAGACAAAACTGCACAAAATACGGCCTCTGTGCTACGTCAGCTCACCGGCACGTCATTGCAGGTTGAATTGCCCACCCTGAGCGAAAGTCTAGTAGCCGTACGTCATGCACAACAGCTGATGGAAAAGAAGATTAAGCCATGAAATCATTGTTCTGGCTCATCCTTCTTGCCGCAGGGGCAACTGCCGCTGCCATTGGCGCATTGGGTAACGGGGGATATGCCCTGTTGGTGCTTCCGCCTTGGCGAATTGAAGTGTCACTCAACTTTTTGCCGATTCTCTTAGTTGCTGCCTTCTTTGCATTCCATGCGGTTTTACGCGCTTACTCGCTACTTCGGCAACTACCAACCCAAGCGCGTAACTACCAGCAACATCGCCAACTATTGCAGTCCCACCAAACCCTTTTTCTGGCTAATCGCCTACTGTTTGAGGGGCGGGTTGGACAAGCGCTTAAAAAAGCCTCCGAAGCCTACTTGGCCGGGGCGCCGAAAGGGCTGGCTTCCTTAATCGCCGCTCGTGCAGCGCAACGGATGCGGAACCGGGATCTTGTAGAACCTTGGGTAGAGCGCGCCATAAAAGATGACCCTGATAGCGCAGCCGCAGCCCTCATGTTGCTAGCCGAGACCCAAATTGACCAGCATCGCTTTGAAGCCGCCCTGCAGACGCTAGAAAAATTACAGAAAAGCGTGGGACGACATTTTGCGGCGCAACGACTTGAGATGCGCGCTCGTCAAGGACTTGACGATTGGCACAATGCTCTACGTTTAGCTCGACAACTTGAAAAACGGGAAGCCATCACCGAACAACACGCTCGCACGATTCAAATCAAAGCGCATCAGGAAATTGTGCGTCGCTGGGAAAAGGATGCTTCCAGCTTGCTGACCTATTTACGCAAAATCCCCGAAGATGAAAAAAGCCCTCAGTTAGTACAGATCGCCGCTGTCGCACTCAGCCAAATGGCGGCAGACACAGCGGCCGAAAAACTGCTGGAATCCTGGCTTGATGAGCAAGCAGATGGCCCTTGGCACAACGAACTGGTGGCGCTGTATGGCAAGCTGCCGGGGCAAGATGTCACGCGCCGGATTGCCCGCGCTG
>JBEGTT010000030.1:0-8363 GCA_041179245.1 Pseudomonadota bacterium
TTGCGTGGTTTGCAGGAAAGATATGAACTTCACCACGGCGTTGAAATTACCGACCCGGCTATCGTTGCCGCTGCCGAATTAAGCCATCGCTACATCACCGATCGATTCCTGCCTGATAAAGCGATTGACCTGATTGATGAAGCTGCTGCGCGGATCAAGATGGAAATCGATTCCAAGCCAGAAGTCATGGACAAGCTGGACCGTCGCATCATTCAGTTAAAAATCGAACGCGAAGCGGTGAAAAAGGAAAAAGACGCTGCGTCGAAGAAACGCTTTGCGCTGATCGAGGAGGAGATCGACAAGCTCGGTCGTGAATACGCCGACCTTGAAGAAATCTGGAAAGCTGAAAAGGGAGCCGCGCAAGGCACCGCCACCGTCAAAGAGGAAATTGACCGGGTCAAAGCCGAAATCACCCGTTTGCAGCGCGAGGGAAAACTCGAAAAAGTGGCGGAACTGCAATACGGCAAGCTGCCGGAACTGGAAGGTAAGCTCAAAGCAGCGACGGTAGCCGAAGATTCTGGTACGCAAAGCCCGAACAAGTTGCTGCGCACACACGTAGGTGCCGAAGAAATCGCGGAGGTCGTCAGTCGTGCCACCGGGATTCCAGTGAGCAAAATGCTGCAAGGTGAGCGCGACAAATTGCTGGCGATGGAAGACAAGCTGCATCAGCGCGTGATCGGTCAAAACGAAGCGATTGCGGCGGTGGCTGATGCGATTCGCCGTTCTCGCGCCGGGCTTTCCGAAGAAACTCGGCCCTATGGTTCATTTTTATTCCTTGGCCCAACGGGCGTAGGCAAAACAGAATTGTGCAAAGCCTTGGCGGAGTTCTTGTTCGATAGCCAAGACCATTTAATTCGTATCGACATGAGTGAGTTCATGGAGAAGCATTCCGTGGCCCGCTTGATTGGTGCGCCACCCGGATATGTGGGTTACGAAGAAGGCGGCTATTTGACCGAAGCGGTACGTCGCAAGCCGTATAGCGTCATCCTGCTGGATGAAGTTGAGAAGGCCCACCCAGACGTATTTAACGTGTTGCTGCAAGTGCTGGATGATGGTCGCATGACTGATGGGCAAGGCCGGACGGTGGATTTCAAGAATACCGTGATTGTGATGACTTCTAACCTTGGGTCGCAGCAGATTCAACTGATGGGAGAGGTCGGTTACGACCAACTCAAATCGGCGGTGATGGACGAAGTGAAAAACTATTTCCGACCAGAATTCATCAACCGGATTGATGAAGTGGTGGTGTTCCATAGTTTGGGCGAAGCGCATATTCAGAACATTGCTCGCATCCAGCTCAAGTACTTGGAAAAACGCTTGGCACAACTAGATATGACGCTAGATATGGATGAAGCGGCTTTAGTCGAAATTGCCCAAGCGGGCTTTGACCCTGTGTTTGGTGCGCGGCCATTGAAGCGGGCCATTCAGCAAACGTTGGAAAATCCACTGGCTAAGGCGATCCTATCAGGCCGTTATGGGCCAAAGGACACCATTCACGTCCGCATGGGTGAAGGCGGATTGGTGTTTTCCTAATCAACAAAAATGGCCACCAGGTTTTTAAACTTGGCGGCCATTTATTTTCACTCGATTATTTCTTAGCGCCACCAATCTTGGCTACCATGAAAGTCACGGCATCCTTGATTTCCGCATCACTCAAATTCGACATACCACCACGAGCCGGCATGTGATTGTGCCCCTTCACCGCAGAGGCAACCAAGCGGTCAACACCCTCTTTCAACCGTGGCTTCCAAGCGTCCATATTGCCAATAACCGGTGCGCCGTCCTTGCCTGAAACGTGACAATTTCCGCAGACTTCATTAACCACCTGCTCACCCGTGCGTGTTTTAGCCACGTTGTACGCCTTGTTGGGGTCAACCGAGTTGCCACCACTAATCATGTAAGCAATCGCACGAGACATTTCCAGATCTGACAGAGAAACCTGCCCACCGTGTGACGGCATCTTCCGAACGCCGGTAATCGCGTTCTGAGCCAGCTTATCTAGCCCTTGGGTAGCGCGCTTTGACCAATCAGCAGCATTGCCAATACGAGGTGCGCCATCTTTGCCTGATGCATGGCAACCACCACAAACAGAATCCACAACTTCCTTACCCGTACGGTCAGCCGCAAGTGTCGATTGAGACACAAAAGCCGCCCCCATTACCAAACACGACGCCAAGATAGATTGCGTAAATTTAAGACGTTTTTTTATCATGAGATGCCCCCGGTTTTGGAGTAAATCAAAAAATCCACGAAGCTGCAGAAGTATTTCTGAACATTACGGTCCCGAACCTTCCGCAGCTATCGAAGTCCCCGAAGGGAATATAGCTTACTGCTGCTGTTCCTGTGCAGCGCCTTCTTCAGCAGCGACCGCCTTCATGGACAACTTGATACGACCACGGTCATCGGTTTCAAGAACCTTAACGCGGACAACCTGGCCTTCCTTGAGGTAGTCAGAAACGGCATTAACCCGTTCCTGAGCGATCTGGGAAATATGCAACAGACCATCTTTGCCGGGAAGCAAATTGATTAACGCGCCGAAATCAAGAATCTTGGTCACAGGACCTTCGTAAATCTTACCCACTTCAACTTCTGCAGTAATGTCAGCTATGCGCTTTTTAGCCGCTTCAGCCGCTTCACCACTGGTTGCTGCGATGGTAATCGTGCCATCGTCCTGAATTTCAATTTGTGTACCTGTTTCTTCCGTAATCGCACGGATAACCGCACCACCCTTACCGATTACGTCACGAATTTTTTCAGGATTGATCTTCAGCGTATGCAAGCGTGGAGCATAGGCAGACATTTCTTCACGATGACCTGACACAGAATTCTTCATGATTTCCAGAATATGCATACGCGCTTCGTTAGCTTGGGCCAACGCAACCGCCATGATTTCCTTGGTAATTCCCTGAATCTTGATGTCCATTTGTAGTGCAGTAACACCACCATCGGTACCGGCCACCTTAAAATCCATATCACCTAGGTGATCTTCATCGCCCAAAATATCGGTCAACACAGCGAAACGGTTGCCTTCCTTAATCAGGCCCATGGCGATACCGGCCACATGCGCTTTCAATGGAACACCTGCATCCATCAGTGCAAGACAGCCACCGCAAACCGATGCCATTGAAGATGAACCATTGGATTCCGTGATTTCAGAAACCAGGCGCATGGAATAGCTAAAGTCTTCTGGTTTTGGCAACACCGCCAACAAAGCCCGCTTAGCCAAACGACCATGACCAATTTCACGACGCTTTGGAGAACCTACACGGCCACACTCGCCCGTTGCGTACGGAGGCATGTTGTAGTGCAGCATGAACCGTTCTTTGTATTCACCCGCCAATGCATCAATAATTTGCTCGTCGCGGCCAGTACCCAATGTCGCAACTGCCAGTGCCTGAGTTTCTCCACGCGTAAATAATGAAGAACCATGGGCACGAGGCAACACACCAGAACGAACAACGATTGGACGTACGGTACGGGTATCACGACCATCAATACGCGGAGCACCAGAAAGGATACGACCACGAACAATCGCTGCTTCCACCGCAAAGAATTCATCAGCAACCACGCCACCGTCAAAACCTTCTGTGGCCATGATCTGAACGGCTTCGTTACGCAGCGCCTTGACGGTTGTGCTACGAGATTGCTTGCTAGTGATGTTGTAAGCCTCTTCCAGCTTGCCTTGCACCAATTCTTTCAAACGAGCGATCAACGCCTCATTCTTCGGTGCAGCGTGCCAAACCCATTCTGGCTTACCCGCGACTTCAACCAATTCATTGATGGCATTGATGGCAACTTGCATCTGCTCGTGACCATAAACAACAGCGCCCAACATAATTTCTTCAGAGAGTTCTTTCGCCTCTGACTCCACCATCAACACAGCAGACTCTGTACCAGCAACCACCAGATCCAGCTGGCTATCCTTAAGCTGTGGCAATGTTGGGTTCAGCACGTACTGACCATCGATATAACCCACACGGGCTGCACCAATCGGGCCGTGGAAAGGGACACCTGAAATTGCCAGCGCGGCAGAAGCACCAATCAATGCGGGAATGTCTGGGTCAATTTCCGGATTCAGTGACATCACCGTCGCAACGATTTGAACTTCGTTGAGGAAACCTTCCGGGAACAGCGGACGCAACGGACGGTCAATCAGGCGGGAAGTCAGCGTTTCCTTCTCTGAAGGGCGACCTTCGCGCTTAAAGAAGCCGCCAGGAATCTTACCTGCGGCATAGGTTTTCTCTAGGTAATCACAAGTCAGCGGAAAGAAATCCTGACCTGGTTTAGCTTCTTTGGCAGCCACAACGGTTACCAATACAACCGTATCTTCAACGGTAACAATAACAGCACCGCTCGCCTGGCGGGCAATCTCACCCGTCTCTAGGGTTACTTGGTGCTGACCATAGGTAAAAGTCTTCTTCGCAACGTTAAACATAACTTCCTTTCTATCTCATCTCATCACAACACAACAAAAGAAAAAAGCGGTTCGCCTAAAGTGGCGAGCCGCTTTTGATGCTGAGCCCACGAATGAAAACTTCGGGGCCTTAGCAATTACTTACGCAGACCTAAACGTTCGATCAGGCTACGATATGAATCCACATTCTTACCCTTCAGGTAATCCAGCAACTTCCGACGTTGGCTAACCATATGCAGCAAACCACGACGCGAGTGGTGATCCTTCTTGTGTTCCTTGAAGTGACCTGTCAGGTCATTGATACGGGCGGTCAGCAGTGCAACCTGAACTTCAGAAGAACCAGTATCACCAGGAGCACGTCCGAAATCAGCAACGATCTTTGCTGTTTGCTCAGTAGAAATTGTCATTTCAAACTCTCTTTCATTAAACAGCGCCGCCCCAGTTTGATAGAGCCCGCGCCAGTAGGAAAATATACACGTCTCGCCACTTAGCGAGAGCCGCGCACTGTAGCAGAACGCCCCCGAAACACCAAGTAAAACTAGTGTTTAACGACAGCGGTATCTACCTTTGGTGGTTCAACAAGCGCCACCTCAGCCGACACACTAATATCCAATAATGCTTGCGGTTCACGCTCAAGTGCATGCGTAAATACCTGATCAATCCACTTAACTGGAATAATTTCCAGCCGATTCTTGATGCTGTCCTGAATATCAACCAGATCTTTGACGTTTTCCTCTGGGATCAAGGCTATTTTTAACCCACCCCGAACCGCAGCCAACAACTTCTCTTTCAGGCCACCAATGGCAAGAACTTCACCACGCAAGGTAATTTCGCCGGTCATACAAACATCGCAACGCACAGGAATTCCCGTATAGGAGGAAACCAGCGCAGTCGTCATTGCAATCCCAGCCGATGGGCCATCTTTAGGGGTAGCACCTTCGGGAACGTGAATATGAATGTCTGTTTTTTCAAACACTTCATCCTTGATTCCCAAACGACGTGCCCGGGCACGCACGACAGAGCGCGCAGCCTCCACGGATTCCTTCATGACATCGCCAAGTGAACCTGTACGCAGAATATTGCCCTTACCCGGCATATTGGCACATTCAATGGTCAGCAACTCGCCACCCACCTCTGTCCATGCCAATCCCGTAACCTGGCCGACCTGATTTTCTTTCTCCGCCACCCCAAAAGAATAGCGGCGCACACCAAGATATTTGTCCAGATTTTTACCGCTAACTTGAACTTTTACGTCCCGCTTTTTCAACAACAACGCGGTCACTACCTTCCGACAAATTTTGGAGATTTCCCGATCTAGCGCCCGAACACCTGCCTCTCGGGTGTAGTAACGCACAATATCGCGAAGCGCAGATTCTGCCACTTGGATTTCGGTAATCTTCAGGCCATTGTTCTTGATCTGCTTTGGCAGCAGATAATTCATGGCGATATTGACCTTCTCGTCTTCGGTATATCCAGAAAGACGGATGGTTTCCATACGGTCAAGCAGGGCTGCGGGAATATTCAGGCTATTCGCAGTCGCCACAAACATCACATCGGACAGATCAAAATCCACCTCAACGTAGTGATCCTGGAACGTGTGATTCTGCTCAGGATCCAGCACTTCCAGCAGAGCAGATGATGGGTCGCCACGGAAATCTTGGCCTAATTTATCAACTTCATCCAGCAAAAACAATGGGTTACGAACACCAATCTTCGTCAAGCTTTGTAAAATCTTGCCGGGCAAAGAACCAATGTAGGTGCGGCGGTGACCACGAATTTCAGCCTCATCGCGAACCCCCCCCAACGCCATCCGAACAAATTTACGGTTTGTTGCCTTAGCGATTGACTGCCCCAACGAAGTTTTGCCCACGCCCGGGGGGCCTACTAGGCAAAGAATTGGCGCCTTAACTTTCTCCACTCGCTGTTGAACCGCAAGGTATTCAACAATGCGTTCTTTAACCTTCTCCAGTCCAAAATGGTCTCTATCAAGAATCTTCTCCGCCTCTTTCAGATTCTTGCTGACCCGTGTTCTCTTCTTCCAGGGCAGACCTACCAGTGTTTCCACATAGTTTCGTACCACACTGGCCTCAGCAGACATCGGTGACATCATTTTGAGTTTCTTCAACTCTGACACCGCTTTGGCAAGGCCTTCTTTGCTCATCCCTGCTTCATTAATTTTCTTCTCCAACTCTTCAAGATCAGCGCCCTCTTCACCCTCACCCAACTCCTTCTGGATCGCCTTAACCTGCTCGTTCAGGTAATACTCGCGCTGGCTCTTTTCCATCTGGCGCTTGACGCGACCACGGATGCGCTTTTCAACCTGAAGAATATCAATCTCCGATTCCAGTTGGGACAACAAGCGCTCAATCCGCTCGCGAACCGTTTCAAACTGCAAAATATCCTGTTTTTGCTCCAGCTTTAGCGGCAGGTGAGAAGCAATACTGTCAACCAAACGACCGGCATCCTGAATACCGGAGATGGACGACAAAATTTCCTGTGGGATCTTTTTATTCAATTTAACGTACTGGTCAAACTGAGCCACCACGGTACGGCGAAGCGCTTCAATTTCCGCGTTATCGGTTTCTGGATCATTCAACGGAAGGGCCGTACTCATGTACAGCTCGCCTTGCAGATGAATGGATTCAGCACGCGCCCGTTGTTTACCCTCAACCAAGACCTTTACCGTGCCATCTGGCAACTTGAGCATCTGTAACACAGTTGCAATACAGCCAATTGAATAAAGATCTTCTGGACCCGGGTCATCCGTTGCTGCATTTTTTTGCGCAAGTAGCAGAACATTGCGCCCACTTGCTGAATCGCCATCCATTGCTAATTCAAGCGCTTTAATCGAGCGAGAACGGCCAACAAATAGGGGAATAACCATGTGCGGAAAAACCACCACGTCACGTAGTGGCAGCAGAGGCAATTCAATCATCGGGGGAAGTTCATGCGTCGTTTCAGACATTCTGATGCCTTAAAAAATAAAGGTAGCCCCTTACATGGGGGCTACCTTTGAATTATCAAGCCTATTTAGTGCGTGCCAGTATTTCTTTGTGCGTCTTCGAAAACCAACAAAGGCACGGTCTCACCTCGCACAGTATTTTCGTCAATCACCACTTTGCTGACATTTTCCATGGAAGGTAATTCGTACATCGTGTCTAGCAGTACGCGTTCCATGATGGAACGCAAACCACGTGCCCCCGTTTTACGCTCAAGCGCTTTTTTAGCAATTGCAGCCAAAGCAGATGGACGAACTTCCAACTCGACATCTTCCATACCAAAAAGCTTTTGGTATTGCTTAACCAGCGCATTTTTTGGCTCAGTCAGAATTTGAATCAAGGCTGGCTCATCCAAATCACGCAGGGTCGCCACAACAGGCAAGCGGCCAATCAACTCAGGAATAAGGCCAAACTTAATCAGGTCCTCTGGCTCGGCACCGCGAAGAATCTCACCAATAGCCTTGCTATCGACCTTGCTCTTAACCGTTGCACCAAAACCAATCCCTCCTTTTTCAGAGCGGTCACGAATAATTTTTTCAAGGCCGTCAAATGCGCCCCCACAAATAAATAGAATATTCGTGGTATCAACCTGATAGAAATCCTGACCGGGATGCTTGCGACCACCTTGCGGCGGAATCGCAGCAACGGTCCCTTCAATCAGTTTCAGCAACGCTTGTTGCACGCCCTCACCTGAAACGTCACGGGTGATGGATGGGTTTTCAGATTTACGAGAAATTTTGTCAATTTCATCGATATAAACGATACCTTGTTGAGCCTTTTGTACGTCGTAATCGCATTTCTGCAATAACTTCTGAATGATGTTTTCAACATCCTCGCCCACATAACCTGCTTCAGTCAGGGTTGTCGCGTCAGCCATCACGAAAGGCACATTCAACAATCGAGCTAATGTCTGCGCCAATAATGTCTTGCCAGACCCCGTTGGTCCGACA
>JBEGTT010000031.1:0-13056 GCA_041179245.1 Pseudomonadota bacterium
TTTCGTTTGGGGATACCCCCCCGTTGCAACTTCCGTTCGACATTAATACCCGCGAAATTAAGATTGACGGGAAGGGCTACGTGGTACGAAGTCAGGTGCTTGATGTAGATGACCCCGCCGGCGAATGGAGCTTAGTCATTTTTGATGACAAAAACGCGTGGATGTCAGATACCACGAGGGCCAGCATTGTTCTGGTGATTATGTTGTTTGTGGGTGGGGTAGCTGGCTGGTTTTTCAACATGGCCCGTGGCGCTGAACTGGAAAAGAAAAGTAACGAAGCCTTGAAGGAGTCTCAGCAACGTTTGCAACAGGCTAAAGATTTAGCTGAAGAAGCTGTACGCATCAAATCCGATTTTCTGGCCAATATGTCACACGAGATACGCACACCGATGAATGCCATCATTGGCCTTTCTTACTTAGCACTCAAACAGGAAGTCTCCCCACAACAACACGATTACCTGTCCAAAATTCAGCAGGCAGGCCAGCATTTACTGGGGATCATCAACGACATTCTCGATTTTTCTAAGATTGAAGCGGGGCGCTTGCGGATGGAGTTCATCGACTTCGATTTAGAAAGTGTCCTACAAAATGTCGCTAATCTCATTGGCGACAAAGCGTCAGCAAATAATTTAGAACTGATCTTCGACATGCCAGCGGGAATGCCGAATCATTTAGTCGGCGATCCCCTTCGTATTGGTCAAGTCTTAATCAATTTTGCCAATAACGCCGTCAAATTTACGGAAAAAGGCTCCGTGGCGATTGTGGTTAGCCCCCTTGAGGAAACTGACAAGGATATTTTCGTTCGGTTTGAAGTAAGAGATACCGGCATTGGTTTGACCGAAGAGCAGATTGGCCGGCTTTTCCAAAGCTTCAGTCAAGCAGACGCATCTACTACGCGCAAATACGGTGGAACTGGGCTTGGGTTGGCCATTAGCAAGAGCTTGGCTGAACTCATGGGGGGATGTGTTGGGGTCAACAGTGTTCAAGGTCAAGGCTCTACCTTCTGGTTCACCGCTCGGCTGGGCAAAAGTGCCAATACGGCGCAACGGGTGGTCTCAAGGTCGGATTTGCGAGGGCGTCGCATTTTGGTGGTTGATGACAACGATATGGCGCGGGCAGTGTTGGCCGACTTATTGAGCGGTATGGGGTTTGCGGTGAGTACGGCAGCGTCTGGGCAAGAAGCGGTGCAGGCTGTCCACGAATCGATCGAACAGCACCGGCCTTATGAAATTTTGCTGGTTGACTGGCAAATGCCAGGAATGGACGGTATTGAAACGGCCAAGGCTATTTTCAGCCAGCTTGGCGACCAAAAAATACACGCAGTGTTGGTTACGTCATTTGCCCGTGAAGAAGCGCATATGGCTGCCGAAAGCGCGGGGATTGAGCATGTACTGATTAAACCGCTTAACGCCTCCATTTTGTTGGATGTCATCATGCAGGTGCTGCGAGGTGATGTTGGGATGGAGGTAGGCAGCGATACCCGTTTAATTACCCCCCATCAAACGAATTCTGGGGTGAGTAACTTGCAAGGAAAACGGATTTTGTTGGTGGAAGATAACGAAATTAACCAGCAGGTTGCGCGTGAATTACTGAGCCATGCGGGGCCAACGGTGGACGTGGCTAATCATGGCCAGGAGGCATTAGAGAAGATTGCTGCCAATCACTATGATCTGGTGTTGATGGATGTACAAATGCCGGTGATGGATGGGATAACCGCGACAGAGAAGTTGCGAGAAAATCCCGCCAATGTTGACCTGCCGATTATCGCCATGACCGCCAATGCGATGGATACTGACAAAGAACGCTGTTACGAAGCGGGAATGAATGATCACATCGCCAAGCCAATTGACCCTGATAATTTATGGAAGGTGCTGACGCACTGGTTGGGTGATGCCGGCCGTAATGAGGTGGTCGCCGTAACTGTTCAGCCGACCAAATCAACACTGGCTGTTCCGGTCGGTATTCACGGACTCAATACGGAAATCGGTCTGAAAAACATGATGGGCCAAACCCCCTTGTATTTGGATATTCTGCGAAAATTCTGTACAGCTCAAAAAGACGTTGGCAGAACAATTCAGTCGCTTCTTGCAACGGGGGAACGGCAACAGGCCGAGCGATTGGCGCATACCTTGAAGGGTGTCGCGGGCACCATTGGAGCGAAGCAAATTGAAGCGATTGCCTACGAAATTGAAGAAGCTTTACGACGCGACCAGCCACTAGAAACGGTTAGTGTCAGCGTTGAGCAGCTTATTCCCCTGCTCGAAGGGTTGGCGGACCAGTTGATCGGGTCGATGGATGTCGGCGATACACAAGATGCAGCTGAACCCATTGTTGATATGGCTGAAACTGATGCAATTTATGCGCAGGTTAAGCAGTTACTAGAGGCGGGCGATGCCGATGTTTGTGATCTGGTGAAGCAACATCGCGCTGTCCTAAAAGCTCGCTTGGGTGATGGTTATCAAGCGTTGGAACAGGCTGTTGATAATTTTGACTTTGAAGCGGCTTTGCTGGCTTTAGGGTAAATTTATCAAATTGAAAAGTCTTTGAGAGATTTCTTATGATGGATGCGAGCAACAAACCTTCAGTGCTGGTCATTGACGACACACCTGAAAATCTGACCCTGATAAATGGACTGCTAAAAGATCGTTACAAGGTGAAGGTGGCGAATAATGGCGAGCGGGGTTTGGTTCTGGCTACGACGGCACCGTTTCCTGACGTCATCCTGTTGGACATCATGATGCCCGGTATTGATGGCTGGGAGGTCTGCCAGCGACTTAAAGCGTTACCTGAAACCTGCGAGATTCCGGTGATTTTCTTGACGGCCAGAGTTGATGCGGATGATGAACGCAAAGGTCTGGAACTCGGGGCGGTGGACTACATTACCAAACCGATTAATCCTCCGGTTTTACTCGCGCGAGTCCAAACTCATCTAACCGTAAAAGCCAGCGCTGATTTTTTGCGCGATAAAAACCATTATCTGGAACAAGAAGTTGAAAAACGCACCAGCGAGGTTAAGCATGTTCAGGAAGCGAGTGCCTTTGCCCTAGCCGCCTTGGCAGAAACCCGTGATAACGATACGGGTAACCATATTCGACGTACCCAACATTATGTGAAGGTATTGGCTGAGGCGCTTAAGAACCACCCTCGTTTCTCGGCGCAGCTTACGGATGTATTTATTGCCGAGCTATTCCGTTCCGCACCTTTGCACGATATTGGCAAAGTTGGCGTACCAGACCGGATTTTGCTTAAGCCGGGCAAATTGGATGACGATGAATTTGCCATTATGAAAAGTCACACGACCTTGGGGCGGCAAGCGATCGAATTAGCCGAACGTCATTTGGGGGTAAATATCCCGTTTTTGCAAGTGACCAAAGACATCGCTTTTTCGCATCATGAACGCTGGGACGGCAAGGGGTATCCGCAAAGTCTAGCCGGTGATGCCATTCCCCTTGGTGCCCGATTGATGGCGCTGGCCGATGTTTATGATGCGTTAATCAGTAAGCGAGTTTACAAAAACTCAATGACCCATGAACAAGCGGCTTCGATCATCGTTGAAGAACGAGGACGGCAGTTTGACCCGGATGTGGTTGACGCGTTTAGTTTCCACCAAAAAACCTTTAGCGAGATTGCCAGCAAGTTCTCTGATGCAATTTAGTAAATGGCACGACAACAAGATTGGAATCGTATGAATGAGCAAATTCATGATTTGCTTTCGAAGATAGCCGACTTGGAGAAGGACTTGTTGTTGGCGATCGAGCGGCAGGAAGCCAACTTGGCCTATAAGATAAAAGGCAAGGAGGTCGAATTTGAAGAGTCGATCAAGCAGACCCATCGGCGCCTAAAAACAGGTTTCTTTCAATGGCTGACAACCAATCGGCCCCAGAACTTGCTGACCGGACCGATTATCTACAGCATGCTAATACCGCTTGTGCTTCTCGATATTTGCGTCAGTTTTTATCAAGCCACCTGCTTCCCGATTTACAAGGTAGCCAAGGTTCGTCGCGCTGATTACATGGTGCAAGATCGGCAACATCTTGAGTATCTAAATTTCATCGAAAAGTTTCATTGTGCGTACTGTGCCTACGGATCCGGCTTGATTGCTTATATCGGAGAGATTATTGCTCGTACCGAGCAGTATTTCTGCCCAATCAAGCATGCCCGGAGAATTGCAGGAACACATGCGCGTTATGCTCAATTTCTTGAGTATGGCGACGCTGAAGATTACAAATCCAGACTTGAGGCATTTCGCTTGGATTTGGTTAAGTCTGTGCAGACACCCAAAGATAAATGCGATCTTGGTAGCTAAACTCGATACCAACACTGGCAATTTTGTAGCAGCATGCCAGTTAAGGCTTAGTGGCTTATTTTGAGTTGACCGTGAGCCATCTGCTCTAACAGCTCTCGTGTTTTTCTTAGTTCAACGGATGACCAATACATTTTTTGCACAAATCAGCGCTAGCTGGCTGCAAGGTAAGTTAATTGACGCTGATGCTTAATCGCCAACAGCACAACCTCGGTTTCGGAATGCGCATAAAGGACAATATGCTGCCCCACCACATACTCTCGCAAGCTTGGCAATCCTATGGATGCTGAAAGTTCGATAACAGGTTGGGTTCTTAACTGAGCTTGAACAGACATGGCAGACAAAAATCTCGCAGGCCTTCCACCTGCCGGCGACCACCCCAGAATTTTCACCATTTCGCGTAAAGACTGTTTCAGCATGGCTAAACGGTTTTCGGCAGAATCAGCATCTTGCAATACAAAAAATTCGTGCGCATCGTTTAGGTTCGACAAGAAATTGGGAGAAGCTTCGACTCGCGCCATTGTTGGCAGCGTCATTTCTAACTCAGGGCCTGCAACAGTTCATTCTGAGAAACACGCTTGCCAGCGGCAAGTTGCCGAAGTGCGCGATCAGCCTCATCGAGCAATATAAGGTTGGCGTGTTCTTGCTCAAGCGCGTGGTAGTAATCAAGTTTCTTGGCATCAACAAGGGCAACGTATGCAACGCCATTGCGAGTTAACACCTTCTCTGCACCGTGAACCACTTCATCCGACAATTCGGTTAAACGAGCACGGGCATCACTAAACGAAACAACATCACGAGCAGCAAAAGACATAATCAATTCTTAATAAATGCGTTAATGAATATTGTACATGACGGCCAAGGGGTCATCAGGCATTCGGGGAAGATGGTTTTTCCACTGCTGATAGCGAGTACGAATCGCCCGAAACCTCAGTAATCACAAGGAATTTGTCAAACCACCGGAAGATGGTTATAATCTTGCCCTTTCCGGCGGGTCGGTAGCTCAGTCGGTAGAGCAGCGGACTTTTAATCCGTTGGTCGCGAGTTCGAATCTCGCCCGACCCACCAAAATTCGCGCCCGTAGCTCAGTTGGATAGAGTATTGCCCTCCGAAGGCAAGGGTCGGACGTTCGAATCGTCTCGGGCGCGCCACCTCCAATGCAAAGTCTGCTTACGGGCCGTCTCTTCTTGTTTTCCTATACCTTCCCCAGTTTTTTCCGCCGCATGACCAGCATGGTCTATGAGTGCTTTTTATTGGGGGCTGTTGTCCTTGTCTTCTTCTTATTGCCCCAAACCTTATTCGGCGTTTTTATAGGTATTGCCGTGTATCCAAGTGTGTTGTGGGTACATTTTTTCCTGCTGTTACTGGTTTATTTCTGTTGGTTCTGGATTCGTGGTGGTCAAACGCTGGCGATGAAAACTTGGAAGATTCAGGTTGTTGACATTAGCGGAGGGCCTTTGCGCCCCCTTCAAGCCGTTTTACGGTATTGCGCGGCGTGGTCCGGAGTCATGCTTGGTGGTGTCGGCATTCTTTGGAGTCTTGTTGATCGTGACCGCCAGTTTCTTCATGACCGGATTGCTGATACACGGCTAATCAACAAGGTTTAGCGTCGTTCTGACCAGCCAATAAGTACCAGCGCTATGAACAAAAACAGGGCGGATGGGGCTGCGGCGCTGGCAATGGGGGGCCAAGCGTTGATAACGCCTAAACTGGAAAATAGTCCATTGAGCATGTGAAAGAAAATTCCCAGCATGACCCCGCCAAATAGCTTAAGGCTAACACTCCCGGAACGGCTATTGAAGTAGGCAAAAGGCATAGCCAGCGCAAACATCACCAGTACAGATAACGGATAGAAAAGCTTTTTCCATAAAGCGATTTCGTACCGTAGTGTTTTTTGATTGTTGGTGTGCAAATGCTGCCAGTAGGTGGCTAACCCAAAAATTGACATGCGTTCGGGTGCAACCATCAGCACAGAAAGAATGTCCGGGTTAAGGGCGCTTTGCCAGATTTCCGTGGATATTTTTTCAACTTTGCCTTTTGGTTGCTCCTTGCTGTAATCCATCTCGGTTCTAACTACCTCTTGTAGCTTCCATGCGTCGGGTGGGGAAAACGTAGCAGAACCAGCATCTGTCACTGTTTTCAGGCGGGCGGCATCGTCAAACTCATAGATACGTAAGCCTTGTAACTCCGCATCCGGGCTGGCAGATTTGACATTAACAAAGGTTCGCCCATCTTTAAGCCATAGTCCGGAACTGAATTCTTTAGCAACCACATTGCTGAGGGCGCGAGTACGGAGTTGCTGGGCAATACGTTCAGTAAATGGAACCACCAGTTCACCGATAAGCAGGGTGATAACGGCAAGGATGATAGCAAGGCGAGCCAGTAACCCAAGCAGATTCCGTGTGGACATGCCAGAAGCTCGCAATACGGTAATTTCAGAGTGGCGTGCAAGCGTAGATAAAGCGAGTAATGCGCCGATCAGTGCAGCAATCGGAGCCAATTCATAAAGCCTGCCGGGTAACCCTAGCGCAACATAACTGACGGCGAGCGCGAAAGAATAAACGCCTTTGCCAACGCTTTTGAGTTCGTAAACAAGATCAAAGAAACCAAACAACGCCAAGAACGCAATCAGCACCAGCAAAATAGACTTCACGAGTTCTTTGCTGACATAGCGTTGGTAAAGGGTTTGTGGTCCGAACATATCCATCATCCCCTGATTAGCGCCTGTGCCAGAAAGCAGGTTTGCTGGCGGTCATTCTGAGGTAGGTCATGCCACAGAGCGGGATGAGCATAAGCAGGTGAGGCGCTAGCATGCCTTCCAGAAAGGAGAGCCTTCCCTGTGTGACCCACGCCTGGCATACCGTAATCAAGTTGTTGTAAATGGCGTAAATCAGGATGGCTAGAACCATATTCATTGAGCGTCCTGATCTGGGGTTGATAAACGATAAAGGAATTGCCAGTAACGCTAGGATAACTGCAGAGACAGGCTGACTGAGCCGCCACAGAACTTCAGCTTTGGCTGGGCCGGTGTTGATTTGTAGAAGTTCCCAGATAGACAGTCGATTCGGAATCGCTTCGACGGGTTTTGCGAGGGAGTCCTGCAAAAATACCGCGTAACTTGCAAAGTTCATCACTTTGAATTCAGCAGATCCCGGCTCAACCTCATACCGGCGACCATTTTCCAACACCATGAAACGTCCATCTTCGTTATCTTCTTGGTGCCCGTGGCTTGCAAATATCACCCCGGTTTTTCCATTAAGCGTATTAGTGACAAAGATATTACGAACTTGTTGTGAGTTTTCACTGTAGTTCTCGACGAAAAAAACCCGGCCCCCCGTTTCGCTTTCCTTGAATGCCCCTGGAGCCAGTTGTGAGGCGTCGTTGTGGGTGCCCAGTCGTTCAGTATATTCCGCGCTGGCTCGATTGGCCCAAGGGGTCAAGAAGGTCGATAACAGGGCAATGGCAAGCACTAGGGGCCAAGCAAAGCGGAGTACGGGAGAAACCCAACCCAATAAGGATTTGCCGGAAATAAACCAGACCACCATTTCTGAATCACGGTAACTGCGAGACATAGTGACCAACACCGACATGAATAGGGTCAGTCCCAGCAAAATTGGCATGAAATTTAGGGCAGTAAAACCCAGCATGGTCACCACAGCCTCTGGCGCCAAGCGACCACCAACGGCATCGTTGAGCAGACGGATTAATTGTGTGGAGGTCAGAATCGCCAGTAATGCCACAGAAATACCAGCGGCAGCTTGGGCAAATTCACGCCGGGCGGCACTGGCGAAGATCATGCTTTTGACGATTTGAAATGGAAGCAGGGATAATGGCTGGGATACTTAACAGCCGTGGAGTAAGTCGTGGAATTTAGCATAAAAAGTGGTAGCCCCGATAAACAGAGGGTTGGTTGCGTTGTAGTTGGCGTTTTCGAGAATGGCAAACTATCGGCATCTGCTGAATCGCTGGATAAAGCGGCGGGGGGAGGCATTGCTGAACTCTGCAAACGGGGCGACATGGATGGTAAAGCGGGTTCCGTCTTGTTGTTACAAAAACTCCACGGTGTTTCTGCTGATCGAGTTTTGCTGGTTGGGTTAGGCAAAGAACGGGAAATAAGTGAAAAATCCTACCGGGATGCGTGCAAAGCAGCGGCCAAGAGCCTTGTTGGGAGCCAATCATCAGAAGCTGTTGTTTTTCTAATTGAGACCGGCCCAAAAAAATCCTCATTGGCTTGGCGTGTTCGCCAATGGGTGCTGGCTTTGGAAGAATGCGCTTATCGGTTTGACGACTTTAAGCATAAAAACCCACCGACACCTCCCAAGTTGAATCAGGTTGTTCTGATTGTTGATCCGAAAAATGAACACAAAGAGGTTGAAATTGCGTTGCAGCAAGCGATGGCGATTGCCGAAGGCCAATCCCTGACGCGCACCTTGGGTAATCTTCCGGGCAATATTTGTACGCCAACGTATCTTGCCGAACAGGCACAGAAGATGGCTGAGACCTTCGAGCTGAAATGCCAGATTCTTGAAGAGGCCGATATGGCCGAATTAGGGATGGGCTCGCTGTTGTCGGTGGCCAAAGGGTCCGCACAACCACCAAAACTCATTGCGCTTTCTTATCGCGGGGGCGCTAAGAAGAGCAAACCCGTGGTGCTCGTTGGCAAGGGTATTACGTTTGATTCCGGCGGCATCTCATTGAAGCCCGGCGCGGATATGGATGAAATGAAATTCGATATGTGTGGTGCAGCCAGCGTGCTGGGCACCATGCAGGCGGTAGCTCGAATGGCACTTCCCATCAATTTAACCGTAATCGTGCCGACCTGTGAAAACATGCCCAGTGGCCGTGCCAGCAAACCAGGGGATATTGTGACGTCCATGTCGGGTCAGACGATTGAAATTCTGAATACCGATGCTGAAGGGCGTTTGATTCTGTGTGATGCACTGACCTACGCCGAGCGTTTTGATCCGGAAGTTGTGATTGATGTGGCTACCTTGACCGGGGCTTGTATTGTGGCACTAGGAGCTGTGGCCTGTGGTTTATTCTCAAACAATGATGCGCTGGCCAAATCGTTGTTGGATGCGGGTACAGAGGCTCACGATCGCGCGTGGCACATGCCATTGTGGGATGACTATCAAGAGTTACTCAAGAGCAATTTTGCGGACATGGCGAATATTGGCGGGCGTTACGCCGGTTCGATTACTGCAGCCTGTTTCTTGGCGCGCTTCACTGAGAAATACACATGGGCGCACTTAGATATTGCTGGAGTTTCCCATAAATCAGGGGGTGAAAAGGGGGCCACTGGTCGTCCTGTTCCGTTGTTGACGCATTACTTGATTAACAAAGCCGGTTTATTAGCCTAAGCGCGATACCAATATGCCCAACGTGTTTTTCTACCATAACGCCCAAGATAAGTGGATGGCGACCTGCAACTTGTTAAGAAAAGCTGCCGCACAAGGTAAAAATCTGGTGGTGTTTAGCCGGTCGCAGGGCCCGTTGGACAATCTAGATAGGCTGTTATGGACTTTTGACCAAACCAGTTTTGTCCCTCATTGCCGGGCAGAAACGCCTCTCGCTAGCCAGACGCCCATCGTATTGACAACGTCGCCTGAAGTACTTTCCTCAGCAGCCCGCGTGTTAAATCTTGATCCCGATTTACCACCAAACTTGGACGACGTAGATGCGCTAATTGAGGTTGTTGGCCAAGATGATGAAGACCGGATACCTGCCCGCGCTCGTTTTAGAGCGTATAAGGAGCGCGGGTACAACATTCAATCGATTGATCTCTCTGAACCCAGAAAAGGGGCTTGCTGATGGACAGCGCTGAATTTGACGAAGATAACCACTTGGTTGATCGAGCCGAAGCCTACATCAGTCGGCGAAGGGGTATGTTGCCAAGTCTGGCGGTGCCAAAGTTAGAGGACGTGGTCAAACCGGCGGCAAAGAAATCCCCGCTCAGTGGACTTTCCCTGAATTTAGCCATTTCGGAGAAAGAACCTTTAGCGCCTCCGCCGTTGATACACACCCAGCAGCCGGAGTTACCAACACTTGAAAATAGCCAAGTGCTACTGCCATCCCACGAGACTTTAGGCGACGACAGGGTTTCTGGAATTGATTCGGCTACGCTGAAAATTTTGGTTAGTGAGGTCTCACGCAATATCAGCCGGCACCTGATGAGTGAGTTGCCTGAACTTCTTTATAACTCGACCTTATCCACCTTAGAAGCTGACATGCGGCGAGGCATTGTTGCCGCAACGGAAGTTGCTGCCAGAAACTTTATGGCTCAACGGCTTCATCAGGGAAAAATCAGGAAGTAATGTCTTAAATTACTTGACAAAGGCCGCCCCATCATTAAAATGCGCGGCTTCCGTTCCTCGATAGCTCAGTTGGTAGAGCGCCGGACTGTTAATCCGTAGGTCCCTGGTTCGAGCCCAGGTCGGGGAGCCAAAAGTTTCAAGTAAATACCATCCTTCAGGGTGGTATTTTGCTTTGTAGCGCAAGGAAAATCTCAGAGGGCAAAACTTCACGGCTACTCTGCGGCTACTAGCCTTAAGATTTTCCATAGCAGTTCGGTTGTAAGGTCGGTATTGGGAGCGCTTGCTTCACTGGCACAATAACTGCAGATGATGGTTATCAAAACTTTGTGGAGAAACCATCATGGAAGGCTTGGCCGAGCTGTTACTAGGGGTGACCGCAGCTGCATTCTCCCCTATCGCTTTACTTTTGGGATTCAACAAGTACCACATGCACCACAAAGGGGAATCCAACAACCCCAAAGTATCAACATGAACCCCTCCTATTATGATTACAAGGAAATTTTATGAAATCTTTAAAACTGATCTCTGCACTTATCATCGCAATGGGTTTAGCGCTCTCCCCTATGTCCGCATACGCCAAGCATAACGGGAAGAAACACGCCAAACACCACCAAGTCATGAAGCACAAGGCTAAAAAGGTTAAAGTGGCCAAGACTGAGATTCAGGCTCCAGTTGCAGCACCTGCTCAGTAATCTGGTAATCACCGCCTGCGCTAAAATACGCCTGCCATCCTTCGGGATGGCATTTTTCTTTTGCACATTCTCAATTCTGAACAGGTTGCCCCATGCCATTCCGTACACTCGTACTTACAACCTTCCTTCTGCTGTCTGGCACCGGCTGCGCTGTCTACTCAGTTGCTGATGCGGCTGTTTCTGTGGCTTCTACAGCAGTAAAAGCTACTGTGGCGGTGGTTGATACTGCGGTGGATGTGGCTTCATCAGGCGTGAGGGCGGTCACTGGTAAGAAAGAGAAGTAAGAGTTCAGCAGGCTTTATTTCTACGCAGACGAAAACTCCCTGCACTTATCACAGACTTCCCACGGAGGGCAATCACAAACCACCGACGGTTTAACGTATTGGCTTCCCACATACACCTTGCCATCGGATTGAGCTGGCTTGGCGGTGGAACTTGCCTTGGGCTGAATAGCTGGAGCAGCGGCACCATCATGTGGCTTCGGCGACCACTTCGCAAATGGGCCATTGTCCTTGCCCTCAATAAACCAAATTTTCCGAGCGGCATCCCACCTAGCGCCTAGCTTCTTAGCTTCATCTTTTTCAGGGAATGGTACTTTTAGGTCGAATCGCATGATTTTCTATCTCAAGGTAAAAAGCCCCCGGCGACCAACTCATGTGGGGAAAAATTCCGGGGAAGTATGAACCAACTCTTTGAGGTGATTAAAACATACGGGGTCCAATGCGGCACCAACGCTTTCTTCCATGATTGAAAGCGTTTTTTCCACGGGAACCGCTCTTCGATAAGGGCGGTCAGCGGTGATTGCATCAAAAATATCTGCGGTCGTAATAATTCGTGTTTCAAGACATATTTGGTCGTTTGAAAGTCCGAGTGGGTATCCCATGCCATCTAGTCGTTCATGATGAGCACTTGAAACCTCAGCAAGTTCTTTCAATGCAGAAATCTTACCGAGGATAGAACCAGTTAGTGCGGCATGGCTTCTCATTGCAGCCCATTCGTTTTCATCTAACTTACCCGGCTTGTCTAGAATCGAGTTACTAACTCCAAGCTTGCCAAGGTCATGCAGGAGAGCGCCTCGCTTTAACCAACGCCTTCTTTCTGCTGGCAGTGCCATCTTTTCGGACAAAAGAGCCGTATATAAACCAACTCGAGCGCTATGTCCCGCCGTATAAGGACTTTTTGCATCCACAACCTGCCCAAAAGCCTCGGCAATATTATCCAAGTACGCATCATCAAGGACAATTTCTGCGTGAGCGGGTTCAAGGTTCAAAACGATACGATCAATATTGGGAGCGTTAAGCGTTTCCCAAAAAACAGGATTTTTCGACAACGACCTAAAAGCGATCACAAGTTCCGGGTCAAACCATGAGCCGCTCCTTTCCCCAGCCTCGCGAACTGCTGCCTCTGGCCCATCTGCTTGGTTAAATAAATCAATTACCTGTGCTAATAAGGCTATTCGGGAAAAAAACGGAATTTCTGCGCCCTTCAGCCCTTGCGGATTACCCAGTCCATTCCAATGCTCATCCAATGAATGAATTCCATCGGCCACTGACTCAGAAAAACGCAACTGTCGAGCAATGTCTGCCCCTCGGGTACAACGCGTCTGAATTAGCTCCTGAGCAATTTCATTTCCATGGCACAGAATCCCAGAAACGGCCTTTAGTCTGTCGACTAAACCAGCATTGGAGCCTGTTTTACTTAATATAAACCGAAGCACTTTGGGCATGCTCCCATCAACCCATTTGTA